>JALVQN010000118.1 GCA_027025555.1 Desulfobacterales bacterium
GGCAAGTTTTTCATACATCCTGAAATAATTTTGGAAGGTGATGGTGGCAAGGGTCTGGTTTTCGTTTTCAATTTTTACGTTTTCTTTGGCTTCCAGGGCTTGATGCAGCCCCTCACTGTACCGCCGGCCGGGCATGAGGCGCCCCGTGAACTCGTCCACGATGACCACGCTCCCGTCCTTGACGATATAATCCACGTCCCGCTTGAAGAGATGATGGGCCTTGAGGGCCTGGTTGATGTGGTGGAGCAACTCGATATATTTGGGATCATAAAGATTCTCCACCTTGAGGATGGCCTCGGCATGGGCGACGCCCTCTTCCGTGAGGACCACGGTCTTGGCCTTCTCGTCCACCGTGAAATCCCGATCCTTCTTCAAGCGCCCCACAATGCCGTTGACCTGGTAATACAGATGCGTGGACTTTTCGGCCGGTCCTGAAATGATCAAGGGTGTCCGGGCCTCGTCGATAAGAATACTGTCCACCTCGTCCACGATGGCATAGTGCAGCTCCCGCTGGACCAGGGAGAAGCGGTCGAACTTCATGTTGTCCCGCAGATAGTCAAAACCGAACTCATTGTTGGTGCCGTAAGTGATGTCGCAGCGGTAGGCTTCCAGGCGTTCCCGGTCGTCCATCCCGTGCACGATGGTCCCCACGGTCAACCCGAGAAACCGGTAGATGTTTCCCATCCACTCCGTGTCGCGCCGGGCCAGGTAATCGTTCACCGTGACGATATGGACCCCCTTGCCGGTCAAGGCATTGAGATACGCGGGGAGGGTGGCGGCCAGCGTCTTGCCTTCCCCGGTTTTCATTTCCGCGATCTTGCCCTGGTGCAAAACGATGCCGCCGATCAACTGGACATCGAAATGGCGCATCTTCAACGTGCGCACGGAGGCCTCCCGCACCACGGCGAAGGCCTCCGGGAGGAGGGCATCCAGGGACTCTCCCTTTTCAAGGCGATTTTTGAACATCCCGGTGCGGGCCCTGAGCTCCGCGTCGGACAGGGCCTGCATCCGGGGCTCCAGGCTTGTGATCCGGTCCACCAGCGGCGCGAGTCTTTTGAGCTCCCGCTCGTTCTTGCTGCCGAAAACTTTTGTCAATAAATTAAAAAACATGGCACTTCCCCGGCTAAGGGTTCCTCATGGAGGTCCGACCCATCAAAGCTGGATTATAACACAGGGCGCTTTTAAGAAAAAGGGGAAGATCCGTGTCAAACCGAAGACTGGAGGAAAGAGGCGCAGGAACCCCTGGAATGCGAAGAGGATCTCAATTGAACATGAACTTCCTGGGATTGACCGCTTTTCCGCCCACCCGGATTTCGTAATGGAGATGGGGGCCCGTGCTTCTGCCGGTGTTGCCCACCCGGGCAACGAGATCGCCCCGTTTGACGCGATCCCCGGGCTTTTTATAGATCTTGCTCAGGTGGCCGTAGCGGGTCACGATGCCGTGTCCATGGTCGATGACGAGCACTTTCCCGAGACCGCCCCGTCTGCCGGAAAATTTGACGACCCCGTCCGCAGGAGCGGTCACGGGCGCCCCCCGGTAGGTGGCGATGTCCATGCCTCTGTGAAACTCCCGGCGCCCGGTAAAGGGGGAACGGCGCCATCCGTATCCGGACGAAATCCGGCCCGGGGCCGGACGCCCGGTGGGGGTTCTCGAAAAAATCTCCCACTGCCGTTCCAAGAGGTCCAAAAGGGTTTCGAGATTCTGCTCCCGGTCAATGGCGGCCTGCTGGAGCTTCAGCATCTCTTTGCGCATCTTCACAAGGAGCTTTCCGGGCGTTGCTTTGAATGCCGTCCTGGGATCCATGTCCTCAGGCAAAGGGCCGCCCACACCATGGGGGTCTTCACCCAGTCCCAAGTCTACTTTCGCCATGAGCCGGAGCTTTTCCTCAAGGGCGGACATCCGGGCCATTTTACTTTTGAACCGATTGATATCATAGTCCAGCTTCTTGATGTGGTCCCAAAGTCGCGCCAGAGAAACTTCCTCCAGTGCGCCGGCGCGCCCCTTGGATGCCAGGTTCCCAAAACGATGCCGGAGTGAAAACGAATCCACCACCCAAAGGCTCGCCACAGCAAATAAAACGGAAACGAAAAAGGCCGCCCCGCGCAAAACGCCTCTTGAGACGGTGATTTCTTTGACGGGCCCCGTGCAATTGCTGGTGACAAAAAAGGTGAACTTCTCTTTCATGATCCTTTTTTCCTTGAAGCCTTTTTCGTTGATTGCGCCCCGGCGTCCTGTTTCGCGCCTCCGGGAAGGCGTGGAAGCGAGGATCGGCGGGGGGAGACTTCCCAAAGCCGCCCCCCGCCTTTTGTTGAATGCATCAGGCGATTCCCAACCTGAATTTCAGGGACTTCAGCGTGTTTTTCATGAGCATGGTAATGGTCATGGGGCCCACACCGCCGGGTACCGGGGTGATCCATCCGGCGATCTCTTTGGCCGCATCGAAATCCACATCCCCTTTCAGGATGGCCACTTTTTTCCCGGTCTTTTCACTGATCTTTTCGCCCACCCGGTTCACGCCCACATCGATGACACAGGCTCCCGGTTTGATCCATTCGGGCTTCACCAGGCCGGGAACTCCCGCGGCCACAATGAGGATATCCGCCCGCTTGCAGTGCTGATCCATATTCCTGGTCCGGGTGTGGACCACGGTGACGGTGGCATTGGCCCCCGGGCCCTTTTGAAGCATCATGTTGGCAATGGGCTTTCCCACGATGTTGGACCGCCCCACCACCACCACTTCGGCGCCGGAGGTCTCCACCCCGGAGCGGACGATCATCTCCTGGATCCCGGCAGGGGTGCAGGGCGGGAACTTGACTTCATCCCCCCCGATCATCAGGCGCCCCACATTGACGGGGTGGAACCCGTCCACATCCTTGTCCGGGTCGATGGCGTTGAGGACTTTTTTCTCGTCGATGTGCTTGGGAAGGGGCAATTGCACCAGGATGCCGTGGATGGTGTCATCCTTGTTGTATCGGTCGATGAGGTTCAACAGGGCGTCTTCCGAGATCGTTTCGGGCTGATTGTCCTGGACCTCCTTAAAGCCCACGCGATGGGCGGTCTTAATCTTGAGGGTCACATAGGAAATGGAAGCCGGGTTTTCACCCACCAGGATGGTGACCAGCCCCGGCACGACTCCGTGCTTTTCCTTGATCTGGGCCACTTCAGCGGTGATCTCTTCCAGAATCTGCTCCCGGATCTCTGTTCCCTTGATCAGTTTTGCCGGCATGGAAATTCTCCTTTCTTGATAATTTTCTTGATGCTGTTTTTTATCGCTTGCGCCGGAGTGTTCAAAGACGGCTTGCGCCAAACGGTGCCGTTTGCTTTGGTTTTCAAAAGTTTGGGCCTATGTAGTGAAAAAAAGACGCCATGTCAAGGGGTTCCCCCACCGCCTGGCACCGGGACCGTGCTCTTGGCCCCAAAAGGCCCTGTCTCCGGTCAAGCCCCAAGGAGAAGCCGTTTCAAGGCGTCATACCGGATACGGCACACCGGTCAGCCCGGCCCGCTCATCGAGACGACACATCAGGTTCATGTTCTGCACCGCCTGCCCGGACGCCCCTTTCACCAGGTTGTCGATGGCCGACATGAGCACGATGCGGCCCGCCTCCGGATCCAGGACAAACCCCATATCGCAAAAGTTGGTTCCCCGGACATGGCGGGTATCGGGGAGGCCGCCGGAGCCCAACAGCCGGATAAAAGGCGCTTTCCCGTAAGCCCGCCGGAGGGATTGCATCACTTCATCGGGGCTTGATTTCCGCTTCAGGGGGGCATAAATCGTGGCGAGCATCCCCCTGGACATGGGGATCAGGTGCGGCACAAAGGTCACATGCACCGGTTCCGCGGCGACCAAGCTCAAGACTTCCTCTATCTCCGGCGCGTGCCGGTGGACTCCCACGTTGTACGCCTTGAAGGATTCGGCCACCTCACTGAAAAGGGTTTTCAAAGAGGGGGAACGGCCTGCCCCGCTCACGCCGGACTTGGCATCGATCACAATGCCCCGGGGCTCGACGAGGCCGTCTTGAATCAGGGGAACCAGGGGAAGCAGGCTGCACGTGGGATAACATCCGGGATTGCCCACCAGCCTGGCCTTTTCAATCGAATCGCAAAACACCTCGCTCAACCCGTACACCGCCTCTTCCAACAGTTCGGCTGCAGTGTGGACCTGGTAGTGCCGGCTGTACGCGGCGGGATCCTTGAACCGGAAGTCGGCGGAAAGATCGATCACCTTCACCCCGCCCTCCAGGAGTTTCGGAACGATCTCCATGGGGAGCTTGTGGGGCAGCGCGGTGAACACCACGTCGGTTTCTTTTATGATGCCATCCGGGTCAAACGCCTCGCAGGTGTGATGCACCACCCCGGTCAAGGCCGGATAGACGCTTGCAAAGGGTTTCCCCGCATACCGGGTGGAGGTCAACACGGTCAGCTCCACGTCCGGGTGCCCGGTGAGGAGTCGGACCAGCTCCGCCCCGGCATAGCCGGTGGCACCCACAATGCCGGCTTTTATCATGGTCTTTTCCCCTGTTGTCTTTTCAGGCCTTTTTTGAAAAAAGGCGGTTTTGAAAGTGTTTGTAGCAGATATGGGGTAAATTTCAAGGACGCCCCGTCTGCGTTGATACGTCCTTGACGCAGGGTCACCTGTTTTTTATGGTGAACATCCGTTGTTGAGTGACCCTTCGAAAGGCCCGTCCCGGCCCTTTCACGGGAACCGGCCGTTGAACGCGTTGAAAGGCAACGTTCAGGATCGAAAGGAACTTTCAGCATGGAGGAACAGGTCTTGGTGGTGGACGCCGAAAACCGTCCCACCGGCGCCATGCCGCGTTCTCAAATGCGGGCCTCAAACGCCATCCACCGGGCGGTTTATATCCTTGTGTTCAATTCCAGGGAGGCCCTTTTCAGGCACCAGCGGACCCCTACCAAGGATATCTATCCCGGCTATTTCGATGTGGCGGCCGGAGGGGTCGTTTTGGCCGGCGAATCGTATGAAGCGGCCGCCGCCCGGGAGCTGGAAGAGGAGCTTGGCATTCAAAACGTCCCGTTGGAATTTCTTTTTGATCTTTTTTTCGACACCCCCCGCAACCGGGTTTTCGGCCGCGTCTTCCGATGTGTCTTTGACGGTGCCATGGTCCTTCAAGAAGAGGAAGTCCTTTCCGGCGAATTCTTATCCATTGAAACGATTTTGAAAGAAGCCCGGGAGGTTCCCTACACGCCCGACGGCTGGGAAATCCTGAAGCGCTACCTGGAAAGCCCGCGGCGTTGAATTGACCCCTTTCTCCTCAGCCGCCCAGATAGGCCTTTTTGACCTCGGGGTTTTCGAAAAGCTCCCGGGAGCTTCCCTGGAGTACCAAAAGCCCGTTTTCCAGGACGTAGCCGCGTGTTGCAAACTGCAAGGCCATCCGGGCGTTCTGCTCCACGAGCAAAATGGTGGTGCCCTCCCGGTTGATCTCCCTGAGTGCATCAAAAACAGTCTTCATGAGCAACGGGGCCAGCCCCATGGAAGGTTCATCCAACAGCATGAGGCGCCGGCCGCTCATGAAGGCCCTCCCGATGGCCAGCATCTGCTGTTCCCCCCCGGAAAGGGTCCCGGCTTTCTGTTGCATCCTTTCCTTGAGGCGCGGGAAGATGGAAAAGACCCGCAAAAGGTCGTTCTCGATCTTTTCCCTGTCTTTCCTGGCAAACGCGGCCAGTTTCAGGTTTTCCAGGACCGTCAAATTCCCGAACAGGCGCCGCCCTTCGGGAACGTGGGAAATCCCCAGCTCTTTGACCACCCGGTCCGCGGAAAAGGTTAAGAGATCCCGGCCCATGAAGGTCATCCGCGTGCCGGGTTCCGCCTTGACCAGGCGGGAAATGGCCCGGAGGGTGGTGCTCTTGCCGGCCCCGTTGGCGCCGATGATGCACACGATCTCTCCCCGGTCCATCCCGAAACCGATGCCGTGGAGGGCCCGGATCCCATCGTAGGACACATGCAGGTTTTCAATGGATAAAAACATCACTCCACCAGGTCTTTTCCCAGGTAGGCTTCGATCACCTTGGGATCGTTGCGAATCTCCTCCGGCGTGCCCTCGGCGATGACTTCTCCGAAGACCAGGGTCTGGATGCTTTCACAAAGCTCCATGACGACCCGAAGCCGATGTTCGATGAGAAAAATTGCCAATCCGAGTTCCTCATGGACACGCCGGATGGTGGCCACCATCTGCTTCAGTTCTTCGGGGTTCATGCCCGCCGTGGGTTCGTCCAAAAAAAGCACCTTGGGTTCGGTGGCCAAGGCCCGCGCCATCTCCACGCGCCTCTGGGCGCCGTAGGGGAGATTGTGAATATTCTGGTCGGCGAAGTGGTCCACCCCGAACATCTTCAAGAAGTGGTGGGCCTTCTTTTCGGATTCGGCTTCTTCCCGGTTTCGGGCCGCGGTTTGGAAAAAGGCGCCCAAGAGGCCGTAATGCAGTTTGGAATACCGGGCCATCTTGACATGCTCCAGGACCGTCATGTGGCGCCAGAGCTGCATGTTTTGAAAGGTTCTTCCCAGGCCCATGGCCGCCACCTCATGCGGCTTGTATCCGAGGATGCTCTTGCCTTCGAGGCGGATATCCCCTTCCGTGGGGGTATAAATGCCGGTGATCAAGTTGAAAATGGTGCTCTTGCCGGCCCCGTTGGGCCCGATCAATCCCTGGATCTGGCCCGTGTCGATGCTCAGATGGTAATTGTAAACCGCCCTCAATCCGCCGAAGTAGTGTGTCATCTTTTCCACTTGCAACAGAGCCATGGAAACACTCCTTATTCGGACCTGAACCTGGGCATAAGCACGCGTTTCGGATCGAATTCCTTGAAGGCAATGAGCCCTTTGGGACGGAAGATCATCACCAAGATCAGCAACAGCGGAATGAGGATCCACTTGAACAGTTCCAACGGCCTCAAGGCCTCTCCCAAGAGATTGAGCCCCACAGCCCCCAGGATGGAGCCGTATACGGAGTTGAGGCCCCCGAAATAGACCATGGCCAGGACCTCGGCCAGGCGCTGGATACCGAAGGTCCCGGGATTGACGTACCGCAGCACGTGCGCAAAAAGCCCGCCGGCCACCCCCGCCCAGAACGCGGCAAACAGGAAGGCCGTCATCTTGGTCCGTCGCGTGTTTACGGTCATGGCTTCCGCGGCCAGTTCATCGTCCCGGACGGCGTTCAACGCTTTCCCCAGGGTGGAGCGGACAAAGTTGTTGATGATCCAGACACACAGGACCGTCCAGACAAAGACCGCGGGCAAACCGGCCAGGTCCGGCTGGCTTCCCAGTCCCCTGGGGCCTCCGATGATTTCAAGGTTCTCGATGACGCTTTTGACGATAAACATGAACGCCAGGGAGATGATGGCCAGGTAATCGCCCCGGGTCCGAAAAGAGGGAATCGCCACAAAAAGGGCTGCCGCGGCAGCGGCCGATCCACCGAGAATCAAGGCGACAGGAAAAAAGTAGGGTGCCAGAAAAGGCGGCAACAGGGCTTGACCGAAAATCCGGTCATTGACAAAAAGCCCCACGGTAAAGACGGAACAGACATAGGCCCCAACGGCCATGAAGCCGGGATGGGAACAGGAAAACTCCCCCATGTATCCGTTGATGACATTCAGGCTCAGGGTAAGCATGACGGCGATGAGGGTCAATTTCAACGTCAGGACGCGATAGGCGGAAACATCCGCCCAGATATGGAGGCAGGCGTATAAAAGGAGCAGATGAATCCCCGCCGAAAGCCCCACCGAACGCCGGATGAGACGGGCCGCCACGGCATTGGCCGCGGAGGCGCCGAGCCTGGCCGTCACCGCGACGGGAATCAGATAGACAAGGACGATGAAGACCAGGGAACCGGGCATGAGCGCCGGTTTTTTCAGCATGGTCACGAAACCGAAGAGGACCGGAATCTTGGGAAGCCCTAAAACCTCGGTGAGGGCATCTCCCAGGAAGTGCTCCAGAAGCACCGCCACCAGAATCCCGGAAAACCACCCCAGAAGCGGAATCCCTGAAAACCATCGCCGCATCAGACCCTTCCGGCGCACGGGGACGGGTGCCTGCGATGCGTTGGTCCGTTTCATCTTAAACTTCTTTTTTTCCATCCAAACGCCTTCCGGGCCATGGACATTTCCTCCCACGGCGCTCTGTCCGGGGGGGCATCACAGCCGCAACCGGGCAGAGTAGGGTTCCCCGAAAAAGCCATGGGGGCGGAAGGTCAAAATAAGCATGATGATGGAGTAGGCAATGAGGTCCCTTAAGGTGGACGGAAAGATCATTGCCACGAAAATTTCAATGAATCCCAGTAAAAATCCGGCCAGACATGCCCCCATGATGGAGCCCCTGCCTCCCAGGATGGCGGCTACAAAGGCTTTCCAGCCGAACAGGACGCCCATGTAGGGATCCAGCACCGGGTAGGCGGTCCCGAAAAGGATGCCGGCCACGGCCGCCAGGGCCGATCCGATGGCGAACGTCATCCGCGCGATGGTATTGATGGAGACGCCCATGAGGGGCACGGCCAAGTAGTCAAAGGCCATGGCCCGGATCGCCATCCCCCATTTGGTCCTCCGGATGAACTGGTCCAGGGCCAACATGAGAACCAGGGAGACCACCACGATCATGATCTTCTTGTTGGTCACATACACCCCGCCGAAGTTGTAGGTGGCGGTCTGAATGAGGCTTGGAAAACTGACGCGCCGGGCACCGAGCAAGGCCAGGTTCCCGGTTTCCAGGATGATCCCGATCATCAGGCCCGTGATGGCGGCGGAAGCCCGCGGCGCGTCCCTGAGGGGCCGGTACCCGATGCGCTCCACCAACATGCCCACAAAAGAGGTCAAAACCATGGAAAAAAGGATGGTGAGCACCAGGATCAGCCAGTTGGGCAATGCAATGGCCCCGCCCGCCGTCAGGGCGAGGATCCCAGTGGATACGCCGAAGCCGATATAGGCCCCCACCATGAAGATGTCGCCGTGGGCAAAATTGAACAGCATCAAGATACTGTAGACCATGGAGTATCCCAATGCGATGAGGGCGTAAAAGCTTCCCCACTGCAGCGCGTTGATCATGTTCTGGAAGAAAAAGACCATGGATCCGGTTCCCTTGGAAGCGCGCTTTTAGGCCCAAAAAGGGGCTTCAAAGCGCCTTCCAAAAAGGGCGGGCACAGGCACTTTCGTCCCGAACCCGCCGCAACATTCCATTTTCAAAAGACACACCGCTTGAAACGACTTCCCTTCAAGGGGCGTCTTGACCCCTTTTTGGAAACTAGGGGCAAACCGATTTGTAGAACTCGAATTCTCCCTTTTCGCTGATCCGCACCACCACGGCGCACTTGATGGGATCCCCTTCCTCGGTGAAGGTCATTTTTCCCGTGATCCCATTGAAGTCCTTGACCTTGGCCAGGGCATCGCGCAGACACTGACGGTCTTTCTCAATCTTTCCGGTGATCTTTCCGCAATTGACCAGGGCGGTCTCCACCAGGCGCATGGCATCCCAGGTCAACGCCGCCACATCATCGGGAACATAGCCGTGTTTTTCCTTGTAGCGATCGATGAATTTCTTGGTCTCCCCCTTGGCGCCCGCAGCCGCATAATGGGTGGAGAAGAAAAGGCCGTAACAATCCTTTCCGCACAGTTTCACGGTCTCCGCGCTGCCCCAGCTGTCGCTTCCCACGATGGGCGCCTTGAATCCCAACTCATGGGCCTGCTGAACGATGAGGGCCACTTCGTTATAATACTGGGGGGTAAAGATGAATTCCGCACCGGACTGTTTGATTTTGGTCAGCTGGGAGCTGAAATCGGTGTCTTTGGTGGTGAAGCTTTCAAAGGCCACGACAGAGCCCGGGCCGTTGAGGTCCTCCCAGGCCTTCTTGAAGAATTCCGCCAGCCCCTTGGGATAGTCGCTGGCCACATCATACAGCACGGCTGCTTTTTTGAAGTTGAATTCCTCCTTGATGAAATTGGCGATCACCGGCCCCTGGAAGGGATCGAGGAAACAGGCCCGGAAAACATAGGGACGCTCCTTGGTGGTGTCGGGGTTGGTGGACCAGGGGGAGATCATGGGGGTCTTGTAGTTGTTGGCCACCTCTCCGGCCGGCACCGCCTGCTTGGATGCCTGGGGGCCCACCATGACGAGGATCTCGTCCTCCGTGATCATCTTGGTGGCCACCTTTACCGCTGATTCGGCTTTGGCTTCGTTGTCCTCGATGACCAGTTCCACCGGATATTTTTTTCCGCCGATGGTCAGCCCGCCGTCGGCCATGACATCTTCGAGCCACATCTGAGCTGCGAACTTGGTCCCTTCCCCCACCTTGGGGATATCCCCGGTAATGGGGGCATTGATCCCGATCTTGATGGGTTTGGTCTTGCTCCAGGCCGATGGGGTCGAAATCAGGCCCATGGCCATGCACACGACGACAAAAATCATTCCCTTGCGCATGTTCCCTCCTTCTCGGTGAATGTCAGCCTTTTGACAAAAGAGCCGCCTGGCGATTCAAACTTTTTAGGGCCGATATCACAGGCTTTCGGATTTGACAATCCCTATTTCCCGGTCCGTTCCAGTCGTAAAAGCCGTAGGAAAATTCAAAGTCATGGAAATAGGTCGCCCAGGTTCCGGAAATCAGGCGATCCAGGACCTCCGCCCCATTCCGGGCGTTTCCCCGCCCGCCCATCTGGAAAAGGAGACGGCCGCCTTTTTTCATGGCGCGCCGCATCCGCCGGAGCACCGGCAGGGGATCCTTGATCCAGTGGAGTGCGGCGTTTGAAAAAACCACATCAAACCGGTCTTTTTCTTCCAGGTTTCGGACGTCCAGGCGCTGAAAAGACAGGCGGGAGGCGGCTGTTTTGCCGTATCGGCGCTCGGCCAGATCGATCATCTCCGCCGAGCTGTCGATGCCGACCACGGCGCCGGAAGGGACCCGATGGGCGAGGACCGCGGTGACCTTGCCGTCGCCGCAACCGATATCCAGGATCGTTTCATCGCCTCTCAGGCGGAACCTTTCAATCAGCTCCATGGCCCAGGCATACTGGGAAGACGAATACCGGGCGTACCGTTCCGCATCCCATTGATAGCTTTTCTCGGAGGTCATGGGATCCCCCCGGAGGGATTCTACCTTTTAAAAAGGCCAAACAGCACCGAAAAACCTGCCCAAAGGCGATGTTCCGACAGCCTGTCTAATCGATCCGGTACCGGCTGAGCTCCGCGTCATGGGCGTCAAAGCCGAGGATCCTTTTCAAGGCTTCAAAATCCATGACATGGCCAACCGGTTCTCCCTGCCGGAGGGCGGAAAGGGCCTTTTTCATGGCTCCCATGGCCACATTCAAGAGGGTGAGAGGCAGGCCACCGAGACGGCGACCGAGACCATCCATGCTTTTTTCAAAAACAGGGCCTTCATCGTGCCGCCTTTCTTGAGAAGGGTTGATCAAGTCGAAACAAAACGAGCCACCAGATCCCCCACTTCCCGGGTGGTGTAGCCCATCTTCCCGGCGGAAAGGCTCTTGATGCAGGTGCCGGTCACCTTTTTCACCGCCTCTTCGATGGCCCGGGCGGCTTCCATTTCACCCAGGGTTTCCAGCATCATGGCCCCGGCGCAGATGGCGGCCAAGGGGTTGATGACGTTTTTCCCGGTATATTTGGGTGCAGACCCCCCGATGGGTTCAAACATGCTGATTCCGCCCGGATGGATGTTGCCCCCCGCCGCAATACCCATGCCCCCCTGGGTCTCGGCCCCCAGGTCGGTGATGATATCGCCGAACATATTGGAGGTGACCAAAACGTCAAACCACTCGGGATTTTTGATCATCCACATGCAGGCGGCATCCACGTGGCAGTATTCCCGGTTGACATCGGGAAAGTCCCGGGCCCCGATTTCATGGAAGACCCGTTCCCAGAGATCGAACACATGGGTGAGCACATTGGTCTTGCCCACCAGGGCCAGCGTGTTGGCCGCGCCTTTGCCGCGGGCCTTTTTCCCGAACTTCCGGGCATACTCGAACGCGTAGCGAAGACACCGCTCCACCTGGAATCGGGTGTAGACCATGCTCTGAACCGCCACCTCGTGGGCCGTGCCCTTCATGGAAACCCCTCCCGTGCCGGTGTAAATGCCGCCTGAATTTTCCCGGATCACCACATAATCGATATGTTCGGGGCCCTTGTTTTTCAAAGGGGCGGCCACCCCCGGATAGAGGCGCACCGGCCTCAGGTTGATATACTGATCCAGCTCAAACCGGAGTCTCAAGAGGATGCCTTTTTCCAAGATGCCCGGCTTGACATCCGGATGGCCGATGGCGCCCAGGTAAATGGCATGGAAGCCGCGGAGGGCTTCCAGGTCCCCGTCCGGCAGTACCTCCCCCGTGCGCAGGTAGCGCTCTCCGCCGAAATCAAACTCCGTCATCTCCAGATGGAACCCGTACCGTTCAGCGGCCGCCCGGAGCACTTTGCATCCTTCACGGACCACCTCGGGTCCTGTGCCGTCCCCCGGGATCACGGCGATCCGATAGGTCTCAGGCATCTCTCCCCCCCTGGTTCATTTTCCGCCGCACGTATGGAATCAGCCCGCCCGCGTTCAAGAGCATCTGCATAAAGGGCGGAATGGGATCGGCCTGGTAGGTTTCTTTTTGGGTGTGATTGGCGATGCGGCCGCTGTCCAGGTCGATCTCCAGGACATCCCCGGCTTCCACGTTCTTGGCCGCTTCTTGACTTTCCAGAATCGGAAGGCCCATGTTGAAAGCGTTCCGATAAAAGATGCGCGCAAAAGAAGCGGCGATGACGGCGGCCACGTTGGCATGCTTGATGGCGATGGGGGCATGTTCCCGGGAGGATCCGCAGCCGAAATTCTTGCCCGCCACGATGATGTCCCCCGGGGCCACCTTTCGGATAAAGGTCGGATCCGCATCTTCCATGCAGTGCCGGGCCAGTTCTTTTGGATCCGAGGTGTTCAGGTAACGGGCCGGAATGATGGCGTCCGTATCCACGTCCTGGCCGAACTTCCACGCCTTGCCCTTCAATTTCATGGTCTTGGCTCCTCTTTTTTTCAAAGCGCATCCGGGTGCGTGATGCGGCCCGCCACGGCGCTGGCGGCGGCCACGGCCGGGGAAGCGAGATAGACCTCGCTTCTGGGATGCCCCATCCGCCCCACAAAGTTGCGGTTGGTGGTGGACAGGGCCCGTTCCCCTTCGGCAAGAATCCCCATGTGTCCGCCCAGGCAGGGACCGCAGGTGGGGGTGCTGACCACGGCTTCGGCATCCATGAAGATCTCGATGAGGCCCTCCTGGAGCGCTTCTTGATACACGCTTCGGGTGGCCGGGATCACGATGAGCCGAAGTCGGGGCGCCACCTTCTTTCCTCTCAAGATC
>JALVQN010000119.1 GCA_027025555.1 Desulfobacterales bacterium
TGCGCCGCCAGCTCGCCTTCTACCCGGAAAGCATCCCCGTGTCCGACGCCGATGTTTACGGCGTGGCCCTGCTCTTCCACCGGGCCGGCCACCTGGACGCGGCCCAGGGACGCTGGACGGCGGCCTATGCCCATTTCCTGCGCTCCGGTGAATTGACCCTGCGTGCCAAAAACCCTGTGGGCACCCTCATCAACGCCACCAACCTGGCCAAAGCCTTCACACGGCTTCCCCCCTCCGATCCCGGCAGAAAGGCCCTGGCATCCAAACTGGAAGCCTTTGACCGAAAAACCCAAGCGCTGCTCTCAAAAGAGACGGCGGTCATCACGCCTTCCCTTTTGGCCGCCTATCATAACGCCATGGGGGTTTACCTGGCCTCCGCCCCTGACCCCCAAGGCGGGGATCTTGCCCGAACCGTGGAAGGTTCCCGGAGGCTCCAACAGGCCCTGGTGCATTTTTTCTCGGGGATCCACGCCCTGGAAAAAGACAATGCCGCAGATGGAAACCGAAGCGCCCAGGCCCTTCTGGGGGCTTTGCACCTGAACACCGGGCGCGGGCTGCGTGTTCTGGGGGAAGCGGCCAAGGCCAGAGAGCATTTTCAAAAGGTGCGCCGGATTTCCGAAAAAAACCTCCTGCCGGCGCTTGCATGGCGGGCGCTCATGGCCCTGGGGCGTCCCGAAAAGGCGCTTGAGGCCATGGCCTCGGTGACTGTCCTGCAGGCCGGATGCGCGCCGGGAGAAATCCTGGACCCCTTCTTTGAACCGGTGAAAGGGCTCCTTGAAAAAGGAAAAAGCGAGGCCGCCTTCAACCTGTTGGAAAAGGCCGCGGAAATGGAGCGTTTCAACCGCCTGGCCCCTTTGGTGCTCACATTGAGCGGCCATGAAAAAGGCTTTTTCATCGAAGTGCTGTCCCGCATGGAGCGCCTCCAGGCCCTTGAAAAGCGCATGGAACATGCGGATTCGTTTTCCAGAAAGGATCTCAACGCCCAACTGGCCCATGAAAAAGCGCAACTGGCCGCCCTTTTGGGCAAAGACCTGGAAAACCTTCCGGATGCCCTCCGTTTCATCCCGGAAACGTCGCCAAGAGAGACGGCCCTCCGCCTTTTAGGCCTTGCCGCCCTGGCGGAAAGACAAGCCGACCAGGCGGTTCGACATCCTGAAGATGCCGAACTGAAAAGAACCTATGCAAAAACCCTCAAACGCTATCAGAGGCTTTTTGCCCGAATCCGGGAGCAACATTTTTCAGGACCCCCTTCCGATGCCCTTTCTCTGTTCGGCCCCGAACCGGTTGAAGCCATCGACATCATGGACCTTTTACCTTCCGGGACCCGGTTCGTCCGCCTTTTCAAGACCTTGCGAAAATCCGCACCGTCTCCCGGGTCCGTCCTGGCCTTCACCCTCACGCCGGAGGGGATCTCGGGCAGTCTCCACGACTCCCTCAAGGCGGCGTGGCGGGCCACGGTCCCGGACACTCCCGCCGTCACCTACCTGGCCTTCGAGGCCTTGGATCAACTCGCCGAAACGGCCAAAAGCCCCGGCCCGATCCACAGCCTCTTTTTGAGCGGCGCCCATTTCCAGCGGGCGTTTGGACACAAGAAGCCCTTTAAACGGGCCGTGCTCCGCGTCCCGTCGGATATGCAAAAAGCCCATGAGGGCGCTTATCCGGAACCCGCCATGGATTTTTACGGGAAGATGCCCTCCGGCTTTCACGTCTTGGTGCTCGAGCGCCCGGTCCTCTTGGCCCGCCGGGTCCCCACCCGGGTGGGCACCGCGGCCGCGCCCTTTGCCGCCATGGGCCTGGAAAAGGGGCGGCGCCTTAGTCTTTTACCCCTTCTAAACCGCCTGGATCAGGCCTCCTGCGTCCTTCTGGAAAGGGCCGCGCTGAAGGACCTCTTCTGGATCGGTCACCTTTTTTCGCTCTACGGCTGCCCCACGGTGGTCCTTCCCGCGTCCGGCAACGGGAACGACCGGTTCGTGGAAGCGTTTGTAAAAGCCTATCGAAACCACACGGCCACACGCGCCCTGGAAGAGGCCCAGGAGGCTGCCGGTTCCGGGAAACAGGGGATGCTTGTGGGCTATCCCGGCATGGGCCCGGAAGAAGCCGAGGCCTTTGCCCGGACCCATTTTCAATCCCTGGTGAAAAAAGCCAGGCGCGCCTTTGACCAAAATCGATTCGAAAAGGCCCTGGGGCTCTTTGAAAGCGCCGTGGAGATCGCTTTGGCGTCAGACGCCCACCGCCCCTTTCTTTCGGCCCTTTATCCTTTGGCCCGGGAAAGCGCGTATCTCGCCGGCCACCCCGAAAAGGCCCTTGATTTTGCAAAGCGCCTGGTGCGCCTGCTCAAGGCCGAGCAACCGGGCTCTCCCGCCCACGCCGAGGCCCTTTTGCGCCTGGGGCTCGTCTTGGCGCATCTGGAAAAATACACCCGGGCGACGGAAACCATGGGTGAGGCCCTTCAAATCTATCAGCGCCTCAAACTCTCCCAGCGTCAGGCCGAAACCCTGGCGGAGATGGGGTGGGTGGCCGAACAGGCCACGGACTATGAGCGCGCCCTGACCTACTTTGAAACCTCGGTTTCCCTGACCAAGGATTCGGATCCCCGGTGGCTGTTGGGGGATCGGTTCCGCAGCATCGGACGGATCCTGGACCTGCGTCTGAGCCGGTACAGCGCCGCCATTCAAGCCTATGAAAAGGCCGCCGCCCTTTACCGGCAGGGCGCCCGATCCCCCGAATCCGTTGCCCGGACCGCCCAGGCCCTTTTGGATACGGGACGATGCTTCAGGCTCCTGGGGAACCTTTCCGAAGCCGAAAAACGCTACCAACAGGCCCTTAACCTCATCCAACCCCTCCCGGATCAAGAGGCCCTCAGGTCCAAGATCCTCATCGAACAGGCCAACAATGCCTGGTATCGGGCCCAATACCAAAAGGCCTTTGAGCTGCAACGAAAAGCCTGGGCCATCGCCGTGAAGAAGGACCTCCCGGGCATGCAGGTGATCGCCCTGAATACGTCCGGGATCCTGTGGTGGGCCTTCGGGGACAACGAAAAGGCCCTCACCGTTTTGGACCAGGCCCTTGAAACGGCCAAGACCCTCGTGCGCCGTCAGGACGAGGTGGCCTCCACCCTGAACAACAAGGGGATGATCCTCCGGGAGACCGGACGCTATGAAGAGGCCCTGAAAACCTTTGAAGCGGCCCTTGCCATCGACAAGCGCCTCAAATCCCGGTGGGCCCTGGCCTACGACTACCGGCACATGGGGGTCACCCACCTCAAGATGAAAAACCCGGAAAAAGCCGTCCCCCTGATACAGGCGGCGCTGAAGGAAGCCCGGGCCGTCGGAAACCGGATCCACGAGGCCAAGACCCTCCTGGATCTGGCCGACGCCCACGCCATGGGAAAGAAGCCCTCAACCGCCGGGCAATTCTACAACCAGGCCCTGTCTTTGTCCAAGACCCTCGGCATCTTGGAGATCCAATGGCGGGCCCTCTACGGGCTGGCGCGCCTGGCGGAAAAGACCCGACCGGCCCGGGCCATCACGCTTTTGAAAGAGGCCGTGGCACTCATCGAATCCATCCGTTCCAACATCCGCATCTCCCGGCTCAAGGACAGCTTCTTGTCCAACAAGCGGATGGTCTATGAACGCCTTTGCCGGCTCTTGGCCGATTCCGGGAAGCCGCTGGAAGCCTTCGAAGTGGCCGAACGCTCCCGTTCCAGAAGCTTCATCGATCTTCTGGGAAGCCAGTCCATCTCCCTGGACCCCGCCGTGGAAAAACGCCTCTACGACCGGTACCACGCCCTGAAAGAGCGGATCCAAAGCCTGAAACGCCAGACCCTGCAGGACCGCGACGATAAAGAGAAAAAACGGCACCGGGCGCTGCTGAAAAAAGCCGGCCTGGCCCTGGACACCGTCCTGCTGGAGATCCAGGCGAAAAACCCGCGTCTTGCCGCCCTTGTCACCGTGAAACCGGCCCGGGCCGAAATCCTTCAAAAAAGCCTGGAGCCCGGCGTGGCCCTGCTTTCCTATTTCCTCTTGGAAGACGAAGTCTTTTGCTGGCGCATCCTTCCGGACGCGGTTCACCTTTTCCGGAAAAAAGTGAATCGGAAGGCCCTGGGAAAGCGCCTTTTGGACTTTCGGCGGCGTATCCAAAACCTGGAGCCGGTTGAAAAACCGTCCCGGCAACTCTATGATCTTTTGACGGCACCGGTCCTCACCGGCCTCGAAGGGATCCGCCGGCTGGGCATCATCCCCCACGGGCACCTCCATTACCTGTCCTTTGCCGCCTTGTCCGACGGCCGGGATTTTCTCATCGACCGCTTCCCCCTCTTCTATCTTCCCAGCGCCAGCATCTATCCCCATACCCGCGCCAAGCGCGTCTTGAAGAAAAACCTCCATGTGTTGGCCATCGGAAACCCGGATCTGGGAAACCCCGCCCTGGATTTACCCTTTTCCGAATATGAAGTCCGCTCCATCCAGTGGAACTTTCCCAAAATCACCATTCTCACCAAGGAAAGGGCCACGGAGAAATGGGTGGTTGACAATATCGCGCGTTTTGGAATAATTCATCTGGCATCCCACGGCGAATTCGATCCCGTGAACCCGCTCCTTTCTTCCCTCAAACTGGCCAAGGAAGGCGAGACGGACGGGGATCTGGAGGCTGCGGAAATCTTCGGCCTGAAACTGAATGCGGACCTGGTGGTCCTTTCCGCGTGTCAGACGGGACTGGGAAAGATCACGGCCGGGGATGATGTCATCGGACTCAACCGTGCCTTCCTCTATGCAGGCACCCACACCGTCATCTCCAGCTTATGGCGGGTCAGCGACATTTCCACGGCCATGCTGATCAAGGCCTTTTACCGGGCCTATGTGGAAGAGAACAAGGCCGACAGCCTCAGGCGGGCCATGCTGCATGTCAAAAACCGTTTTCCCCACCCGGGATACTGGGGGGCCTTTACCCTGGTCGGAGATTACCGATGACCCGAAAAAGGCGTTTTAACTTTATCGGTATTGTCGCAGGGGTGCTTCTTTTGACACTGCTTGCGGGCGCCCCTCCCGTTCTGTCCCTTCAACAGGTCTGGGTCTCGGCCTTTCATGCCAAGCTCAAGGCCCACAAGACCGCCTCCTCCAAGACCCTCGCCGTGTTGAAGGTGGGCACCGCCCTCTCCGTCAAGGGCAAAGAAGGGCGCTGGTATCGCGTGACCGCGCCGGGCGGAGTGACCGGGTGGATCTACCGGGGGAAGGTGGCCTCCGAACCGCCCCGGACCGATGACACCCGGGACGGCGATTCCGTGGGAAAGCTCCTGACCGGGCTCACCGGGAGCCGCATCGGACCGGGCAACGTGGATACCTCCAGGAGCATGCGCATGCTTTCCGTCGAAAAGAAGAAAAAGAAAGGGGCCCAATCCGGAGAGATCTATGAAAAGGCCCTTGAATCCGTGCTTTCCCGGCGCATCTCCGACGTGCAGCTGGAACGGTTCCTGGCAGCCGGAAAGATCGGTGAATACGCCCCGTGAAAGAAAAGACCGCCATGAAAAGACGCCCCCTCACGCCCGGCAGAATCCGGACAATTTCCATAAAACGGCGACGCCTTGCCAAATTCTTGGGGATGGCGCTCCTCGTGTCCCCCTGCCCTGCTCTGGGCTTCGACGTGATGAAACTCCTGGAGCCCAAGAAGGACGCCAAGGGGAAAGAGGGCCCCAGCGACCTGGAAAAGGCCCTGCAGATCCTCCAGGGGGCCGGGGATATCCTGCAAAGCGCCGTGGCGCTGGATTATGAATCCGAGATGATCATCGGCAAAAGCGTGGCCCTGGAGGGGTTCAAGCGG
Organism: Desulfobacterales bacterium; assembly: GCA_027025555.1. GTDB lineage: Bacteria > Desulfobacterota > Desulfobacteria > Desulfobacterales > UBA2156. Next base: position 5,815 of record JALVQN010000119.1, read on the forward strand.
TACGGACTCCCGGTGAAAGACGACGCCCTGCAGACTTACGTCAACCTGGTGGGCCAGGCCGTGGCGCGCAACTTCAGGCCGCCCCAGAGATCGTACTTTTTCGTGTTGGTTCAAAGCGACGTCTTCAACGCCTTTTCCTGTCCCGGCGGCATCATCTTCATCACATCCGCCCTCATGCGCAACCTCAAGGACGAATCCGAGCTTGCAGGGGTCCTTTCCCACGAGGTGGCCCATGTGAACCTCAAGCACGCGCTCCAATCCATTCGCAGGGCCAAGTTCTTTCAGGGTCTCGGGAAGATCACCGTGGCCACCGCCAAGAAGGAAAAAAAAGCGGCGTACAAATCCATGATCAAGGACCTGGAGACCGTTTTGTTCGACAAGGGCCTGGATCAGAACATGGAATTTGAAGCGGACCAGTACGGCATGGAAATCGCCTACCGGGCCGGATACCGACCCACAGGTCTCATCCGGGTCTTGGAAATGCTGCAACAAAAAGAGGCCGGGGCGGTTAAAAAAGGCTCCTGGTTTTCCACCCATCCCCCCCTTGGGAAGCGCCTTCAAAGATGCCGGGCAAGGCTTCGGAAGTACCCGGACGCCGAAACCCTTGCCAGGGTGGCCGGCCGTTTCAAAAAATACCGGAATCGCCTTTGATGCAGCTTGCAAAACGCCCTTGACATGAAACACGCTCCCTACCCTTCCCGCATCAAGCGCATCCGGAAGACCCTGCAGAAGCTGGATCTGGACACCCTCATGGTCTCCGTCCAGGAAAACCGGCGCTATCTCAGCGGCTTTACCGCCGAAGACACCCAGTTCGACGAATCCGCCGGCGTCCTTTTCATCACCCAAAGCCGTCTGATCCTCGCCACCGATTCCCGCTTTGAGACCCAGGCCGCGCGGGAAGCGCCCCTTTTCGAGGTCTTCTGCTACCGGGAAGGCCTGGCCAAGTCCCTTCCCGAGATCCTCGGATCCCTCCGCACCGAGCGCATGGGCTTTGAAGGGATACGCCTCTGTGTCCGGGAATATGAAAGGATGCAAGGGGCCTTGAAGAAGGCCGGGAAAAAGGTGACGCTTCTTCCTGTCACGGATGTGGTGGAAGGCAGCCGGCAGATCAAATCCGCCGCGGAGATCAAGGCCATCGAAAGGGCCGTCGCCCTTGCGGAAAAGGCCTTTCAGCGCACCCTGGAAATCGTCCAACCGGGCATCACCGAAAAAGAAGCGGCCTGGGCCCTGGAGCAGGCCATGCGGGAGGACGGGGCCGAAGGGGTCTCCTTCCCGGTCATCGCGGCCTTCGGGGAAAACAGCGCCCTGCCCCACGCCGTCCCCGGAAACCGGCGCCTTTCAGCCGGCGACCCGGTGCTCTTTGACTGGGGCGCCCGCCTTGACGGGTACTGCTCCGACATCTCCCGGTCCTTTTGCCTGAAAAGGCCCGGATCCTTTTTCAAGAAAGTCTTCAAGGCGGTGCGCGAGGCCCAGGAAAGGGCCGTCGCCGCCGTCCGGCCCGGGGCCCATACCCGGTCCATCGACAAAATCGCAAGAAACCGCATCCACCGGGCCGGTTTCAAGGGGCGTTTCGGACACGGCCTGGGGCACGGGGTGGGCCTTGCCGTCCATGAATCTCCGCGGGTCGGCCCCGCCCGGGACGCGGTCCTGGCACCGGGCATGGTCTTCACCGTGGAGCCCGGCATCTACATTCCCCGGTGGGGCGGCGTCCGTCTTGAGAACATGGTGGTCGTGGAAAAGGACGGCGCCCGGGTACTCAACCGGCTGGAGACGTTCGTGGAGATCTGATCTTCCGGATCGCCGCCCGGCGTCACGCTTCTCTTTTCCGGGCAAAGGAAAATTGCGCATTGGCGTACTGCTCGGGGTCGGCGTCCGGATAGGGGACTTCTTCGTCGTTCCACGGTTTTTTCAGGATGAGATCCGTTCCCCTGGCGCCCATGACATTGTCCCGGTGCAGCGGGATCTTCCCGCCGGCCGTGGCGATATAGCGCGGTATGGCATCGCCGGAGATATTGCCGTACATGCTCTCCACGATGTCCCGGCCCTGCTCCACGGGGACCCTGAAATGGGCGAACTGGGGGTTCCTGTAGCTGCAGTTGAAAATGTAATAGGGCCGGACATAGCTTTCCTGGATGGTCTCGCAGAGCCGCCACATCTTTACCCTGGAATCGTTGACCCCTTTCAAGAGGACGGCCTGGTTGAGCACGGCGCTGACGCTTTTCGAGATTCGCCGGAAGGCCTCCCGGGAAACCGGCGTGATTTCCTGGGCCGTGTTGATCTGGGTCACCACCCGCAACGGCTTTTTATCGTTGCTCTCTTCAAGGATCTCCAAAAGCTCGGCATCCACCCGCTGGGGCGCGGTCACGGGGATGCGGGTCCCCAGGCGCTTCATCCGCACATGCGCGATTTCGTCCAGGGCCTTGAGAATCTTCCGGAGGATCCGATTGGGAAGGACAAAGGCGTCCCCGCCGGTGATCAGCACGTCCCGGATCCGGGGGTTGTCCCGGATGTAATCCAGGGCTTCCTGGTACGCGCTGTCCGAATAGATGCGGTCTTTTTTGCCGATGTGGGCGATCCGCAGGCAATGGGTGCAGTACATGGCGCACATGTTGGTGGCCTTGATGGTCACGGTTTGGGGATAAAACTGATCGATCAGCCGGGCGGGCGAATGATCGGCCGCCACGGGCGGGATCTCGACACCGATGTTGTCCACCATCTCGGCGGTGGGCACCGACTGGAGCAGGATGGGATCGTTGACCCGCCCCCTCTGGATCAAACTGGCATAATAAGGGGTGAGCCGCATGCGGTAGCTTTGGGTCACCCGGGTGACCTCTTCGATCACCGGCGCCGGCAGGTCCAGGATCCGGGACAGGGTCCGGGGCGAATCCACGCAATTTTTGATCTGCCCTGCATAGCTGTTCCAGTCCGCCTCGGACATACCCAGCACCGACCGGATCCGCTCCATGTTTTCCCGGATGGTGTCCCACAGTTCGATCCCGCTGGGGGCTTCCACGGATTTTTGCTTGAGATAGGCCGCCACCCGCGAATCGGCCTCTTCCACGATGGGAAGGGCCCGGTGGACCCGGCCCCCCACGGTCACCCCGTGCTCGTCGATCCGGCGATGGACTTCGGCCAGCGCTTCCAGATCGCTCCGGGAAAGCCCCAGGACGTCGGGGGACAACCGGTGCCGGGCCTTGATCCCTTTGAGCCGGGTAAAAAGGGCAACGATGGGCCGGGTCAGGGAAGCCGTCTTTGCAGCCTCAAAAAGCCCCTGCACCTCCCGGATCAAGGCCTCCGGCGCCGCGGCGGCGGTCTTTTCATCGGATTGAAAGAGGGCGTCCAGCAACGCCTCTGTATATTCATCCGGCGGATTTTTTTCCTTGATGGTCTTTTCCATGGATCTCCTCCAGCTCCTTGTCCTTGACGATGGTCAGCTCAATGGTTTTCCGGCCCTGTTCGAGACCCTGCCGGACACTGAACGGATCCCTCCCCAAGGCCACGATGCGGCCGAGAAAAGCCCCTTCGGCCACGATGAAGTCGCTTCCCGTATGCTCCAAGATCAAAAAATGCTTTTTCAAAAGGCCCTTTCCCACCCGTTCGAAGGCCTCCCGTTCGCGGGGGCTGTGGGGAACATAGCTGACGGTCCGCACCGGGGATGCGATCTTGTAATTGTAGGTGCCCCAGTGCAACTTTTTCGGGTTGCCCCTCAGCTCCACTGTGGTTTCCGGAAACTTTCCCCGGGTCACCGCGTAAAATTCCAGCTCCGGCAGCATGGGGGATCCCGGCGGCAGGGACTGTTCCAGGGTGCAGCAAAACTCCAGGGTGGTGCCCTGTTTGCGGGCGTTGATCTCCAAAAAGAAGATGCGGCCCTGGGGGTCCACCAGGTAGTCACACCCGAAAATGCCCCGGTAGCCCTCTCCGGCCAGCCAGCTTCCCAGTGTTCGGGTATGCGCCCGGAGAGCCTCCCGGGTGCTTTCATCCAGCACGCTCGGATAAAAGGACCCGGTAAACCGGTTGCCCCCCTCGATCTTTTGGTCCGCGATCCCGGCGATGTAGACCTCGTCTTTACCGGCCGCCACCGCCAGAACCGTGGGGTCGTGATCGTGGGGCAAATAGCGGCTGACGAAGTAGGTCTCATCGGCTTGGGGGAATCTTTCGGAGATTTCCGAAAGGGTGTGGGCGATCATGCTGTTTACCCCGGCGGCGCCGTACTCGCGGCTGACGAAAACCCCGTCTTTCCAGTCCGGAAGGACCCGGGCCGCTGTTTCCAGGAGCCGCCGGCGCCCCCGGCAGATGTGAAAGTCCACGGTGGGCACCCGGCCTTTCAGGTGCTCCAGTTGATAGGCCTTGCTGTTCAGCCGGTGGGCGATGCGGCTGTCCGGTCCCAGGATGGAGACCCCGTCGATGGCATCCAGGGTCATCTCGGGCAGGCTCTCGTACATATAGAGATACACATGCTCCTGCCGGCGGAGCAGCTGCGCAATAAGGGCCTTCACCTTACGGTTTTGCGAAACACACGCCATGAAATCCCGGGCGGAAATCCGGCAACTCACATTGGCGCCGTATTTGCTGGCATACTGTTTTGCCAGGGGGTTGATGACGAGCAGGTTGTCATAGTTGTATTGTTCGAATACATCCGGGACCACGGCCACAAAATCGACCCGGCGCTTGAAAATCTTGGACAGGGCTTCCCTGAGAAAGAGGTTCAGGCCGTAGTTTTTCAACTCACCGATGTAGATAAAGTATTCGGTGTTTTCTTTAAGCTGAAAATTGGAATAATAAATGTCCGACATGCACCGTATCCTGGTTTCGACGCCATGGGCCCCAAGGCCGGGCGCAGGAATCCTCCTGTTTTGTTGGCCGCATAGCAACAGCGCCCTGAAAAGGCAATGACTTTTTCAACATGGGAACTTTTCCCGGCTCGGATTCAGGAAGGGTTGCATTTTTTCCGTATCCCATTCCTTGAAGGCATGGACCTGTCGGTTTCAAAAGAGTCTCTTGAAATGGGAACCCACTGCCGGGCCTTTTTCGGAATCAAAGCCTTGTGGAAAACGGTCTCGGCCTTGCCCCGTGTTTCTTTGTTGACAAGGAAATCAAAGGGCTTCAGAATTTTATACCCAAAGGGAGCCTTTCAAATTTTCAGAAGGTGCATATGGAGGATGTCAGGCGCGTCGCTTTGGCACAAGAAGGGGGCAGGTTTGCGATCGGGCCGCCAAAGCATTGGGAGGATATCATGAGAGGGATGCGTTTTTTCGGGATGCCGCTTTTGATGGTGTTCATTTCTATTTTTTTCCTGATTTTTCCGGTAAATGCGGCCATGCTTCTTGCTTCACCGGGTTTTGCAAACCGGGGAAGCATCCCCGAAAAATTCACATGCGACGGCAAGGATGTCTCCCCGGCCCTGTCATGGTCGCATGTACCCGGCAACACCCGGAGTTTTGCATTGATCGTGGACGATCCGGATGCGCCGGATCCGGCCCGTCCCAGACGCACCTGGGTGCACTGGATCCTGTATAACATCCCGGCCGGGGTCCGTTTTCTCCCGGAAGGGATAAAAGCGCTTCCCAAAGGCACCCTCCAGGGCCTCAACGACTGGGGAAAAACCGGCTACCGGGGACCTTGTCCGCCCATGGGCAAGCACCGCTATTTTTTCAAGCTTTATGCCCTGGATACGGTTTTGCCGGATCTCCACCATCCCACCAAGGCCGCGCTCCTCAACGCCATGAAGGGGCACATTCTCGAAAAAACCGAGCGGGTCGGGGTATACCGGAGGAAGTGACGGCAACGGACACCTTCCGCTGAAAGGAAACGATGGACGACAGCGTCGACCGGTATATCCATTATCTCATGGTTGAAAAGGGACTGGCGGCCAAGACCATTGAATCCTACAGCCGGGATATCACCCGGTTTTTAACCTTTTCCACTGAAAAGGGCGCCGCCGCCCTTTCGGATATCGACACGCCGATGATTTTAAAGTACCTCATCGCGTTGCGGGATGCCGGACTCTCGTCCCGGTCCCGGGCCCGGCATCTGGTCTCCCTCAGGGGCTTTTTCCGTTTCGCCTTCCAGGAAAAGCAGATCCCCCACGATCCGACCCGGACGGTGGATCTGCCGAAAAGCACCTTCAAGCTCCCGGATATCCTGTCCATCCAGGAGGTCAAACAGGTCCTTGAAGCGCCGGACATGGAAAGTCCCCGGGGATGCCGGGATGCCGCCATGCTGGAGTTGCTCTATGCCGCCGGATTGCGGGTTTCGGAACTGGTGTCATTGAAAACGGGAGACGTCAACATGGAGATGGGGCTTGTCCGGGTGCTGGGCAAGGGGGCCCGGGAGCGCCTGGTCCCCATCGGCCGCTACGCCCAGGAGAAAGTGGAAGCATACCGGACCCGGGCCCGGCCCCTGCTCGCCAAAGGGCTGAGGAGCCCCTTCCTCTTCCTGGGACCCGGCGGAAAGCCCCTCACCAGACAGGGCTTCTGGAAGATCCTCAAGCGCTATGCCGCAAAAGCGGGGATTGCAAAGCCCATCAAGCCCCATACCTTCCGGCACTCCTTTGCCACCCACCTCTTGGAAGGGGGTGCGGATCTGCGGGCCGTCCAGACCATGCTGGGGCATGCGGACATTTCCACCACCCAGATCTACACCCATGTCACCCGGGACCGGCTCCGGGAAATCCACAGGCAATATCATCCCCGGGGATGACCCCGATTTTCCGGTCAAACCGGCACAAGCTAATCGTGGATTTTAAAGAAGGCCTGGATCCGATCCACCACGTAAGCGGCCTGGGCATCGGTCAGTTCCGGATAAATGGGAAGGGCTAGGGTTTCTTCACAAGCGCGTTCGGCTTCCGGGAAATCCCCCTTGTGGTAACCGAGATGGGCGAAGCAGGGCTGCAGGTGCAATGGAACCGGATAATAGATCTCGGTGCCGATGCCGGCTTGGAATAAAAACGCCCTGAGATCATCCCGTTTCCGGGGAACCCGGATGACGAACTGGTTGTAACTGTGCCGGCTTTCTTTTTCCGGGGGAAGCCCCACCCGATCTTCCAGGGCGGCCGCTTCCAAATAACGGCGGTAACGCCGGGCGTTTTCCTGTCGGCGCTGAATCCATCGGTCCAGGTATTTCAGCTTGACGGCAACCACGGCGGCCTGGAGTGCATCGAGACGGAAATTGCCGCCGATCCAGGAATGATGGTACTTGGGCTCTGAACCGTGGACCCTGAGGACGCGCAGCCGATGGGCCATGGCATCCGACCGGGTGGTCACGCACCCCCCGTCCCCGAATGCCCCCAGATTCTTGGAGGGAAAAAAGGAAAAACAGCCGAAATCTCCCATGGCGCCGGCCCGCCTCCCCTTGTATTCGGCGCCGATGGCCTGGGCGGCGTCTTCGATGACCACGAGAGCGTCCCCCCGGACAATC
>JALVQN010000120.1 GCA_027025555.1 Desulfobacterales bacterium
GGGTTTGAGGTGGAAGCCTTTTTGAAGGGTAAAGATTTTTTGATCGCTCATGAGGCCAACCCTTTTCAGGTGGTATTTCTCGATCTGAGACTGCCGGATATGAACGGGCTTGAAGTGCTCGCTCACCTGAAACCGGGGTGCGACGACCTTGAAGTGGTTATGATGACGGGATATGGATCCATTGAAACGGCCATTGAAGCGATCAAGAGAGGCGCTTACCACTATCTCGCCAAGCCGCTTCGGTTGGATGAACTGCGTCTCTTGGCAAGAGGGGCAAGGGAAAAAATTGAGCTGCGGATGGAAAACAGACGGCTGAAGGATTCCCTGGGCCGTGCGGATGTGTTCAAGGGATTTATCGGGAACAGCCGGGTCATGCAAGACGTCTACGGCACGATCAGGAAAATCGCGCCGATCAATTGCAACGTGTTGATTCAGGGAGAAAGCGGGACAGGGAAGGAACTGGCTGCCCGATCCATTCATCTGCTCAGCCCCAGGAGGAATCGTCCGTTTGTTTCCTTTAACTGCGGCGGCTTTACAGAAGAGTTGATTGCCAATGAGCTGTTCGGACATGAAAAAGGCGCCTATACAGGCGCTGTGACCATGAAGATAGGCCTGTTGGAGTCCGCCGACGGCGGCACCGTATTTCTCGACGAGATCGGCGAAATGCCGCCTTCCATGCAGGTAAAGCTGCTGAGGGTGATTCAGGAGAAGAAGATCCTTCGGGTGGGCGGCACCAGGCCGGTTGACCTGGATATCAGAATCATCGCCGCATCAAATAAGGACCTCAGGGAAGCCATTTGTGAAGGAAGTTTCAGAAACGACCTTTACTTCCGGCTCAATGTGGTATCCATTTCGCTGCCCAGGCTTTCTCAGCGAAAGGATGATATTCCTTTGCTCATTTCTCATTTTATTTCCAAATACAACAAGGCATTCGGGAAAAAAACCAAGAAGATATCCGAGGCCGCCCTTGAAATTTTGATGCATTATGATTATCCCGGCAACGTGCGGGAACTGGAGAATATCATCCAGCGGGCCGTGGCCCTGGCCGAAGCAGAAACCATAAGGACGCAGGATCTTCCCTCAGACCTCCAGAGGCTTGAGTTCAAGTCCGTGGAAGGCGAGGGCCTTCGGACCCTTGAAGAGGTGGAAAAAGAGTATATCGAAAAGGTCTTGAGGAAAACCGCCTTTAACAAAAGCCTTGCCAGTAAAATCCTGAACCTTCCCCGAACCACACTTTGGCGGAAGATGCGAAAGTACAGCCTCACACAAGATTGACACCCGCCGGGGCGATATTGTTTCAAAGTGAACCGTCCTTTTGTTTCATAATGAAACTATCCCGCCTTTAAAAAGTTCCTTCCTGTCCAGCCAAACTTTTTGCCCTGTTTTTCATGTCCCTGGGGATCGTCTATTAATATAGTTATATCAATAGGATATGCCCCGTCGGGGCGGTGTCTTGCAGAATTTTTGGCTGTTTTGGCCTTTTGCGTCAAACAGGAACTGCCTTTGCATAAAGGACCCGGCAGGAGGTCCAAAACCGTAATGGAGCGCATCCTCGTCGCCTTGGAACCCGGCAGGACATCCATTTGGACGGTGGTTCACGGATTAAACCTGGCCAGGAGGATTCACGCCAGGGTTTTTATCCTTGTGATCACCCCTGTCCCGGACGCAGCGGCCGTGGAAAAACGGCTTCGGGATGACTTCAAAGAAGAGACCGAGGCCTTGATAGAAAAGGCCCGGTCCGAGGGCGTCCCTGTGGATTTATACATGGCCTTTGGCATGTACGATGAGGAGGTTATCAAGTTCATCAAGGACCACAGGATAACGCTTTTGGTGGTGGGAAACCCTTTGCGGGGCCGGGAGGCGCGTTCCGGATTTATCGACCTGGTGGAAAGGATTAAACGAAGGGTGGGATGTCGGATTGAAATCGTTGATAAGAAGAGGGGGCAAAATAACAAGGAAAAGGAGTGAGTGATGTGGCATCTGTATCTTCCTATTGCAGGCAGCAGCGTGAATGTCTTTGTCATTTTTGCCATGGGAGGGGTTGTGGGTCTGCTTTCCGGGATATTCGGTGTGGGCGGGGGATTCTTGATGACGCCGCTTCTGATCATGGTGGGGATTCCACCCACGGTGGCGGCGGCCTCTGATTCCAACCAGATCGTGGGCGCCTCCACATCCGGAACCCTGGCCCACTATCGCCTGGGGAACGTGGATTTCAAAATGGGCATCCTCTTGCTTATCGGAGGGGTGGCCGGCGGAACCCTCGGCGTGCAAATCATTAAGATATTGAGAGACCTGGGAAACGCCGATTTTCTGATCAAGATCACCTATGTGCTCATGCTGGGATTTGTCGGCATATACATGTTTATCGAGAGTCTCCAGGCCCTTCGAAAAAAAGAGCCCCAGGAGGTTGCACCCCGGGGGGAATCCAAATATTCAAAACTTTTAAAAAAGCTGCCGTGGCAGATCTACTTTGAAAAGTCGGCTGTGGAGCTGTCCATCCTTATGCCACTGATTTTGGGCACATTCGTTGGAATCTTGGCGGCCATCATGGGCGTGGGCGGCGGTTTCATCATGGTGCCGGTTATGGTATATCTGTTGCGGATGCCCATGCATGTGGTCGTGGGGACAAGCCTTTTCCAGATTCTTTTTACCTGCGTGAATGTGACCATCATGCAGGCGCGTACCAATCACACTGTGGACTTTATTCTGGCACTCATTCTCTTGCTCGGTTCCACCCTGGGTGCTCAGTTCGGGGCCATGATCAGCAAGAAGCTCAAGGGGGATCAGCTCAAGATACTCCTGGCTTCCCTCGTCCTGGTTGTGATGGTGAAGATGCTCTTGGGCCTGCTCCTTACCCCACACATCATGCTTGCTTACCAAGGAGGGCATTAAAGTGAAGCGAGGAATCGGACTCAAGGTCTTGGTGCTGTGTGTTGGTTTCGTATCCTTTTTGAGCATCAGCAGCGCTTCCGGAGTCGAGGAGGCGCCCTTTAGGATAGATCCCCCTGTCGTGATCATAGGGACCACTTACCACGGATCTGCTGTAACCGTCCGAGGGGAGGTGCCGCGCCGGGCGAAAGCCGTCGTTTGGATCACAGGGCACCGGCAAGACACGGCGTTCAAGAAAAAAGGCAAAGCCCTTGGACTGTTGTGGATGAACATGGACACCGTGGTTTTCCATAATGTCCCCAATCTTTATCTGATTTTCACGGATTCCGATGCCGATATTGCTTCTTTATCCATGGGTTTTGAGGCGTTGAAGAAGGAAATATCCATCACTCCGGAGACGGAAGACCGGGATGTTCTGTTCAAAGAATTCCTCAAGCTCAAAACAAAAGAAGGCCTTTATTCCGTCACCAAAGGGGCAATCAGATATGAGCAGGCCCCAGGGCCGAGGAAACCCTTTTGGTGTACGGTGACACTGCCCGCGAAACTCGTTCCCGGAAAATATGAAGTCCATCTGGCGGCCATAAATTCGGGTGCGGTCGTTGCCTTGGGAAAGCAAATTCTGAAGGCTGAAGAAAAGGGCCTGCCCAACCTGGTCGCCTCCTTGGCCTACCGCCACGCCACCCTCTATGGGATACTGGCCACCGTTATTGCGATCATTGCCGGGTTGATCATGGGCGTCGTTTTCAAAGGGGGCAAGGGGGGCCATTAGAAAGGTCTTGTATGCAAGTTGGTAAGTGGGCCAGATCCGTCTTGCACCCTATTCTCGGGCGTCGAGCAAAGGGTCCGTCTTTCATTGATGTCTTTTCGAAATTTCAGACGATTCTCGGGCTCAACAACAAGATCTTGGATTTAATGGCGGAGATGGGGGATAAGCTGGGCGGGGATTATATATTTGACAAACAATATATCCGGTCGGCCTGCGGGCAGATGGCTGATTATGTGTACAAGTTGATCTACAATTTGGATACCATCGCCCCTCATAAGTACCTTGGCCTCTACGATGCCTTTAGCAAGATCAACTCCGAGATTGAAGATGAACTTGAAGGCAAGATCGTTATTCCGGAAAGCGAGTTGGTCATGCCCTATACGCTTGTGAGCCGGGATTTCTCCGACGTGGTCGGGGCAAAGAATGCGAATCTGGCCGAAATCGGGAACTTTCTAAGGGTCAGGATTCCTGAAGGGTTTGCCATCACCACGATGGCCTTCAAGACCTACATGGACCACAATGATCTTTGGTCTCAGATCAAGCCCTTAACGGATGCATGGTCAAAAGGAGACATGAAAACAAGGGAGGTTTCCTCCAAGATCCAGACACTCATCATGAAGGGATCCCTGCCGGCCGATCTCAAAAAACAACTGCGCAAGGCCTTGGAGGGCCTTGCTGAAGACCAGAGCAGGGAGAGGCTGTTTTTGGCCATACGCAGCAGTGCTTGGGGAGAAGATACAGAGAGCACTTTCGCAGGTCAGTTCCTGAGCCTGTTGAACCGGCCTGCCGAGAACCTTTTCGATGCCTACAAGGAGATTCTTGCCAGCGCCTATTCCCAGAATGCCATGGAATATCGGCGGGAAAGGGGATTCAGCGAGCAAGAGGTTGTGATGGCCGTGGCCTGCCAGATCATGGTGGACGCCTCGGTCAGCGGGGTAATGTATACCCTGGATCCCCAGGATCCCCAGTCAGAGGTCATGGTGGTCTCGGCCACCTGGGGCCTGGGTGCCCCCATTGTCTCGGGAGAGACAGCCGCGGATCAATTCAAAATTGCCTGTGAGCCGCCCCATGAGGTGAAAGGATTAAAGATCATCCGGAAGGCCCGACGCATGGTGCCCGGGGATGGAGGGGGCACAGAGACCGTTCCGGTGCCGGATGCATTGCAAACAAAGGCCTCCTTAACCCATGAACAGCTCACCGAACTGGCGGAACACGGCATCATGATCGAAAGATATTTCAAAAAACCCCAGGACGTTGAATTTGCCTATGACTCCGGAGGCCGGCTTTACATCCTCCAGGCAAGGCCCCTCAATATTGAATCCCAAACAGCAAAACTGGTGTGTGATATTCCGTCCACTTTGAAAAAAGCACACGCCCTGTTTTCGGGAAAGGGAGATATTGCCCAGGAAGGCATCGGCATCGGGAAGGTTTTCTTGGTGAAAAACGACGAGGATCTGGAACGGTTTCCGGAAGGCGCCGTGCTGGTGGCACGCAACACCTCGCCCAGGTTCGCCAAGGTGATCCGGAAGGCGGCTGCTGTCCTGACGGATGTGGGGTCCCCGATCGGTCATATGGCCACCATAGCGCGGGAATTCCGGGTCCCAACCATTGTGAATACCGGCATCGCCACCAGGGTGTTGAAGCAGGATCAGGAGATCACGGTGGATGCGGAGGAAAACGTCATCTATGAGGGGAAGGTTAAAGCGCTTTGTTATTATGAATTTGTGGAGGAGCCGTTTGAAGAAACCTATGAGTACCGCCTCCTCAGACGCATATTGAAAAAAATTTCTCCTTTGAACTTACTGGATCCCCTAGACAGGAAGTTCAGCCCCCGTTATTGTAAGACGTTTCATGATATCACGAGATTCATTCATGAAAAGGCGGTGGAAGAGATTATAGAGTTGAGTTACTACAGCCCCAAAGATGCAAAGGCGCAGTCCCTCCATCTTGAACTCCCCGTGCCTTTGGACCTGGTGCTCATTGACATCGGAGAGGGGTTGGAGGTGGCCCGAAGCAAGAAGGTGGCCATAGGGGACATCCGCTCCGTACCCATGCAGGCCTTTGTCCGGGGTCTCCTTTCGCCGGGAGCCTGGAGTACGGAGCCCATGTCGGTCGATTTCGGCGGTTTTATGTCAAGCCTGACGCGGACCTTCTCTTCATCGCTGGCAACGCCAAGGTATATAGGCCAGAATCTGGCCGTCCTGTCCCTGAATTACGTGAATATCAGTTTGCGGCTGGGGTACCACTTCAATCTCATAGATGCCTATGTCAGCGAAAACATCAATGACAATTATGCATACTTCCGGTTCCTTGGGGGGGTGACGGATCTTTCCAGAAGATCTCGAAGGGCGAGGCTGGTGGGAGAGATCCTGACCATGAATGATTTCAGGGTGGACCTCCGTGGAGACCTGGTGGTGGCCAGGATCAAGAAACTGGGTATGGAAGAAATGAAAGAGAAAGTGAAGCTCATCGGTATTCTGGTGGCCTTCACCAGGCAGCTGGATGTTCAGATGGTCAACGATGACCAGGTGGACAGGTTTGTGGAAGTGTTCAAGACGCTTAGCGCTGACAAAGGGACGATGCAATGAAGCCCTCAAAGTAGGAGAAAGGCCATGGAAGAGGTGAGTAGAACCAGCATCCTGATACTCGATGATGAACCCATTGTATGTAAGCGATTAAAGTCGGCGTTGGAGAAAAAGGGTTATGAGGTGGAAATTTTCTTTCGCAGCGCCGATGCATTCAAACGCGTCAGTGAACGCAATTTTGACATTGTGATTACGGATTTGAAGATGGAAGGTCTCGATGGCATGACATTCCTGACAGAGGTGAAAAAGAGATCGCCTCGCACCGAGGTTATTGTTATCACGGGTTTTGCTACCATGGAAACGGCAAAGGAATCCTTCCAAAAAGGGGTTTTTGATTTCTTGGCCAAACCCTTCAAATTGGCTGAGATCCAGGATGCGGTGGAAAGGGCGGAAAAGAAGATAAAAGAAGCCCGGTCGAAGACAGCCTGAACTGGACAAGGGCATGCAGACCGGCCGGCCCGTCCGGTCATGACCCCCAACGGAGGCAGGAATGAGGATACTTGTCGCTTTGGATGCCAGCCCCTATAGTACTTATGTGGTGCACGAGGTAGCAAGGCTTTCCATGAATACCTGGGCCGATGTTACCCTTCTGGGTGTGGATACAAAGAAGCCTGATCTGTCCCATGGCACTTCCTGGCTTTCCGATGAACCGATTGTCCAGAAGATGCAAGGGTTCAGGGAGGAATTCTTGAGCTATTTCAAGGATGAGGCCTCTTCTCCATATGCAAAGACCCGGCATCGCTATGAACTGGTGCCCAGGGGTAAAGGGCTGTGGGAGGAGATGTGTGTATGCAGAGGCCGGAAAGAATTCAGGGTGCGCATAAGATACGGACCCGCGGCAAAGCAGGTTCTTTCAGAAGCCGAAGAGGAACAGAGCGATTTAATCGTCGTAGGATGCAACCAGCAAGAGCAATGTGCATGGGCGCAGGACAGAAATGCACCTGAAAAGATTGTGAAGGGGGCGCCCTGTTCCGTCCTCGTGGTCAAGGAGGAGAAGAAACCGAACAAGATCGTTTGTTGCCTCGATCATGACCGTGTCAGTCAGGAATCCCTTGAATTGATCAATCAAATGCTCACCCTCCACCAGACCAACTTGGCCCTCGTGGGGTTGGCTGAATCGGATCATCTGAAGGAAGAAGTGGATCAAAAGATGAAAGAGATTCTTAAATACTACACGGATCAGAAAATCAAGGCCTGGGTTTGTGTCCTTGACGTCACCATGCTTGATAAATTCATAGCGGATGCCGCGGGAAAGGGCATCATTGCCTTATGGATGGGGCAGCGGTCCTTGATAGGAAAGTTCTTTTCAGAAGACCGGGTGGGGAAACTGGTGAGGACGGCCCGGTCCTCTGTCTTGATCTTGAGGTGACATGAAAGGCTGCCTGAACCGCAACAGCGGGCGCATTCCCCGCTGATTGCAACGGCGGATCTTTACTCCTTTTCCGGATGGAGATGCGCGCTGGATGCCGACTTTCGTGAATCGTTGGCTATTTCTGATTCGTGGAAGCCTTTTATTTCCGGCACGCTCAGTTCGAGCATGGCCACGCTGGCCAGAATACGGGCGGCGTTTTTGGATATTGCGGGAAAGGTATCTCCCAATCGATGCAGGTCTTCCGCCGAACACCGGACCTTTCGAATCGCACTGATAATCCTTTTCACATCCGGCATTGCTTTTTTCTCTTGGGATTTCCGGGCATTTCTGGTTGCCACGGTTTATCCTTTCTTTTTTCGAAGATCTTTGAAGCGTTTGGCCTTTACTTCATAGCGCGGGAGACTGCCCAAGTCGAAAAATTCGATCCGGTAGGCCAGGTTCGTTTTCAGGCGCAGTTGATCTTTTAAGGCCGCCTCGATTTCTTTTTTCCGGCCGACGGCATCCGGCAACACCTCCACTTTGAGCTTGATGTGATCCGTTTCGCCGAGCCGATCCACGATGACCTCAAATTCATCCCCAAGGCCTTCAATTCCCCGGACCACCTCCTCGATAGCGGCCGGTGCCAGAAGGACGCCCTTGACTTTGGTGATGTCGTCGGCCCTTCCCAGGACCCCCCCTTGAATCAAGCGAAATGTCCGCCCGCAGGGACAGGGCGCCGCATCCCACTGGATGATATCTTTGGAGTCGAACCGGATGCACGGTTGGGCGTGCCGGTCCAGGGCCGTGATGACCATTTTTCCTTTGCGTCCCGGTTCCTCGATGATCTCACCGGTTTTGACATCTTCGATTTCCACCAGGAAAAAGGCTTCGTTCACATGCATGCCGCCGGGTTGATGGGTGCATTCATAGGACCATGCTCCGATTTCAGTGGCGCCGGCGTGGTCGAAGACTTTGGCGCCCCATGCCGATTCCATCCGTTTCTTGGTGCTGGAAAGGCTGGCCCCCGGCTCTCCGGCACAGGTGATCCTTTCGATGGTCAGCGTGGCGGAATCAATGCCGAGCTTGGTGCGGGCGGCCTCGGCCATTCCCAGCACATAGGTGGGGGTGGCCATCATGGCCGTGGGCCGGAGTTCCCGGATCTTGAGGATCCGGGCCTGGGTGTCCAGGACCCCGCCGGGGACGACTTCACAGCCGATCTTTTCCGCCGCGTAATGGCCGGCCCAGAAGGCCACGAAGACATTGTATCCGAAGGGGATGAATACCCGGTCCCGGGGTCGGTAGCCCTGGGCCCAGAGGATGTAGGACCAGCATTCCGCCCACCACTCCCAATCCTGCCAGGTGTCGGGCTGGTAGACCGGCTGACCGGTGGTGCCGCTGGTCTGCCTGAAGGCGGTCACCGCATCAAGGGGGACACACAGGGCGTCTCCGTAGGGGAAAGGGGCTTTCCTCTGGATGTCGCGCATCATGGCCTTTTCCACCTTCGGAACATGTTGAATATCCGTGAAGGTGCGGATGTCCCGGGGGGTGATCCCGGCGGCGTCGTAAAGGCGGCGATGGAAACGGGACCGCTCGTAGGCCCATGTGAAAATCCGTTTGAATTTTTCCAGTTGAAGCTTCCGCAGGGCTTTCCGGGGAAGCTGTTCCAAAAAGGGGTTCCAGAAGGGGCGCCCGGGTTTCATGGAAAATTTCGTCTCAGTACATGAGGTTGGGAAGGAGCAGGACAATCTGCGGGAAAAGGATCATCAGGGCCGTTCCCACGATGACCGCGATCAAAAAAGGAAAGATTCCCTTGAAGATCTTCTCCAGGGCAATCCCGCCCACGGCGCCTTGAGAGACCCCGTAAACCACGTAGACATTGATTCCCACGGGAGGCGTGATGACCCCCATCTGGGTGACCAGAACGATGATGATGCCGAACCAAACGGGATCGTAGCCGAGCTGGATGACCACGGGATAGAAGATCGGGATGGTCAGCATGACCAGGGCCAGGGCGTCCATGACGCATCCGCCGATGAAGTAAACCACGATGATGGCCGAAAGGATCAGGTAGGGCGGCAGGTGGAAGCCGCCGATCCAGGCCGCCACATTGAAGGGGATCCGGGTGACGGCCAGAAACTTCCCGAAGATCACGGCCCCGGCGATCAAAAACATGACCATGCATGAGGTTCGGAGCGTTTCATAAAGCGACTTGACGATGCCGGCCCAGGTGATGCGTCTGCGAATCAGGGCCACGGCGAGCACGCCGAAGGCCCCCACGGCGGCGGCTTCAGTGGGCGTGAAGAGTCCGAAAAAAAGGCCTCCCATCACGAGAATGAAGACCAAAAGGGTGTCGATCATGTTCGTGAGGGATCGGATCCGTTGGCGCCAGGTGAACCGTTCCCCCCTGGGGCCTTGCTCCGGTTGGAAGCGGCACCAGATCATGATGCACAGGATGAAGAGGGCGGTGAGCACGAGGGCCGGAAGAATGCCTGCCACGAAAAGGGCCCCGATGGATTGTTCGGTGAGGATGCCGTAGACGATGAGCACCACACTGGGCGGCATGATCATGCCCAGGCCGCCCCCGGAAGCCACGGACCCGGAAGAGAGCTCATCGGCGTAATGGTAGCGGCGCATTTCCGGAAGACCCACCGTGGCCAGGGTTGCTGCCGTGGCCGGGCTGGAGCCGCATACGGCACCGAACGCCGTGCAGGCGGTTACCGTGGCCATGGCCAGTCCGCCACGGATGGCGCCGAAAAATTTGTAGGCGGTATCGTAGAGGCGGCGCCCGATGCCGCAGTTGAAGGCGATCTGACCCATGAGGATAAACAGGGGAATCGTGGTCAATCCATAGGAGGAGAAGGTTTCGTAAATACTCCTGGAAAGGAGGCCGAGGCCGCCCTTTAAGGAGATCATGGCGCTGAATCCCACGAATCCCACCAGGGCCATGACATAGGCCACGGGCATGCGCGTCATGAAGAGCGCCAGCATGAGGACAAGGCCGAGGATGCCGATAAACGTGGGGTTCACGGTTTTGCCTTGAATTGCTTATAGGTCGACACGATTTCTTCGAAAATGGTCAGGGCGAAAATCAAAAACGAGACCGCCACCATAAAGACGATGAGATGCTCGGGGAATTTAAGGTTCATGGAGACTTCCCCGGATTTGCGCAGGGTGTTGGCATAGATAAACATCCTCCAGGTGACCAATGCAAAGAAGACCAGGGCCAGCATATTCGTGCAAAGGCTGAAAATACTTTGGGTTTTTTCCGAAAAGTTCTGCACCACGATTTCAACACCGATGTGACCTTTGACGCGGTGGGTGTACGGGAGGGCGAAGGCTGCCGCCAGGGTGGCCATGAATCCCACCAGCTCTACGGAACCGAAGATGGGATGCCCCAGTTTGCGACCCACCACATCCACGCAGGTCAACAGGGTCATCCCCATGAGACAACACGCGCCCCCGGCCCTGCAGAAGATTCGAAGGCGTTCCAGGATCTTTGAAAAACGCTCCATCGTCGGTTTTAGGTCAAACAAAGAGGGGGGTGACGCCCCCCCCTTTGTGTTGGATAAAGTTACTGAAGCTGGGCAAGAGTCTTCACCGTGAAGTCCACCACTTCCTTGGCGTTGATTCCCTTGGCGCCGGCATCTTTAATATAGGCATCCAGGATGGGGGCCACGGCCTTTTTCCAGCGCGCCTGCTCCTTGGCATCCACCCCGATGATCTGGCCGCCCTGGTTTAAAAAGAACTTGATGCCCTCCATGTCGCTGGAATCCCATGCCTCCCCGTGCTTGATCACCCACTCGGCATTGATTTCTTCGATGACCTTTTGAACATCCGGGGGAAGGGCATTCCACTTGTCTTTGTTCATAACGACGAAAAAGGAGGTGGTATAGGCGGCGCTGTAAGCCGCGGTGCAGTATTTGGTGACTTCACCCAGTTTCCACCCCTTGTTGGCCTCGAGGGGATATACGGCGCCGTCCACCACGCCTTTTTGGAGCATTTCATAGGTTTCGGGCATCGGTTTCGGAACCGGGGTGCCGCCCAAAGCCTTGACCACCAATGCGCTGGTGCCGTGAGCCCGAAATTTCATCCCTTTCATGTCTTCTATTTTACGCACGGGCTTCTTGGAATGGACCAAACCGGGGCCGTGGGCATGGAGATACATGACTTTTGTGTCGTTGAGTTCCTTGGGCTTGAAGTGTTCATAGACCTTCATGACAACCGCTGTCGCCGCCTTTCCGCTGGCGTATCCCAGGGGAAGGTCCACGGCGGCCATCACCGGAAACCGGCCCCGGGTATAGGCAAAGACGGAAAACCCGATATCCGAAAGTCCCTGAACCACACCATCATAGCACTGTTTGGCTTTGGTCAGGGTCTGCCCCGGGTAGTATTCCACTTTCACCTTCCCCCCGGTGCGCTTTTCGACTTCCCGGCACCAGGCTTCCGCCAGTTTGCTTTGAATATGCGTGGGCGGAAAGAAGTTGCTGTAGGTGAGTTTGATGGCACCGGCCTGGACCGATGACGGAGTGAAGGAAACGCCCATGCACCCGATCCCCAGAACCAGCAACCCGATCAAAAGGATCTTTTTCATACGCCTGCCTCCTTTCTTCAGTTGAGAAAACGGTTCATGATCCCATCCTCCAGAGGAATCCCCTTTTGTTAAAAGGCTTCCCCTTATTAAAGGCTGCATTTCAGCTGTATTATAACTTCAATAACAACCGGGCCTGAATCCTGTCAACAGGAATCCATGATTTAGGTGTCTTTTGGACCAGTTCATGCCTTCGACCATCCCCTCGATGGGGATTTCTTTTTGAATCGACGGGTCAAGGGCCGCCGCCTGAGAAGTACATAGGTGGCGCCTGTTCCCCCGTCGCACATGCGGGCACTCGTAAAGGCGATCACCCATTTGCGCCAGGGACCCGTGGCCAGCCATTCACAGATCCGAGTCTTGAGCACCGGCTGGGCCGGAGAGGACAATCCCCGGCCATGGACGATCAATATCTGCCGCTTTCCGGTACGGAGCGAATCCGCCAAGAACCGGTCGAACCTCTCTTTGGCCTTTTCCACCCCAAGGCCGTGGAGATCGATGTGAGACTGAATGGCAAAGTCTCCCCGGTGGAGACGGTGGGCCAGGGCAGGATGAACCCGATAACCGGTGCCTTCCACGTATTCCGCTGTCTGGGACACCACAAAGCCCACGCCGGATTGAATGAGGGCCTCGAGGCGTGCGATGGCCGACGCTTCCTCGTCCACCGGCTTCCTTGAAGGGCGTGGTACACGAACGGCGGCTGCTTCACGCCGGTTCGATCCGGGCAAGGGAACAACATCCCGCATGGCTTCTTTAAAGATCCGGCGATCATCGGATTGCGATGCCGCCGTATCCTGGACGCGTTTGTCCTTCCGTGTTGTTTGTCGAAGATGTTGCTTGAGGCCGTTCTTGCTGAAATACCGGTTCAGTTCTTCAAAGGACTTGAAGGTGCAACGGCCTTTGGCGTTCATGGGGCATGTTCCCTTTTCAATCCATCGGCGGGCAGGGTTGTGTGGGGGATCTCCCGTAATCTGAAAACTGCCGTCCGTAAAGAGGCCACTGTCGTTTCAATAC
>JALVQN010000121.1 GCA_027025555.1 Desulfobacterales bacterium
GCGTTGAAGCGGCCCGTGGCCGGTAAAACCGGAACCACCAACAATTTGAATGACGCCTGGTTTGTGGGGTATACCCCGGAATATGTGACCGGCGTCTGGGTGGGTTTTGACGAGGAAGCCCCCCTGGGCAAGGGAGAGACCGGTTCCCGGGCGGCCAGCCCCATCTGGCTGGGCTTCATGCAAAGGGTGCTGGCGGACAAGCCCGTGCAGGTGTTTCAGCCTCCCGAGGGGGTGGTGTTCGCCAAGATCGATGCGGATACCGGATTGTTGCCCATCCCGGAATCCAAGCACGTGATTTTCGAGTGTTTCAAGGAAGGCACGGTACCCGAGGACTATACCAAAAAGCCCGATGAAATCAGCGACACGGACGACTTTTTTAAAAAAGACCTCTAGCGCCGCTGGGTTGGACTCCGCCCTGTGCGGATTTCAGATTCCCAGGTAGGCTTCGCGGATATCGGCGGATTGCTTGATTTCGGCGGGAGTCCCCTGAGCCTTGATCAGTCCTTCGTGCATGACGTATACATAGTCGGCGGCTTCCAGCGAAGCATCGGCGTTTTGTTCGATTAGCAAAATGGTCAGGCCGACCTCTTCCTTCATTTTCAAGATGGTTTCAAATACTTCCCCTACAAGCTTGGGGGCCAGTCCCTGGCTGGGTTCATCCAGCATCATCAACTTGGGCTTGGTCATCAACCCACGAGCGATGGTTACCATTTGCTGCTCTCCGCCGCTGAGGGACCCCGCCATTTGATTTCTTCTTTCTCTCAGGCGTGGAAACAGGGAGTACACCAGTTCCAGGGATTCTTCCTTGTGCACCAGGGCCTTTTTGAGATAAGCGCCCATGGAAAGGTTTTCATAGACACTCATGTTTGGAAACAAGTGCTTGCCTTCCGGAACCAGCGCAATACCCATGTCGACTTTCTTGTGGGTCGGGATTTGGGTGACATCCCGGTCTTCGTAGATGACCTTCCCTCCCCAGGGTTCCACCGAGCCGAAAATCGTGGCCAGCAGTGTGCTTTTTCCCGCACCGTTGGGGCCCAGCAATGAAGTGATGGTTCCCCTTTTAACCTCCAGGCTCGGTTTCCATAACACTTGCATGGAACCATAACCGGATTCCAGGTCTTTAACTTGCAGCATTTTACTCCTCCGGCGGATGGCCGAGATATACTTCCACGACCCTGGGATCCTCCAGGGCTTCTTTGGTGGGGGCATCTACCAGTTTAGCCCCCTGGTGTAATACGATGACTTTTTCCGCCATTCCCACCACCGCACGCATGATGTGTTCCACCATGGCCACCACGGCGATTTGCTCTTCCCGGGCGATTTGCTTTATGAGAGCCACCATCTGGTCGATATCGCTGGGATGCATGCCGGCCATGGCTTCATCCATGAGCAGCAGCTTGGGTTTCATGGCCAGAGCCCGGGCGATTTCCGTCAATTTTTTCTCAACGGGCGTCAGGGTGCCGGCCGCTTTGTCCTTGTGGGCTTCGAGACCCACGCGGGCAATGATGGCATCTGCTATTTCCAAGGATTCGTCCACGCTGGTTTTGTGACCAAGCGTTCCGAACATGGCCCCCACGGCGATGTTTTCTCTTACGGTAGCGGAACCGAAGGGTCTGGGAATCTGAAATGTGCGGCCGATTCCCAGGGGTGCCCTTTTGTAGGGGGGCATGCCGGTGATGTCCTGCCCTTCGAAAAGGATGCGGCCTTCTTCCGGGAAAAAAACGCCGCTGATCACATTGAAGAGTGTGGTTTTACCGCTTCCGTTGGGACCGACAATTCCCACGAATTGACCGTGTTCAAGTTCAAGGCTGACATGATCCACAGCGGTTAAGCCGCCGAAACGCTTGGTGACGTTTTCAAGTTCCAGAAGTGCCATATTGTTCACCTAAATGATAAATCGGCCCAGGGCCGTGCCTTTCAGCCGGTTCTTCAACATGCCCACAACGCCTTCCGGAAACATGATGATGATCACGATGATAATGGGCGCGAAGATCAAAAGCTGGAACCCTGGCATGAAAATGGAAAGATAGTATTTGGAAATGCCGTAAATCAACCCTCCGATGACGGGGCCCAGCAGCGTGCCGGCTCCTCCCAGAAGAACGATGATGATGGCCTCGATGGTGTAATGAATTTCAAAGACTTCCGGCGGGAATACGTAGGGTGTCTTGAGGGCCCAGGAAGTGGCGCCGATCAGGCCTGCAAAACCCGAACTGGTAATAAAAGCGATGATTTTAAACTTGGTGACGTTGATGCCCATCACCTTGGCGGCGTCTTCGTCTTCGCGCAGGGCGGTCAGGGCGTATCCGATTTTACTGCGCATGTAGAAAAGCGTTACAAATGCCGCCAGAGCGGCGATGACCAGCACCATGACGTCAGCCCAGAACGTGGAAAGGGCGCTGGCGGCTTCCCGGCCCAGTATCCGGTTGAGTTCGGCGGTAAATATCATGCCTTCGGTGCCGTTCCAGATTTTGGCGCCTTCAATGAGAAAGCGAAAGCCTTCGTTGACACCGATGGTGGCGATGGCAAAGTAGGCGCCCCTCAGGCGCAGGGCTACGGCTCCCACGGCCACCGACAGCAGGCTGGACATTACCAGGGCCAGGAAAAATCCGATAACGATAATGCCGAGGCCAAGCCCTTGAAATCCTACCAGGCGGGTGATGGCCAGGGCCATGCCGTAGGTGCCCACTCCCATGAAGGCAACGTAGCCGAAATCCACATAGCCGGTCATCCCCAGGAAAATGTTAAAGGCCTGTCCCAGGGCGCAGTAGAAAAGGAGCATGGCCACCAGCTGCCACATGCCTTCAACATTGACTCCGATTAAAAACAGGATCAGGTAGGCGGCGTATACCGGTATCAGCGGGTAGTATTTGGTGATTTGTTTTTTCATTTTCTACTCAAAAGGCCCGTAGGTCTAATTAAGAGAATGATCAACAGCATGACGAAGGAGAAAAACCGCGTCAAGGCAAAGGGTTCCACTCCCGGTATCAGGGCAAAAATCGTGTAGGATCCGTTTTCCAGCAAACCGAACACCAGGCCGCCGAAAAAAGCTCCATAGGGGGATGCCAGGCCCCCGAGTACCGCAATGACAAAGGCTTTCAGGGTATAACCGCCGCCCATGTAAGGATTGATGCCGACCGGGATGAACATGGTCAGCAGCACCCCGCTGGCCATGGTCAGCCCGATGCCCAGGGCAAAACTAAGGGCATAGGTACCGCTTACGTTGACGCCGCAAACTCTGGCGCCTTCACTGTCTTCCACTACGCTGCGCATTGCCGAACCGGCCCGGGTTTTATTGAACCAGAGGTAAAGCAACACGGCGATTATGATGCTGCCGGCACATGCGTACAGCTTGGAGAGAGGAAGCACGGTGATTCCCAGGCTGACTTTTCCCACCGCCCAGTTGTAACCGCGGAATTCCGAGCCGAAAATGAGCTTGATTACTTCTTCCAGCAAAACCCCGATGGCGAAAGTGGCCAGCAAGGTAGCCAGCTCGGGGGCTTTGATGAGGCGCTTGATGGTGGTGTAATAGAAAAGATACCCCAGGGCCATGCCGATAATGAAGGCCACCGGGATGGCCAGTATGGGATTCAGTCCCAGCGCATTGAACAGGAAAAGCGTTACGAAGGCGCCCACCATGATGAAAGCCCCGTGACCCACATTGACCACTTTCAAAACGCCGAAGATCAGGCTCAGCCCCATGGTGGCCATGCCGTATATGGTCCCCAGCACGAGCCCCTGAATCAAGTTGCCGATCAGCTGTTCAGAGAACATTCTTGTCGTTCCTGTTTATGGTCGGCATCCGCCGGTGCACACCGCCGGCGGATGCCCAACCGGTTTGAGTTAAGGAATGGCTTTTTTTCCCTTGGCTTTTTCGGCAAACGTGGGCATGGGGTAGTAAGGCTTGCCGGTTTGGGCTTCTTCGGGCCATACGATCACCCGTTTTCCACCCTGCCACTGCACATCCACCATGGTATGGCCTACCTGCATGCCGGTGTCGTCCACATCCCAGCCGCCGTAAAAGGACATGAATTTCAGCTCGCCGAGGGCGGCGCGGACCTTATCGGAAGCCAGGGAATTGGCTTTTTCCACGCCCAGCACATAGGCCAGCACCTGGGCACCGGCTTCCGCTGCATGGTAATCCGGTATCATGTCTTTGCCCACGGCCTTTTTAAAAAGCGCCACAAATTCATCCTGGCTGGGTCCGATCCAAGGCAGACCCACCTTCTTGGCTTCCGCCGCCGAGTACTTTACGCCGTACTCCCAGTGGGAGGGACCCATAACCCCTTCGGCCATGTTGGTCAGGGCCTTGTAAAAGGCCGGCAAGGTGGCGGCCGCGATCAGGGACAGGGCATTAACATTGATATCCAGGTCGGCCATCTGCCGGTTGAAAAGCTGTCCGTCTTCAAAGTGTCCGCCACCCAGGATGAAATCCGGCTGGGTGGCCTTCAATGCGGAAAGCAGCGGTGTCAAATCGGTAACCCCCTTGGGATAGGTTCTTTTGAATACCACGGTGAATCCT
>JALVQN010000122.1 GCA_027025555.1 Desulfobacterales bacterium
CCGTTGATCATGGGAGTGTGGGAGTCGGTCCCCACCAGGGTGTCCGGAAAGGCCCAAGGCCCTCCGGCGCCTTTTCGGGTCATCACCCCCCTCCCCAGATGCTCCAGGTTCACCTGGTGGCAGATCCCGGAGTTGGGAGGAACGACCCTGAAATTTTCAAAGTTTTCCTGGGCCCATTTCAAGAGCGCATAGCGTTCCCGGTTCCGGGTATACTCCTTGGCCACATTCTTTTCCAGGGCGTTCGCCGTGCCGAAATAGTCGATCTGGACGGAATGATCCACCACAAGCTCCACCGGGATGAGGGGATTGATCCGTTTGGGGTCATTTCCCAGCCGGCGGACGGCATCCCTCATGGCGGCAAGATCCACCACGGCCGGGACCCCCGTGAAATCCTGCATGAGGACCCGTGCGGGGTGGAAGGGGATCTCCACCGGCGCCTCATACCGGCCGGCCCATCGGGCGACCTTGTCCAGGTCCGCTTCGGTGACGAGGCCGCCGTCCATGTGTCGGAGCAGGTTCTCGCACAGGATCCGGAGGCAATAGGGCAATTCACCGACTCGAACGCCTTCCCGTTTTTCCAGCATCGTGATGTCATAATAGGAAAAAGAGACGCCGTCTATCCGGAGGGTCTTGATGAATGCGTCTTTATTCACTGTTTCCTCTCTTTTGAAGCACCGGTACGCCCTTCATGGGGCACCGCGGCCGGGCGGGGCACCCCTAGTGACCACAAGCCCACCCGGCTGTCAACCGTGAATCCGGCATCGGAAAAGGGCGCTCTCGGGCCGTCGGATCTTCCCTGAAAAGGAAAAACGCGTTTTTTATAAGGAGGCCCTCCGGACTTTCAACAAAACGGGGCGAATGCCCGTTCGAAAGGCGGGAACCCGGGGCGGGCCTTCTTTATTTCATCCCTTGCCATCCAGGGCGTCTCTGACGGCATGAAGGAGTTCGGAGAGTCGGTAGGGCTTGTCCACGAAGGCTTTGACCTTGGAACCCAGGACTTCTTGGTACCGCGCATCTTCCAAAAACCCGCTGGCCACGACGACTTTGACGTCAGGATCGATTTCGGTGAGCTGGGTGTAGCACTTGAATCCCCCCATGCCCGGCATGTTCAAATCCAGGATCACCAGGTGAATCCGGTCCTTTTTTTCCCGGTAAAGGGAGACCGCCGCTTCGCCGCTGTCGGCAAGCCACACGGTGTATCCAAAGCGTTGCAGCATGGTCTTTCCGATCTCCCGCAGGGAGGCCTCATCCTCCACCAGAAGGATCGTTTCCTTTCCCCGGGGGATGTTTTCCCGGCCTTCGATCCCTCCGGCGGCTTCTTCGGATCCTTCCGGAAGCTTTGCAGGAAAATAGATATCGAACCGGGTGCCCTGGTGCACCCGGCTATGGCACGTGATGTAGCCTTTGTGGTTTTTCACGATCCCGTACACCATGGCAAGCCCCAGACCCGTCCCCTTGCCGCATTCCTTGGTGGTGAAAAAGGGTTCAAAGATCCGATCCAACAAGGCCTTTTCGATGCCACAGCCCGTATCTTGGACGGTCAGTTTGACGAACTTCCCGGGGACCGCCCCCATGTTTTCCCTGCAGAAGGCTTCATCCAGGATCACGTTCTGGGTCCGTATGGTGAGCTTTCCCCCTTCGGGCATGGCGTCTCTGGCATTGATGACAAGGTTCATGAGGATCTGCTCCAGCTGAACCGGGTCCGCATGGATGGGATGGAGGGGCCGGGTCAACGCCGTTTCGATCTGAATCATCTTGGGGATGGTCCTTTCCAAGAGTCTGCATGCCCCTTCCACTTCCCGGTTCAAATCCAAAACCTTGAGCTGGACGTCCACCTTTCGACCGAAAATCAACAGGCGCCGGGTGAGTTCCCGGGCCCTCTGGGCCGCCTTTTCAATGGCCTCCAGCTTGTTGCGTTCCGGATCGGCGGGGTCTTTCCCCATGAGAAGAAGCTGGGCAAACCCGGAGATGGCCTGGAGCAGGTTGTTGAAATCATGGGCCACGCCCCCGGCCAGGTTCCCGATGGCCTCCATCTTATGGGCCTGCCGGAGTCGGGCTTCCAGCCTCTTGTACCCCGTGAGGTCCCTCAAAATCATCAATGTCCCGGCCGGGGTCCCCTCATGGTCGTGGTACCGCGAGGCACTGATGCTGACATCCAGAAGCCGCCCCTTTTTGGTCAAACGCCGGCTCTCGAACCCCTGGACCGGATTCCCGGTCTTAAGGAGCTCACGGATGACGCGAAACGTTTTCTTTTTTTCGGATTCGGGGACAAACGGAATGCGCCGCCCCTCCAGTTCTTCCTGGGTCCATCCGAATATTTTGGTGAAACCGGGATTGAGGTATTGAACCCTTCCCTCCAGGTCGTGGATGACGATGGCGTCTGCCGAAAAATGGAAAAGGGAGCGGTAGATGTCCCGGATCCGCCCGGTTTCAATGAAAAGGGCCCGGTAGCGGGATTCACTTTTCCGAAACGCCTCTTCCGTGCGGCGCTTTTCCTCGATCTCCGCCCTCAACCGCGCGTTGGCTCTTTCCAGTTCGACGGTTCGTTCCCGCACCTGTTTCTCCAGGTCCAGACGATACGCTTCCACCGCTCCGGGGGCCTTTTCCGCGCCGATTTTCCGGCTGAAAACAGCCACGTGAGCGACCTTTCCGCCGGCGTTTGCGATGGGCAGAAGCCGTGTTTCCAGGCGCCGCCCTTCCACAACCTCTTCATAAACCAGCGGGTGCCCGGTGCGGACCACGCTGTCGTGGTGTCTTTTTCGAATCTTTGCGAGTTCAGGCGAAACCAGTGAAAAGGCATTGTTCCCGAGGAGATCCTCAACGGATCGGTTCAGGGCCGAAGCAGCCGGCGTGTTTGCGGCAAAGATGGTGCCACGGGCATCCAGGAGCATTGCCGGGTCCCCGGAGGCATTCAACAGCAGCTGAATAATCCTGTCCTTCTCCTGGAGGGCGGCCTCCAGCCGGGCAACGGTCTCAAGACGTTCCGCCAAGGCCTTCGGCGGTGGGTCCGGCAAATTTTCAACACCGGGATCCGGCATGGGAAATCTCCATTGTCTGAACCGAAATAAAGACTGAAAAATTATATTATAAATGGAATATTATATGAATTTTGTCAATGCCCGGCTTCGCCTTCCATCTCCTGCATAGCCGGGAAAGGACCGCCATGGCATCGGGAACGCCTGATGGCGCCCCTGTCGTCTTTATGGGCTCACCTGGACAAATCCTCCACGAGGGCCCGGGCGAATCCGGAACAGGAAAGGGTGACAGCCCCTTCCAGTTGCCGGGCCAGGTCGTAGGTCACCTGTTTTCGCGAAACGACGCGGGCAAGGCTGCTGCGCACCAGGTCCGCTGCCTCTGTCCATCCCATGTGATCCAGCATGAGGGCCCCCGATAGAATGAGGGAGCCCGGGTTGACCTTGTCGAGCCCGGCGTATTTGGGCGCCGTCCCGTGGGTGGCTTCAAACACGGCGCATCCTTGTCCGATGTTGGCGCCCGGGGCCATCCCGAGTCCCCCCACCATGGCGGCAAGGGCGTCGGACATATAATCCCCGTTCAGGTTCGGCAGGGCCAGGACATCGTATTCCTCGGGCCGCAGGAGGATTTGCTGAAACATGGCGTCGGCGATCCGATCCTTGACCACAAGCCTCCCCTTCATAACGCCATCCGCATCTCCGGCGGACAAGGCCGCTTCCGTGACGGTGACCTCCGGAAATTCGTCCCGGGCCAGTTCGTACCCCCACCTGCAAAAGGCGCCCTCGGTGAATTTCATGATGTTGCCTTTGTGCACCAGGGTCAGGCTTTTCCGGCCCTGGTCCAGGGCGTATTGAAGGGCCATGCGCACCAGGCGGCGCGTTCCAAACCGGCTCATGGGTTTGAGACCGATGCCGGCATCCGGGCGGATCGTCTTGCCCGTTTCCCGGCCCACCAGGCCGATGATCTTCTTGGCGACGGCGGAACCGGCCTCCCATTCCAGGCCGACATAGACGTCTTCGGTGTTCTCCCGGAAGACCACCATATCCACCTTTTCCGGATATCGCAGGGGGCTGGGCACCCCGGGGATGTACTGCACCGGGCGGACACAGGCGAAAAGGTCCAGTTCTCGACGCAAGGCGACATTGACGCTCCGGATCCCCTTTCCCACCGGCGTGGTCAAGGGTCCCTTGAGGGCGATGCCGTGCTCTCGAATGGCATCCAGCGTCGCTTCCGGGAGCACGCTTCCGGTTTCTGCCAAGGCTTTTTCGCCCGCCAGGATTTCCTTCCATTGAATGCCCCGGTTTCCGCCGTAGACACGGGCCACTGCGGCGTCCAGAACCAGGCGGGTGGCCTTCCAGATGTCCGGCCCCGTGCCATCGCCTTCAATAAACGGGATTTCCGGAAAATCCGGAAACCGGCTCCCCACCGCCTCCGAAGCAGGCCGGGATGGATTTTTCATCGATTTCACTCCTTTACGTTCAGCGTTTTCGGAAATGGGACGGTCAAGAGCAAACCACCAGACCGGCATTGGGAAGCACCGCCAGGGTCCCCTTGCGATTTTGAAGACACTTCAGCGCCTGTGCAAAGGAAACCTTCTCCACCCCTATCCGCCCACAGATGCTGTCATCAAGTGCCGTCACCATGAGGATAGTGATGCGGGCGGTCTTTTTCATCATGGAAAGGGCCGTGCCGCCGTTTCCCTTGTACTGCCTCGAAAGCGCTTCAAAGGCCCGGGAAAAGCCTCCTGAAGAAAAATACGGCAAAAAGGCCCGGGAACCCACGCCGTCCGGACACCGGGCAAGGACCACCAGCGTTCCCCGGTCCTGGACAAAACGGGAGGCATTTTCAATGCCCTTGTGACTCTGGATAAAATTGATATCCCGGGGATGCCCTCCGCATGAGGCCAGAACCCAAGGGTACCGCTTGCTGCAACGGACTTCACAATTACGGGCATGCGCGGCGCAGGCCTTTCGAAAATCGGCATGCCCCTTTCCCACAAGCAAGTCGCATACCTTTCCGTTGCGGTCCAGGATACCATGGACCGCCACATGGGCCTGGAAGAAGGTTTCGTATTCCTCCAGGTCTTCGGCCACGGGATTTCCCTCTAACCTTCCGGGCCGACAGCCAGGCGCCAATCGCTTCCGGGTTCGATCCAGGAAAAGGGCATGATTGTGATGGATGGCATCCCGGAAACCCAGTCCCGGAAAGATCAATTTCCGCCCGCCACCGTAGCCTGCAAAATAATGATGCGACACCGCTCCGAAAGTTACCACAAAGGTGCATGCCAAAAGGTCTTTCCGGATCATCACGGGCGTTTTTCGCGAGGTTTCACCAAGGTATTGAAAGGCGGAGGGATCGGAAGCATCATGGTGCACGAACGAAAAACGGCCATAGACAGGACCATAGGCGTCCAGGCATTCCTGCTCAGTCTGTCGGACGTGGGCGCCGTAGGCAATAAAAAACCGAATCCGATCGTCATGGACGCCCTGCGCCTTGAAAGCCTTCAACAGCGCGGGAAGATAGGACGGATACCCGCACAACCGGGTCTTATCGGCCACAACGACGCCCACCCGATTCAAATCCGGCTGCATACGGTCCAAAACCCGTCTCACTTGCAAGAAAAAACCTTCCGGGTCGCATTGAGGCTCAGGGTCTTCAATGTCCCATAGATCAAACGCTCCGGGAATGTCCCAGTCAAGGGTTTCCTTGCCGTATTTCAGCTTCAGCCTGTCCATGTTTCACTAGTACATGAGGGGCTTTGGAAAAGTCAATTCAAGGCCCCCTTCCTTTCCGGAAAAAGGGCAAAGGCAGACTTTGTCCTCAAAGGTCTTGACACCGACACCCATTTTTACGAGATTTTGAAGAAAGCCGACCAATGCGTTGAGGAGGGCGTCGGCGGGAGCCGGAAAGGGGCAAGGAAATGGAAACGCTAAAAAAGACCCCGCTGTACGGGCGCCATGCCTCCCTGGGGGCCACCCTGGTCCCGTTTGCCGGGTGGCACATGCCGCTGCATTACCGGCCGGGTATTGTGCAGGAGCACCTGGCCACCCGAAGACACGCCGGCCTTTTCGATGTGTCCCACATGGGCCGGTTCACGGTCTCCGGAAAGGAGGCCCTGGCCTTTCTCCAGCACGTGCTCACCAACAATGCCGCCGCCCTCGACGTGGAGGAAAGCCAGTACACCCTCATCAGCGATCCTTACGGACATGCCATCGACGATGCCTACCTTTACCGCTTTGAAAAAGACCGGTACCTTCTGGTGGTCAACGCCGCCAACACCCAAAGGGACCGGGCCCACTTTCAAGAGGTCCTGAGCGCCTTTGAGGACGTCTCCCTCCAAGACCACACCGAATCCCTTTCCATGCTCAGCCTCCAGGGCCCCCGGTCCAAGACCGTCTTGGCCGACCTTCTGGAGGGGGGACGGTTGCCCGAACCCCTCAGAAACGCCCTTTCCACGGCGGTCATCGCCGGTGCCCCCGTCCAAATCTCAAGGACGGGATATACGGGCGAACCCTTGTGCTTCGAACTCTTCATGCCCCGGCAAGCCGCGCAGCAGGTATGGGATGGGATCCTTTCCAAGGGCGCCTTTCCCGTGGGCTTGGGCGCCCGCGACACCCTGCGCTTGGAAGCCGGGTTGCCCCTTTTCGGGCACGAGTTCGGCACGGATCCCGAAGGAAACGCCATCCCCGTCTTCGCCTGCCCCCTTGCCCGGTTTGCCGTCAGCTTCTCGCCTCTCAAAGGAGACTTTATCGGCCGGGCCGCCCTGGAAAAACAGTTTGACGCCTTCAAGCGGATCACCTTCAATGATTTTTCCGGCACAAAGCATCTCCCGAGAAGGATTCACCCCATGGCACTCATGGAAAAGGGCGTGCCCAGACAGGGTTTTCCGGTCTTTAAAAAAGGGGGCCTTGTAGGGTACGTGACCAGCGGCACCATGGTGCCCTATCATCTCTTTTCAAAAGAGGGCATCGACGGGCAGCCCACGGGTCAGACGGCCTTGCGGGGCATCTGCCTGGCCCTTGTCAACAGCGACTGCCGCCAAGGCGATATCCTTGAAATGGACATCCGAGGCAGACGGGCCAAAGGGATCCTCGTGCCTTACCACCTGCGCAGCGAAGCCCCGCCCTTTGCCCGGCCCGTCCCGTGGAACCGGATCCACCAGGACAAAAAGCCTCCGCCCGAAGCGCCCTCCATCGAAAAGGCGCTGGCCCTCACCCAACAGGCCCTTTACAACACCCGGTGGCGCAGGCAGGCGTGTATCAACCTGATTCCTTCGGAGCAGACCCCCTCTTCCCTGGTGAAATACCTTTCCATGGCCGATCCCTCCGGCAGGTACGCCGAGCATAAGGCGCTGCCGGCCTTTTCCGAAACCGAAGTATTTTACTACCAGGGGACCGATTTCATCGCCCAGGTGGAATCTTTGCTCAAAGAAGAACTTTGCGCCTACCTGGGATGCCGGGAAGTGGAGCCCCGTGTCATTTCCGGGCAGATGGCCAACACCGCCGTCTTCAGCGCCATGGTGGACCACCTCAACTGCGCCGATCGAAAGCACGAACAGCGTCGGATGCGGAAGGTCCTCCACCACCACATCATCAAGGGGGGCCATCTCAGCGCCCAGCCCATGGGGGCGCTGCGGGATTTCGTCATGCGGGATCCCAGGACGGAAAAGCCCGCCGTGGTCCCTTTCCCGGTGATGCCCCACGATCCCTTCAGGATCGACGTGGAGGCCTGCCGGCAAGTCCTCGAAGAACACCGCCCGGAACTCATCGTCTTCGGAAAAAGCATGACCCTCTACCGGGAACCGGTGGCTGCCATCCGGGAGATGGTGAAGGCCATGGGCCTGGACTGCACGATCCTGTACGACATGGCCCATGTCCTGGGACTGGTGGGCCCCCATTTCCAGGAACCCTTCAAGGAAGGGGCGGACATCGTGACCGGATCGACCCACAAGACCTTTTTCGGGACCCAGAGGGGCCTCATCGCCTGCGATTGGGCCCGGGAGGATCCCGGCTTTGCACTGTGGGAGGCCGTCGTGCGCCGCACCTTTCCCGGAAGCACCAGCAATCACCACCTGGGAACACTCCTGGGCCTCCTCATGGCCGCCTATGAAATGAACCATTTCAAAGAGCCCTACCAGAGGCAGGTGCTCGCGAACGCCAAGGCCTTTGCCCGGGCCCTTGCCGATTGCGGCCTGCATGTGGCGGGAGATCCCGACATTTCCCATACCGAAACCCACCAGGTGGTCCTTTACGTGGGATACGCCCAGGGGCCTGAAATCGCCCGGCGGCTGGAAGAAAGCAACATCATCGTCAACTATCAGGCCGCCCCCACGGATGAAGGCTTCACCGCCGCAGGCGCCCTGCGCATGGGGGTCCAGGAGATGACCCGTTTCGGCATGAAGGAAGCCCACTTTCAACAGGTGGCCCAGTTCCTTTCCGACGTTGTCAAGGGAAAGCCCTCGGTCAAGGAGGCGGTGGCGGCCTTCAGGAAAGACTTCCTTGAGATGGCCTATACTTTTCCTCCGGAGCGGTTCGATGGGCTTTTAACCCGGCTGTCTCGGTTGCTTTAGGGAGCCTTCGGCCCGGATCCTATGGATGCACCCAAGAGATTCCAGCCCGGGGCCGCAGCCCTTTTCCTGGTCTTTTTCGTCTTTTGCGGCGCCGCCCTTTTTTTCATGGAAATTCACCGGTTTGCCCAAAGCCCGGCGGATCCGTCCGGCACGGTCAAACCCTTCACCGTCTTTCCCGGCGAAACCTTCCGGGAGATCGCCCGGCGGCTTGATCAGGAAAACATCGTCCAAAGCGCCTGGAAGCTCCGCTGGTACGCCCGCTTGAAGGGCGATGAAAAGCGCATTCAGGCCGGGGAATACGCCCTTTCGGCCGCCCTCACCCCCGCCGCCATCCTGGAGTCCCTGGTCTCGGGGCGGGTCATACTGCACCGGGTCACCATCCCCGAAGGCTTCACCCTCTCCCGGATTGCGACCCTTCTGGCCCAAAAGGGCATCGTGGACAGGGATCGCTTCATTCAGGCCGCCACGGATCCGAACATCGCGAGGCGTTTGGGCGTCAACGCCCCCAGCCTCGAAGGATACCTCTTTCCGGAAACCTATTATTTCCCCCGGCCCGCTTCGCCGGAAACCGTGCTTTCTGCCATGGTGAAGGCCTTTTTCAGGGCCTTTAAACCGCAATGGAAAAGGGATGCGGCAAAAGCCGGGTTTTCCCTCCACCAGATCGTCATCCTGGCCTCCATGATCGAAAAAGAGACCGGCGCGGCCTTCGAGCGGCCCCTCATCGCCTCGGTCTTTTACAATCGGCTCAGGAAAAAGATGCGCCTTCAAAGCGATCCCACCGTCATCTACGGCATGAAAAACTTTGACGGGAATCTCACGCGGAAAGACCTGGAGCGGCCCACTCCGTACAACACCTATCAAATCTTCGGGTTGCCCCCCGGCCCCATCGCCAATCCGGGCGCCGGGGCCCTCCGTGCAGCCGTCTATCCCGCGAAAACCCGGTTTTTATACTTTGTTTCCAAAAACGACGGGACCCACTTTTTTTCCGAAAGCCTCCGGGAGCATCGGAGCGCCGTCTCCAAACACCAGAAAAAAAGGACATCCGCGCCATGAGTCATGCCCCTTCGGATGCGATGCTGGCCGGCCAGCGCTTGATGGTGGGAGTCGATGGCACCTTCCTGGATGCCGACTTGAAATATCTCATCCGGGACATGGGGGTTTCCGGCATCATCCTGTTCAAAAAGAACATCGAGGCCCCGGCACAGCTCCGGGAAATGATCCAATCGGTCCAGAGATACGCGGCCGCCTGCAAGCGGGATCCCGTCTTCGTGGCCGTGGATCAGGAAGGCGGAGTCGTGGCCCGGCTGCGCAAACCCTTCTTCACGGAGTTTCCGGGGAACCCCCACATCAAAACGTCTGCCCAGGCACGCCGATTCGCCCAAGTGACCGCTTCCGAGCTTCGCTCGGTGGGGATCAACATGAACATGGCCCCGGTTCTGGACGTGGTGCCGGCAGGCTTTTCCGGCGTCATGGCGGATCGATCCTTCGGGAGCGACCCGGTGCAGGTGTCGCGACTGGGCCGGACGATCATCGCCGTCTTCCAGGAAAACGGCATCCTTGCGGTGGCCAAGCACTTCCCGGGAATGGGCCGGGCCGAGAAGGATCCCCACGCCCATGCCACGACCCTTGAGGCCTCACTTTCGGAAATGGAATCTTCGGACCTGATCCCCTTCAAGGACGCCGTCGCAGCGGGGGTCTCGGGAGTCATGCTCTCCCATTTGATTTACAAGGGCCTCGATCCCCAATGGCCGGCCAGCCTGTCCCGGGGCATCGCTTCGGACCTGCTGCAACGCCGGATGGGATTTCCCGGGATCGTTTTCACCGACGACCTGGACATGGGCGCCATCGAGGGCCATTACCCGGTGGAGCTTCTGGCGGAGCGGATCCTGGAAGCCCGGGTGGATATGGCCTTGATTTGTCACCGCAGTGAAAAGATGGAATCCCTGTTCCATAATATCCGAAACGCCTTTGAAAAATCGAGCCGGGCCAAGGAGGGCGCCCTTGCCGTTTTCCATAAGATCGCAAAAATCAAGCGGACGCGCCTAAGGGTCTAGACGGTTTCCCGGAGTCCATCGCTTGACGGGCAGATGCCGGGAAAAAACGTCTTCTTGCAAGGGGCTCCGTTCGCCCCGGCGGAGACGATGGTATCCGGCATGGGCGATCATGACGGCGTTGTCCCCGCACAGGGACGCAGGCGGGATGGAGACGGCGATCCCCTTTTCGGCGGCCGCTGCCGCCATCCGTTCCCGGAGCCGGGCGTTTGCGGCCACTCCGCCCACCAGGGCCAGATGGCGGCATCCGGATACCCGGGCCGCCCGGACGGCCTTGCCCACCAGTACGTCCACGACGGCCTCCTGGAAGGCGGCCACCATGTGAGGGATCGTCTTTTTGAAGTCGGAATGGGTCTCGATGTGGCGTTTCACGGCCGTCTTGACACCGGAGAAGCTGAAATCAAAGGACTCGGGATCGAGCCAGGCCCGGGGGAATCGGATGGCTCGGGGATCCCCTTCCCGGGCGATCCGGTCTATGGCGGGTCCGCCCGGGTATCCGAGCCCCAGCATCTTGGCCACCTTGTCAAAGGCCTCTCCCGCCGCATCGTCCCGGGTCTTTCCCATGAGGGCCCAGTCGAGGTGATGCGCCACCCGGTAAAGGGCGGTGTGCCCGCCGGATGCCAGCAGGGCCACAAAGGGAAACCGGGGAAGGGGATCTGCAAAAAAGGCGCTGTGGATGTGCCCTTCCAGGTGATTGACGCCGATAAAAGGGATTTTCAATCCGTAGGCCAGGGCCTTGGCAAAGGAAAACCCCACCAGGAGGGATCCCACCAGGCCGGGTCCCCGGGTCACCGCCACCCCTTCGACCTGCCGGAGGGATAGGCCCGCCTCCTCCAGGGCCCTCCGGACCACGCCCACGATGGCCGCCACATGGTTCCGGGAGGCCAGTTCCGGCACCACGCCGCCGAAGGGATGGTGCACGGGGATCTGGGAGGCCACCACCGAGGACAGGATCCGCGCGCCGTCTCCCGTCACGGCCGCGGCGGTCTCATCACAGGAGGTTTCGATGCCCAAGACGATCACGGCCGGCAGGTATCCTTTCCTAGAGATCTCATTTCCGGTCCATGGGCCGGCCTTCTTCTGTCTCTCCAAGATCCACGGGTTCCAGGTGCACGGAAAACCGCTTCAAAAAAAGGCCGTGGGTCCTGCAAAAGGCCTTGACCGCGTCCATCCGGGACGGTTCGGCATCCATGAAAGAGACCAAAAGCCCGCCCACGGGATGCTTCTTGAGGAGGGTTTCCAGGTCCGAAAAGGATCCCAGGATGGGGTATCCGTTTAATTTCCGACCCGCCTTCAGGGCATCATCGTCGATGAACCCGATGGGCCTGACGTTCAAACTGCGGTTGTTGAGGATTTCACGCAGCAGGATCTCGCCGCCCCGGCCGGCCCCGTAAATGAAGACGGCATCCCCCTTGAGCCCCTTGCGCTTCACGGTATCCCTGAAAAGACGAAAGGAGCCCCGGGTCCCCAAGAGCAGCCCGGTGGTCAAGAACCAATCGATGACGAAGATTCCCTTGGAAAAATCCTGGAACCGGTAAAGGAACGTGACCACGGAGACCGACAGCACGGTCCCCACGGCCGTGGCCTTGAGATAAACAAAGACATCGGTGGCGGTCATGTAGCGCCAAATCCCCCGATAGACGCCGGTGGCGAAAAAGGCCAGAAACTTGCAGGCGATGACCGCCGGCAGGGATCGGAGAAAGACCTTGAAGTAAAGGCCGAAGACTTCGGCATCGAACCGGAGCCGGTAGGAGCTGTAATAGGAAAACGCGATGAGTCCGAAATCGAGGATGACCAGAAGGATCTGGCGCTTGTAGGTGAGTTCCAGCAAAATGGGCGTGTATGCCCGGTTGCGAAGGAGCGAAAACTCCTTTTCGGGATAGACGCGGATCTGGGCGAGATAGACGCCCATGAGGAGCACGGACAGGGCCAACGGAAGGATCACGCCGGGGGAGGTGAGGGTGTCGCTTTTGTCCACAAAGACGGCGGAAATCCCGGATACCGCACCGATCCCGAAGAGAAAGAGGACGGCCCCGCGTTCGGAAAGGCCCATGAGGACCAGTCGATGGGAGGTGTGGTCCTGGCCGCCCACGGAGGCCTTGCGGCCGCTCAAAATCCGGATCAGCGTCACCAACGTGGTGTCCAGGATCGGGACCATGAGGGTCATCACCGGCACCGCATAGACAGAGATCCGGTTGCCGGTGCCGTTTTGGGTATAGAGCATGGCCAGCATGGCAAGGGAAAATCCGACGACAAGGCTCCCGCTGTCGCCCATGAAGATGGAGGCGGGATTGAAATTGTAAACCAAAAAGGCGGCCAGGGATCCGGCCGAGATCAGGGCCATGAAAAAGAGGCCTTCGGACCGCTTGAAAAACAACACCGCCAGGGTCAGGGCGGCCACCAAACCCACGCCGGCACAGAGGCCGTCCATGTTGTCCAACAGGTTGAAGGCATTGGTAATCCCCACAATCCAGACGATGGTCACCATGGTGTCCAGGGTCAGAGAAACGAACCAGTGGAGCCGAAAACCGATAAAAGCGATGAAGGAAGCCACCACGATTTGCCCCACCAGCTTGGTATGGGGCTTGATTCCCACGAAGTCATCCACGAGGCCCAGCAGAAAGAGCGCGGTGATCCCCAGCCACACCGCCGCCTCCGGAGAAGCGGGGACCTTAACGACGGCGGAGCGGGAGAGATGGGGAATGAGGGTGGAAAAGTCACACAGGAAAAAAAGGGGCACCGCCATCCCCGCATAGATGGCGACGCCTCCGAGCAGGGCGGTGGGCTTCTTGTGCCACCGTTGGTCGGATGGCTGGGCCAGCCAGCCCTTGTCCCGGGCCGTTCGCCGGACCAGGGGCGTCAGGACAAGGCAGATGAAAAAAGAAACCCCGAAAATACCGTACGCCGTCATCATGTATTGTCCGGTGGATGAAGATGCGAATGGCGATGCATGGATCCGCGGAAAAGGCCGTGTCGACCGGAGCGGATCAGGGCACCCGACCGGTGCCTGGGGAGCCGGTCCCTCAGGCCTTGCACGGGGCTTTTCCCTTTTGTCCCTTCTCGATCCATTTCAACAGGGACAGGAAGGGGGCGGTCATTTTCCGCGCAAAAGCGGACCGGGCCTTGGAGGAGGACTTCCGCTGTTTGGCGTCTTCTCGGGTATCGGCTACTTCCACTGAACCCTCGGTCCTTGTTTTGGGCGCTTGACAATCTCGCCGATCACAAACCCCTTTTCCTGCAATCCGTCAAGGCGCGCCAGGACTTCCTTTTCGGCTTCTTTGGGGAGGACCGCCACCATGCCGATGCCGTTGTTGAAGGTCCGCAACATCTCCGCCTCGGACACCTTCCCGGCCTCTTTCAAAAAGGGGAAAATGGGCGGCACCTCCCAGCTGTCCCTGTAAAAGAGGACACCGCAAGTCTCCGGAAGGATGCGCACCACGTTTCCCGGAATCCCCCCGCCGGTGATATGGGCAAGGCCGTGGACGGGCCCCTCCTTGAGCAGCGCCTGGATGGTTTTCACATAGATCCGCGTGGGGGTTAACAGCACCTCCCCGAGGCGGCCATTCAGTTGGGGCACGAAATCCGAAACATTGAATTTCAGGACTTCAAAGCAGATCTTCCGAACCAAAGAAAACCCGTTGGCGTGAAGACCGTTGGAGGCGATCCCCACGAGCCTGTCTCCCACGGCGATATCGCTCCCGTCGATGATCTTTAACCGCTCCGCGATACCCACCGCAAACCCGGCCAGGTCATACTCGTTGGCGCGGTAAAAGCCCGGCATCTCCGCGGTCTCGCCCCCCAAAAGGGCGCACCGGGCTTCTTTGCACCCGTGAACAATGCCCTTGACGACGGCCGACGCCACGTCCGTGTCCAGGGATCCCATGGCCAGATAATCCAGGAAAAACAGGGGCTTTGCTCCCTGAACGGCGATATCGTTGACGCACATGGCCACCAGATCAATGCCCACCGTGTCATGGGTTTGGGTCATGAAGGCGATCTTGAGCTTGGTTCCCACCCCGTCGGTGGCGCTCACCAGGACCGGCCGGGCAGTCTCTTCCAGGTCGAGGGAGTAGAGTCCGCCGAAGCCCCCGATCCCACCGATGATCCGGGAATCGAAGGTTCCCCGGGCCAGGGCTTTGATCCGATCCACGAATCGGTCGCCCTTTTCGATATCCACGCCGGCGTCCGCATAGGTCAGCGGTTTGGTCACGGTCTTTTCTCCAGGTGCTTCCACGACGAAAGGCAATGCTTTAATATATCGGTAAAAACTATCTCCAAGCCGTTTGAAAGTCAAAATATTTTTTTGACAAGCCTTCAGGCCTATTGTATGGAAGACAATTTATCCGTCTTTCGAAAAAATGGATTGGAAGGTCATGTCCCGTTTTGCACGATTGGATCGGCTTCCGCCCTATGTTTTTTCCCAGGTCAACCAGATCAAGGCCACGGCCCGGCGGGAGGGAAAGGACATCGTGGATCTGGGAATGGGAAACCCGGATATGGGAACGCCGCCGCACATCGTTGCCAAGCTCATTGACGCCGCTCAAAAGCCCCACAACCACCGGTATTCGGCCTCCATGGGCATCACCAAGCTCCGGGCGGCCATCTCGGGTTGGTACAAGCGCCGGTTCGATGTGGATATCGATCCGGATACCGAAGCCATCGTCACCATCGGGGTCAAGGAGGGGCTCTCCCACCTGATTCTGGTCACCATCCGGCCGGGCGACGTGGTCTTCACCCCCAACCCCACCTATCCGATTCATCCATACTCGGCCATCATCGCCGGTGGAGACGTCCGGGGCATTCCCACCGGGCCCGACGAGGACTTTTTCGACAACCTGGTCCGCGCCACCAAACAAACCTGGCCCAGGCCCAAGATCCTCATTCTTTCCTATCCCCACAATCCCACCACCCAGGTCGTGGAAGGGGCCTTCTTCGACAAGATCGTGGCCTATGCCAAGGCGCACGACATGATGGTGATCCATGATTTCGCCTATGCCGACCTGGTCTTCGACGGGTACCGGGCACCCAGCTTCCTTCAGTCCGAAGGCGCCAAAGAGGTGGGCGTGGAGTTTTTCTCCCTTTCAAAAAGTTACTCCATGCCGGGATGGCGGGTGGGCTTCTGCGTGGGCAATGCGGAAATCATCGCCGCGTTGCGCAGGATCAAAAGTTACCTGGATTACGGCATCTTCCAGCCCATTCAGATCGCCGCCATCATCGCCTTGAACGGGGAAAACGAGGCGGACGCAAGAAACGGCCTCACGGGCCGCCAGCCTTGTGTGAAAGAGATCGTGGAGATTTACCGGCAACGGCGGGACACCTTGATTTCCGGGCTTCAACGGATCGGATGGCATATTCCCCCGCCCAAAGGAACCATGTTCGTCTGGGGAAAGATCCCGGAACCCTACGCGAAGATGGGATCCGTTGAATTTTCCAAGATGCTGATTCAAAAGGCGCAAGTCGCTGTTTCTCCGGGTCTGGGGTTCGGAGAGTACGGGGATGATTATGTCCGTTTTGCCCTCATCGAAAATCCCATGCGCATCAACCAGGCGGTGAGGGGAATCCGGAAGATCCTTTAGGGGGAAGAATCGATGCAATCGATCGGTGTGGGACTTCTGGGATGCGGTACCGTGGGAACGGGGGTGGCCCGGATCCTTCTGGAAAACGCCTCCCTGCTGAAAGCCCGCGTGGGGGCCGCCATCAAGCTGAAGCGCGTGGCCGACATCGACCTGGAAAAAGACCGGGGGATCCCCTTTAAAAAGGGCGTCCTCACGAAAGACGCCTTTGCAGTGGTCGAG
Organism: Desulfobacterales bacterium; assembly: GCA_027025555.1. Classification (GTDB taxonomy): domain Bacteria; phylum Desulfobacterota; class Desulfobacteria; order Desulfobacterales; family UBA2156. Next base: position 16,389 of record JALVQN010000122.1, read on the forward strand.
GATCCGGCGATCCACATGGTGGTGGAGATGATCGGGGGGCTCGGGGTGGCCAAGGAGCTGATCCTGCGGGCCATTGAAAACGGAAAACACGTGGTGACCGCCAACAAGGCGCTGCTGGCTGTCCATGGAAACACCCTCTTTTCAGCCGCCGTGAAAAAAGGGGTGGACCTGGCCTTCGAGGCCAGCGTGGGGGGCTGCATGCCGGTGATCAAAACCCTGCGGGAGTCCCTGGTGGGCAACAAGATCGAGTCCATGATCGGGATCCTCAACGGGACCTGCAATTATATCCTGACCAAAATCACCCGGGAAGGGAGCACCTTCCAGGAAGCCCTCACCCAGGCCCAGGCCCGGGGCTTTGCCGAAGCGGACCCCACGTTGGATGTGGAAGGCCACGACACGGCGCACAAGCTGGCGATTCTTTCCGCCCTGGCTTACGGGATGAAGATCAACCTCAACGACATCTACGTGGAAGGGATTTCCGGCATCACGCCCCTGGACATCGACTTTGCCCGGCAGTTCGGGTACACGGTGAAACTTTTGGCCATCAGCAAGAACCTGGAGGACCGGGTGGAGGCGCGGATTCATCCCACCATGATCCCTGAAAACAACCTCCTTTCCAGTGTCAACGGCTCGGTGAACGCCCTGACCCTCACCGGGGACCGCGTGGGAGACATGATGCTTTACGGATACGGCGCCGGCATGATGCCCACGGCCAGCGCCGTGGTGGCGGACGTGGTGGACCTGGCCCGGAACATGCTCTCGGGCAGCCGCCCCTTACGGGTCCCCATCTTCTCCTACCAGAAGCGCCGCATTCAAAGACTCCCGGTGGTGCCCATCGGCGACATCCACACCCATTACTATTTCCGGTTCTCCGCCCTGGACCGGCCCGGCGTCCTGTCCAAGATCGCCGGAGTGCTGGGCAACCACCGCATCAGCATTCAATCGGTGCACCAGAAAGGGAGAAAGACCAACGGATCGGTGCCGGTGGTGATGTTGACCCACCGGGCCAAGGAAAAGAATGTGGCGCGGGCCCTGTCGGAAATCGCCGCCATGGACGTGGTGGATGCCAAGCCGATCCTCATCCGCATCGAAGAGGAAGGCACCCCATGAGGACCGGCAACAACCGTCTGAATATCATCTGCGCGGACATGGAGGGGATCTTCACCCCCGAGATCTGGATCAATGTGGCGAAAAAGACCGGCATCGAAGCCCTGAAGCTCACCACGCGGGACGTTCCGGATTATGACGTCCTCATGAGACACCGGCTGGACATCCTGAAACGACACGGCATCACCTTGAAAGATATCCAGAAGGTGATATCGGGCATGGATCCCCTTCCCGGTGCAGTGGCCTTTTTGGACTGGATGCGCTCCAAGTTTCAGGTCATCGTGGTTTCCGACACGTACGTGGAGTTTGCCGGACCCCTTTTGGAAAAACTCGGCGCCCCACCCTCTTCTGTCACCATCTCACGGTCAATGACAAAGGAATGATCGTGGATTACAACCTGCGGCAACCCGAGGCAAAGAAACAAACGGTCCTTTCATTGAGAAGCCTCAATTTCCGGGTAATCGGCATCGGCGATTCTTACAACGACATCCACATGCTCAAGGCCGCCCACCGGGGCATCCTCTTCCATCCGCCGGAAAACGTGAAAAGGGAGTATCCGGATTTTCCGGTGACGGAAAGCTATCAGGAACTCAAAGAGACCCTCTTAAGGCTTACGGACGATACATGACGGACGCAGACCTCACGAATCCGGCACAGCGGACCTCGGTCCGGGTCATTTACGGGGACACCGACACCATGGGCTTCGCTTATTACGGCAATTACATGCGCTGGTTTGAAATCGGCCGAACCGAATTTTTTCGTTCCCGGGGGCTGGCCTACAAAACCATCGAGGAAAAAGGGGTCTTTCTGCCGGTCTCGGAGGCCTTTTGCAAGTATGTGGCGCCGGTGAAGTACGACGACGTGTTGATCGTGGAGACCCGACTGGACCCGGCCGTAAAAGGGGGGATCAAGTTCGATTACAGGATCCTGACCGGCAAAAAAGAACGCCTGTGTGCGTCCGGATATACCCTGCACGCCTGCATGAACCCGGAAGGCCGCGTCATCCGGCCGCCCCGATTCCTGGCGCAACTGATCCGGGAGCTTACCGCCCCGTCGTCTCCCGAAACAAGGCACGCCTGAAAATGTCCCACTGCCTTCCCATCGATTTCGAGCGCTTTTCAAAATGCCGGATCCTTGTGATCGGGGACTTGATGATCGACAAGTACATTTGGGGAGACGTGGAGCGCATTTCCCCGGAAGCACCGGTCCCCGTGGTCCTGGTGAAAGACGAAAGTTTCACCCTGGGGGGCTCGGGGAACGTGATTCACAACCTGGCCGCCCTGGGGGCCCGGGTCCATGCCGTGGGGGTGGTGGGGACCGGGAAAAACGGGACCTGGGTGTTAAAAAGGCTCGAACAACTCGGCGTGGAGACCGAGGGCGTGGTCCGGGATCCCGAACGGCCCACCATCCAGAAAACGCGGATCATCGCCGTGAACCAGCATGTGCTGCGCATCGACCGGGAAGCGCCCGGAACCGTCTCCGGAAAAACCCGCAACAAACTGATCCGCACTGTTGAAAAGATTGTGGGGGGCGTGGACATGGTCCTTGTCTCCGACTATGGAAAAGGCCTGGTGAGCAAGACCCTTTTGTCCCAGACCCTGAAAGCCGCGCGCGCAAAAAAAAAGTACGTCATTGCCGACCCCAAGGGGTTCGACTTTTCCAAGTACGCCGGGGTCTCCCTCCTGACACCCAACAGGAAGGAGGCGGGGTTCGCCGCCGGGGTCGAAATTCTAGACGAACCTTCCCTGAAACAGGCAGCGGGAAAGATCCTTCGAAGCGTAAAAATCGACAACCTCCTGATTACCCTGGGCAAAGACGGCATGACCCTCTTTGAAAAAGGGCAAAACCCTTACAGCATCAAGGCCCAGGCCCTGCAGGTCTACGACGTCTCCGGGGCCGGCGATACGGTCCTGGCCGTACTGGGTCTTGCCCTGGCTTCCGGTGCGCCGCTCAAGACAGCCGTCCACCTGGCCAACGCCGCAGCAGGCGTGGTGGTGGGCAAAGTGGGCACCGCGGCCATTACACCGGAAGAACTGGCAAGCGCCGCGGCCTCCGTCGCCGTTCCCCCATGACAGCCGAGCCTTTACTGGATATCCGGGATCACGAGACCCACCTTCTCTTCAAGATCCACGTCCTTCCCAGGTCCTCTAAAAATGCCGTGGCGGGGAGGCACCTGGATGCCCTGAAGGTCAAGCTCACCGCTCCCCCTGTGGGAGGCCTGGCCAACAAGATGGGCATCGAGTTTTTAGCCAAGCAGCTCAAGGTTTCGAAACGCTGCCTCAAAATCGTCTCCGGCGAAACCTCCCGCACCAAAATCCTCCGCTTCGATCCTCCCCCCGCCTCCGACAAGAAAATGGAGGTGCGTCGTGTCAAGGGGCGTTTGACCGCCCTGGCCCGCCTGGAAAAAAGCCCTTGACAACGAGGAATTACTAAAATATACTGAAAGTTCAAAATGCAGATGCGGGGTGGAGCAGTCTGGTAGCTCGTCGGGCTCATAACCCGAAGGTCGTTGGTTCAAATCCAGCCCCCGCTACCAATAAAATCAAGGGGTGCCGGCCATACGCCGCGACCCCTTTTCTTTTTTGAGCAAATCGATCCCCTCATCGATGCCCTTTTGGAAAATTTTAAATTCCGGGCGTTGCGATTTTTTAATGGCCCGGCGCGTTAGAGCTTTGAAACACTCACTTCGGGTGTCTGTAATCATTACGATTACATAACCCTTGCACCCCGTCTGGCAAGAGATCCCCCATCCGGCATTGCGTCGGTGATCTTGCACCGGCTATTTCTAAAATTACTGGGACGGACTCATTCAGGGAAGTCCAGGAAGAGGATTAGACTAAGGGGATTGGCATTTGGAAACCAGTTCTCGAACGAAACCCACCACATCAGCCTGCAGTTCTTCATTGGGCCCTCCATATAGAAACTCCGCGACACGCCTCGGTCCCACACCGTTAGGGTCGGAAAAGTCTCCTTGCAGGATCCGGAGAGCGCGTTGCGTTTCCTGTTCTTCAAGAAGGGGCTTGAGATGGTCAAAGATATTGTCAACGCCTGCTCCATAATTTCGGATCACCCAGTAAAGGTCATATGCATCTTTATTTTCTCCTCTTTTCCCGAAGGCCAACGCCTTTAGGATTACAAACGCTCCCGGTCCGCATACCCATACATAACGCCTTGCTTTTTCCCCGGTAATCGTCATTCCTTCCAGTACAATTTTTTGCCTGTCCCTGAAAGCCAGATGAAGGCCCGGCGTTATCACGGCGGCGAAGTCTCTCTCAATATGCCGAAGACTACCGCCTTTATCCGACTCAATACTTGGAGGTATGACAAAATCCACTGTGACCTTCAGGTCAGGGGACGGCTCAATCTTCCAGCGCTGAAATATGGGATTCCCCCTTTCACTGACATCGGGTTCAAAACCCGCCCTGCGCAGTCTTAAAGTAAGTTCCTCATATCTACGGGCATCCAGCAAGTATAGGGAAAGCCCCAGATCAAGATCTGTGGTTCCCACATGAACCTCTTCACTCTTGGGAAGTGATTTGTCAGGAATCAAAAGGGTAGGCACAAGTCCACCAACAACAACAAATTCGTCAAGGAGGTCTCCAAGCTTTGTGGCAACATAAAGACAGGTCCGTCTTACAAGCTCTACCTGTTCTTTACGATATCCAGTGGCATAGGAAGGTTTTTCAGGCATCTTTTCTCCAGTTCAAATATTCCTGGCGCAACCTGGATGCGGCTTCCTCGGATCTTTCAGGATGTGCTTTGAGATCCAGATAGAGCTGGACCGGGTGGACACATGCAATTTTATCACGTTCGGCAGCGCCATGAAATACCCCTTCATCATCGGGAACAACCAGCCAGGTATTGGCACCCACTTCATCTTTGCGGAAATGAAGAGCAGCGAGCATTTTTTCCGTTGGCAACTCTTTTAGATAGAAGGTCACAATTCGAAAGACAGCAAACTGGGTGTAGAGCCATGCCCCTGCAAGCCCGGTAAAGGCATGCTCTATCCCGTTTTGGCTAAGGACAGGGGCTATCTTCTCAAGTAATTCATGGCCACTGCGGGCTGCAATGTGGCCTTTGATAAGATGATGTTTGGTAAAATCATAGGCCTCATGCCACGCATCGAGCAATTGGTGCGGATCATAAGGCTTCAGACGGCCCTGATCATCTCTGACGATCAACCTGGTCTCTTCAAGCCTACGAATGATACGGCTGGTATAACCCTCGTCAAGACCGGTACGCCGAGACAATTCCCGTTGAGTGAAGCCCCTGTATGGCTCGATGAGAAACCGGCGCGCAATGCGAGAGCTTTTCGGGGCGAATATGTTTGGGGGCCTGCCGGGTTTTTTAAAACGATTCGGTCGGCCCTCGACATGGATGAGGAGGCCGGGCCCTTTGATGTGGGCATTTCCGGAGAGATCCACCCATGCAATGCCATGTTCGTCGCAAAACCGGCGACCCGTCTCGCCCATGAAGGGAACGACCAAAAGGGGGATGCCATCGTCCCCCAAATCGCTTTTGATCCCTTCAAGGCGGTCAGCCGCCAGATTTAGTAACGCTCGATTACTCGCACTCCTGAATTCAACAAAAAATTTGTATTTACCTGCATCTATTACAAAATCAGGTCCGCGGTCTTTTCGGCGTTCCAGAATCCTTACCTCACTTTCAGGCATTTCCAGGAACGCGGCAAGTCTTCTCGGCAACTCGTTAATCATTTGTTTTTCGAATAAATACTTCATATTTGACAAAATAGCCATACTTGACTATTTTGTCAAGTAGTATTATTTAATCATGTAAACAAGGCATTGTACGGTTTGACCCAACAGGGCGACTTGTCCGAAAATACGAGCCGAATTATTGAGTCAACAATTGAAATGGAAAAGCGCAGCAGTGCGGTGAACATGGTGATCAACTGTCGCAGTTTGCCTCTTTTTCCCGTCTAAGTATCTGAACTCATTGAGTTCATTAGATCAATATGCGGCTCACAACCCGAAGGTCGTTGGTTCAAATCCAACCTTCGCTACCAATAAACTCAGCCAAAGCCTTGATAGTCGCGCATGCACTGCCGCATCCAACGCTTAGGGTGCGGGAAGACTGGAAATTACTCGCTTAGGGTGTTAGGGGGTCATAAAAAATACTTGATATTGTATTTTGTATAATGTATTAAAATAGGAATCATGGTGCACCCTTCCACACAAGGGGCTTTATCCTTCCGGATAGAACCCAAAACACTCCATCAAGAGGTGGCGGCCCGCATCCGGGAAATGATCCATTCCGGGGCACTGGCCATGGGAGAAAAAATCCAGGAGAAATCCCTCTGCGACACCCTGGGGGTCAGTCGTACGCCCGTGAGGGAATCCTTACGCATCCTTCACTCCGAAGGCCTGGTGGACCTGGTTCCCCATAAGGGGGCCTTTGTCCGCCGGCCCTCTATGCGGGAAATCCGCGACATGTTCGAGGTCATGGCGGTCCTTGAAGGCACCTGTGCAAGACTGACGGTTCAAAAAATGACACGAGCAGACCTTGAAAGTATCCGGGCACAGCACGAAAAGCTCGAAACCCACTGGGCCCACCGGGATCATAGGGCCTACCTCGAGACCAATCACGATTTTCACGTGTTAATCCAGAAGCTCAGCGGCAATGCGGTTCTAAACGGCGTGATCAACGGATTGCGGCAAAAAATCCTCCTTTATAGACACCGGCAACTCTATCAACCCAAACGGTTCAGGCAGTCCATGGAAGAACACAGGGCATTGATGGAAGCCTTGGAACGCATGGATGCCGATGAGGCAGAAGTGCTCATGCGGACCCATCTGCTCCGCCAATGTGAGGCCCTGATGGGACTCTTCCCAGAGTCCCAGCGCCCCATGGCGCCGCGGTTCGGGAAGCATGGTGACGAATATCGGCGGGGGTTTTAAGCCCAACATCCACCCATAAAAAGAAGGAGGAGCCCATGAAAAAAAGAATGCAGAAAGGGTTGGCGGTTTTAGGTCTGGCGGTAACCGTGATGTTCTTCTGGTATGTCGTCCCGGCGGCGGCGAAGACTATGGTCCTCAAGGTCTCCCACCAGTTCGCCCAAGGGGACGTGAGAGACCGGATGGCCAGGGTCTTCGGGGACATGGTAACCCAAAAGACCAACGGTGGGGTCAAATTTCGCTACTATCCGGCAAAATCCCTGTTCAAACCCAAGGAACAATGGGACGCCATGCGCAAGGGGGCCCTGGACATGGCCGTCTTTCCCTTGGACTATGCATCAGGGAAGATCCCCCAGCTTTCCATCACGCTGATGCCCTGCTCGGTGGCCAACATCCAGCAAGGGCTTACCTGGCGCAACAAGCCCATCGGGAAGAATGTGGAAGCCTTGATGGAAAAAAACGGCGTCAAGAACTTGGTTTGGGCCTGGTTTGACGGCGGCATCGGCAGCAAGATCCGTCAGATTCGTGTTCCTGCCGACGTGAAGGGCACCAAGCTTCGAGCGGCTGGAAAGAAGTTCGAACTCATGATGCGTATGGCCGGTGCCTCCATCACCAGCATGCCCTCTTCGGAGACTTATCATGCTCTGGCCACCGGGGTCCTGGATACCATGATGACCTCCTCGGCCTCTTTTGTGTCTTACCGCCTTTACGAAGTCTTGAAATACATCAACGTGCCGCGGGATTACTCCATCTGGTACATGGCGGAAAATCTGTGCATTTCAAAAAAGACATGGGATCGTCTCTCGGCGGAGCAGCAGAAGGCCTTCCTGGAAACAGCCCAATGGATGCATGAAAACTGGGTGTATCAGAATTTCAAGTCCCTGGTGGAAAAGCTTATCGACGCATACACCAAGGCGGGGGCGCAGATCCACTACATGACTCAGGACGAATTTAATACGTGGCTAGCCTTTGCCAAAAAGACCGCTTGGAAGGATTTCGCCGAAAACGTGGAAGGCGGCCAGAAATTGCTGGATATGGCCTTGGAGGCCATGAAATAGGTTGCTGTTGCGGGATCTGTACGGGCGGCGGACCGCTCCCACGGCGCCCCGCCGGATTCCGGCAGGCATCCTACAGCCCGGGAGAAACCATGGGAAGAAGGCTCTGGAAGGCTTTTGAGAAAACCGTAGAATGGATCAGCGGGGTGACCGGCGCAATCGCCGCCATGTGCATTCCAGCGGCAGCCTTGGTGGTCACCGAAGGGATCGTGGTGCGCAAGCTTTTCGGCATGTCGGCCATCTGGCAGATCGAGGCTTCCGTCTTTTTACTGATATTCGCCACCTTCGTGGGATCAGCCCTGATCCAGCGCAAGGAGAAGCATCTCAACGTGGACCTGATTCTGGTTCATCTGACACCGAAAACCCGGGCGGTGGTGCTCATGATAGTGTCGGTGTTCAGCAGTCTCATATGCGCCGTACTGGCATGGTACGCCTGGCCCATGTGGTGGGAAGCCCTTGTCCGAAATGATCATTCCGAAAGTCTCTGGGGGCCGCCCTTGTGGATCCCCTACCTGTTTTTGCCGCTTGGCATGACGCTTTTCTTCCTGCAGTCTTTGGTCAACGTCAAAAAGCAGATGCATGTGCTTAAGAATGGAGCCGACGTCAAGGAGGGCCCTCTTGACACGGGGACCCATGCTCCGGATTCGCGGGAGGGAAGGTCCGGGAAATGAATGAATACCTGCTGGCTGTGGTGTTGTTTACCAGCGCATTGGTGCTGCTCATGTCCGGCATTCCTATCTGGGCGGGCCTTGCGGGCATCTCTTTGATTTTCATCTTTGTTTTTTCCCCTCATCTGCTCTCCACGGTGCCTTTTGTGATGTACGGCAGTATGGACAGTTTTGCCCTTTTGGCCATTCCTCTGTTCATTCTGCTGAGCGCTCCCATTTCTGAAACCAACGCCAGCCGGGACCTGTACACCACCTTGCACAAGTGGCTGTACAGGATTCCCGGCGGATTGGGGATTGCCAACCTCATGGGATGCGCCATCTTCGCAGCTCTGTGCGGCTCCAGCCCTGCCACGGCAGCGGCCATCGGGGGCGTCGGCATCCCGGAAATGCGTCGTCACGGATATTCTCCGGCGCTGAGCACCGGGCTCATTGCCCACGGAGGCACCCTGGGCATCCTGATTCCGCCCAGCATCACCATGATTCTGTATGGAGTGGCCACCGAAACCTCCATCGGCAAGTGCTTCATCGCCGGCATCGTTCCCGGTCTTTTGCTGGTGCTTCTGAGCTGCATCTGGGTGGCTGCTGTGTTCTACTTCAGAAAGCTGGTACCGGGAAAGAGCGGTTCGGTCTATTACATCCGGGAGCACGCCATCGACGAGACCTACACCTGGAAGGAACGCTTCGCCTCCACTGTCCACGTGTTGCCTTTCGTGCTGATCATCTTCGGCATCATGGGGTCCCTTTATGGCGGATGGGCCACCCCCAGCGAAGCCGCCGGGTTGGGAGCCGTCCTTTCACTCCTTTTCGTGATGCTCATCTACCGGGTTACCTCCCCGCTAAAACTGTGGGGCATCTTCGTGAAGGCCCTGGAGGAAAGTTCCATGATCCTGATGATCATGGCGGCCGCTCTGCTCTTCTCTTATGTCTCTTCGGACCTTTACGCCACCCAGGCCCTGGGCGAACTGATTTTGAAACTGCCCCTGGGCAAGTGGGGCATCATTTTGCTGATCAACATCCTGTTGCTCATCCTGGGCTGCTTTATTCCTCCGGCGGCGGTGATTTTGATGGTCGCGCCCCTGTTGATGCCCATCATTAAGGGCCTGGGCTTTGATCCCATCTGGTTTGCAGTGATCATGACCATCAACTTGGAAATCGGCCTGGTGACACCGCCGGTGGGGCTGAATCTTTACATCGTCAAGAACATTGCTCCGGACATCCCCATGGGACAGGTCCTGCTGGGGGTGGTGCCCTTCTTCGTTATAGACGGTATCGTCATCGTTCTGGTCTGCATCTGGCCGGAGTTGGCCCTGTGGCTGCCCAACAAAATGATCGGCTGATGCTTGTAGAAATCAAGGAGGCGACTGTGGGAGGCTGTACGACGCTGAAAGAGTGTTTTGACCGAAGCTGCCGGCGTTTTGGAGAAAAGACCGCCATCACCTTTATCCGAAACGGCCGACCGGAAACCCAAATCGCCTACCGGGATCTCTGGGACGACGCCGCCCGGTTGGCCCATACCTTCATGGACAGGGGTGTGGGCCGGGGGGACCGTGTGATCCTTTTTCTCCCCAAGTCCCTGTTTTTCGTGACGGCCCACCTGGCCCTGCAACACCTGGGGGCGGTGGCCGTCCCTTTAAATCCGGGGTTCAAGGAAAACGAGGTGGCCTACCTGGCCGGTGACGCCGAGCCGGTGCTGGCCGTGGCCGGGCCCGCACAGGCCGGGATTCTCGAAAGCGCGGCGCCCGCTCTCGGACGGCTGATCATCGATACCGGCAGGCCCTACCAGGAAATCGAATTCTTCCGAAAGGCCCGGACCCGGGCACCCGCCGTGGAAGTGCTCCCCGGGGACCCGGCCCTCATCATCTACACCTCGGGCACCACCGGCCGGCCCAAGGGGGCCGTGCTGACCCACCGGAACCTGGTGCACGATGCGGCCAACGTGATCCACATCTGGAAAATCCGCGATGCCGACGTGCTGTGCCATGCCCTTCCCCTCTTTCACGTACACGGCCTCTGTTTCGCCCTGCACACCCTGCTGATGGCCGGAGGAAGCGTGGTGATGCTGGATGCCTTTAAACCGGAGCAGGTGATCGCCTGCCTGGCCCGCCGACAAGGATTTCCCGTGTGCACGGTCTTCATGGCGGTGCCGGCCATGTATACCAAGCTCATGGAAGCCCTGGGAGACCGGCGGTTCGATTTCAGCCACCTGCGCCTGCTCACCTCGGGATCGGCCCCCCTTCCGGCCAAGGACTTTGATGCCATTTTCCGGGTTTTCGGCCAGGAACCGGTGGAGCGGGAAGGCATGTCCGAGACCGGCATGAATTTCTCCAATCCCCTGGACGGCGTGCGGAAACCCGGCTCCATCGGGAAGCCCCTTCCCGGTGTCTCCGTGCGGCTCGTCGATCCCAACACCTTTGAAGACGTGCCGCCCGGCAAAGAAGGCGAGATCTGGCTCAAGAGTCCCTCCATCATGCCCGCCTACTGGCGCAAGCCCGAAGAAACGGCAAAGGCCTTTCACGAGGGGTGGTTCAGAAGCGGGGACCTGGGGAGGGTGGATGAACAGGGATATTACTACCTGACCGACCGTATCAAGCACATCATCATCTCGGGCGGCGAAAACATCTCGCCCAAGGAGGTGGAACAGGTCATCAACCAGATGCCGGAAGTGGTGGAATCCTGCGTCGTGGGCATCCCGGACCAAAGATGGGGCGAGAAGGTGGCTGCCGCCATCGTGCCGGTGCCGGGCGCCCGACTCGATCCGGAAGCCGTCCAACGCCACTGCCGCCGGTATCTGCACGACTGGAAATGTCCCCGGCACGTGGTCTTCGTGGAAGCTGTGCCGCGAAACACCATGGGAAAGGTGCTCAAAGAGAAAGTAAAGAACCTGCTTTTGGAAAGCCTTACCGCCGTTTAAAGATAAAATATCCGGCACCCGCCGCCAACGGGTCCGGCAAGCCCACCCCTTCCCTTCATCCCCACACGTTTCCAAGCTTTTAAAATGAACTTGACACGCCCAAAGCGCTCCAAATACAACCCCTTGAAACAGGCCATTTCCAAAAGCCGCCCGATCCTTCTGTCGGATGGAGGCTCTGAATGGGCGCAGAAGAAAGGCAAACAAGCGGGAAAAACATGCCCAAGGCGCCCCCTTTTAAAATGACGTTGGGGTTGTGGCTGTTGTGCGGCCTCTATCCGGTGTTGCTCTTTTGCAGCACCAACTGGTACGCCTTTGCCTGGCCCCAGATCGGCTTTCTCCTTTCTTCGATTCCATCGGCCATGCTTGCCGCAGGGGCCCTTTGGCACCTCTTGTGCCGCCTCTACCCGGGCCGCCGAGATGGCCGGACCTCCCCGACCCCCTCCCTCCTGATGGGGCTTCCCCCTTTGATTCTCATGGGGATTCTCCTGAAAGAACCCCTTTCGGGGATCCCCGTGTCCGGATGGAAATTGGCGTTTGCCATCACCGTGCTGACGGTCCTTTTGGGGGTGCTGCTCCATCGAAAAGGCCTGAGACCCGTTGTGCTCATGATGCTGTTTCTCAACGGCGCGGCCCTTGCCCATTTCGGCTACGGGATTCTCCGGTATCTTCCCGAAGGAAACCGGCTCTGGTATACCCGGGAAAGGGCCCGCTTCGAGAAGGTGGTGCTGAAGCAAAGGCCCAACATCTATTTCATCCTCGCCGAAAGCTATCCCAGCCGCAAGCACTTGGAAACCTGTTTCCATGTGAAAAACGGCGCCTTTTACCGGAGACTCGAAAACTGGGGCTTTCACGTCAATCACGCGTTTTTGAGCAATTACAACTATACCTTGGCGTCCCTGTCCTCCATCTTGACCATGACCCATCACCGGTTGAAAATCGCCGTCGGCGACAACGAGGCCGTCAGCGCCAGGGAGATCATTTCGGGCCTGCGATACAATCCGGTGCTGGATATCCTCAAGCGAAACGGCTACTATATCCAGTACCTGCATCAGACCGATTATCAGCTCCGGAAAGGGGCGGAGGTCGACTTTTATGCCCCTCGATATTCCCTCTATCAGGCCCTTAAATATTTCTGGCACCCGGTCAGCGAACACAGGACTCCTGAAATCCCGGACGAAACCTTTTTGGACCTGATCCGTCAACGCATCCGTCACGCGGCGGCCCTTTCACAACCGGCCTTCACCTATATCTACACGCTGTGGCCGGGGCATTCCCCCACCCTGCAGGAGTTGAAGAACCCCTCGGATGCAAGCGACACCATGGAGGCCTTCTTCCGGGGATACCCAAAACGGCTTGAACACGCCAACGCCTTCCTGTCGCGTATCCTCGAGACGATCCGCCAGATTGACGGCGATGCCGTCATCGTCCTCTGCGGCGATCACGGACCCTGGGCGCTTAGGCGCTTCCACGACGTCAAAGGGGCACTCGATCCCGAACAGTTCTGCCAGGACATATTCGGGGTTCTGGCGGCCGTTCGGTGGCCTTTTAAAGAAAACGCCGAGGCGGTGGCCGGCATCAAGACCAGCGTCAATCTTTTCCGAACCCTTTTCGCATTGCTGAGCCGGGACAGGGCGCTGCTGGAGGACAAAGAAGCCGACGAAGGATACCGTCACGGGAAACTCTTTTACCGAAACGGCCGCGTGCTCGAGGTCCCCTGACGGCCGGCAGGCCTTCCGCTGTTGAGCCTCGACCCGGATCGTGCTACAAGCAATCAGGGGCGAGGTCCAAGCCATGAAACACATGGATCCCAAATCGGCAAAGGCTTTCTTGAGGAGTCGGCCTGCAGGTGCCTGCAACCTGGTCGATGTCCGGGAGCCCTGGGAGTACGAGGAGTCCCACCTCCCCGGCGCCACATTGATCCCCCTGGCAACCCTGGTGGAGTGCCTGGATACCATTTCACGCAAAAAACCGACCCTGGTCTATTGTCGATCAGGCAAGCGGAGCGCAGCCGCCGCCTCCCTTTTAACGGGCCAGGGATTTGACGAGGTCTACAACCTCACAGGCGGCATGCTGGCATGGAAAGGGGAAACGGCCGTGGGGCCCCGGGAAGCCGGTTTGTACCATTTCACGGGAAAGGAAACGCCCCTTGAAATCCTCAAGGTGGCCCATGCCATGGAGGCCCATCTCGGGGCCTTTTACGCAAGCCTGGCGGAATCGAGTAAAGACGCCGCACTGAAGAAAACATTTTCCCAACTGGCCGCTTTCGAAGCGGCCCATCGGCGCATCCTGGTGAAGATCGCCGAAGAACTGGGCCATCCCGGAGACATCCTGAAAGTCCTCGATACCTCAAGACAGGACGCTTCTGCCGGAGAAGGCGGATGGGCGCCGGCGGAGCTTTTGAAGAAACGGCGTGCCTTTCTGGGGACCCCGCAAGAAGTCCTGGAGGCGGCCATGATGTTCGAAACCCAGGCCCTGGACCTCTATCTCCGCAGCCAAAAAGGCATTGAAAATCCCCGGGGCCGCACCCTCCTGGGCAGGCTGGCAGACCAGGAAAAGGGCCATCTGGACACTCTGGCCAGGCTCATGGACAAAAAACGGCTTCCGGATATGCCATGAAACTCCCCCCAAAAGGAGAAGTGGTCCCCCTTGAACGGATTCGTGAGATCTGCCTCCATTACGGCCTGAACGCCCTTTGGGAGAAGATCGAGAGGGATGTCCCTCCAAAGCCTTTCAAAAGCGACGGATGTACCCTTTGGTTTGACGCATGGAAAGGCGTGGAGCTTTATCCCGCCTGCTTTTTGCACGATTTGAAATACTGGGCCGGCTATCCCGGGGAGGATGTGGAGCGCCTGGTGGCGGACGCTGAACTCATGATCGACGTGGCCCGGCGCCTGAATGCCACGGCCATGGCCCAGGCCATGTTCTTCGGCGTGCGCGTGGGCGGCCACGGGGGGTTCAAGCGATCCTTTTCATGGGGCTTTGGCCGAAGCATCTGACGCTTCCCCCCCTTTTCGTCCCTCCAGGACCTCCCGCACCTTCCCGGCGGGAAAAGGCGCTTTTTCAGGGTGTTCAGGATGACATGCATCTGGGGCTCATCGGCTCATTTGGGGTATATGCCCTATTAGACACGGCGCCTTAAAAAGCGACCCGGTTCGAACACTCAGCCTCAAGCTGCGGGGGATGGGATTGCCGGGGCGGCTCAAACTCGGAAATCAGCGAAAGAGGTTATATTTGAAAATGCACCTGATGGCCGAAACCCCGTCTTTCCAGTTGATCTTCTTTCCTTCCTTATAGGTGCGGCCGCTGTAGGAGATGCCCACCTCGTAGATGCGGCATCCGAGCTTGGCCACCTTGGCGGTGACCTCGGGTTCGAACCCGAAACGGTCCTCCTCAATGGTAATGGACTGGATGATCTGCCGCTTGAAAACCTTGTAGCAAGTCTCCATGTCCGTGAGGTTGATGTTGGTCAGCATGTTGGAAAGGGTGGTCAAAATCCGATTGCCCACCATGTGCCAGTAATAGACCACCCGGTGGGGATCCCCGCCGCTGAAACGCGACCCGAAGACCACATCCGCGCGGCCGTCCAAAATGGGGCCGAGCAATCGGGGATAATCATTGGGATCGTACTCCAGGTCCGCATCCTGAACCATGACGATGTCCCCCGTCGCCGCCCGGAATCCGCTCCTTAAGGCCGCGCCCTTGCCCCGGTTTTCTTCATGGCAGATGACCTTTAAATGGGGTTTTGAGGGAACAATCTCCCGGAGGAGCTTTTCCCGGGTGCCGTCGGTGGAGCCGTCATCCACCAAGATGATCTCCTTGTCGGGAAACGGCGCGTCTTCAACGCGCTGGATGAGCGTTTCAACCGTTGCCACCTCGTTGAAACAGGGAATGACGACCGACAACCTCATGGCGCTTTGAATTCTTTGAAGTGCTCTTGTTTTGATCGAGGTGGACGCATAACGACAATCCCGGGGTGGCCGAGATCCTCAACAAGGCTTCCTTGCTATCAGGAGAGCTTCCCCTCTGTCAACAAGACAACCCTTTTTTTCTTGTGTCCGGGGCGCCCCGAGGGGGACCGAATTCAGGCCCTGCAGCCGGATGACAGGCATTTTCAGGTTCGGGAATCCCTCCGAATCCATTGACACGGGGATCCCAAACGACTATGCTTTTGCCCTAATATGAACCGGTCCTTTCATCGTGAATTTTCATCGCCTCGCCGCCTCCGCCGCTCCGGGTTCCGGCCGTCCGTCTTCAGTCTTTTCAGCCTCCTTTTGGCCGTCGCCTTCCTTTTTGCCGGAATGGGTTGCGCCACGGCGCCCTACACCACCGTGCCGGCTCGATATCCCGGGCCTCGAAGGGGCGTGGCCCGGATTCCGTTTTCACGATCCCAGATCCGCACCAAACTGATGAAACAGTATCAGACCTGGAAGGGAACCGGCTACAGGCTGGGAGGGATGTCCCGCAGGGGCGTCGACTGCTCCGGATTCGTCCATGTCACTTTCCGGGATCAGCTCAAGCTGAAACTGCCTAGGTCCACTCGGGACCTGGCCCAAACAGGGATCCCCATCCGGAAAAAGGACCTGGCCCCCGGCGACCTGGTCCTTTTTAAAACCGGATGGGGCGCAAGGCATGTGGGCATTTATGTCGGGCGCTCCCGTTTCATCCACGCCTCCAAATCGAAAGGGGTCACGCTTTCCAGCCTTCGCGACACTTACTGGTCCCGTCGTTTCTGGATGGCCCGGCGCGTGGCCGTCCCCGCCCGCGGCGGTTGATGGCCGCTGAAAAATTTCAGTGAAACCGATAGGTTAAAGCGCATGAAGACCACATGATCTCCGCCAAAAAGCACTGATCCGGATTGGATCTTAAAGGAAAATTCAGTCATGAAAAAAGAATTGATCCTGCTGGACCACGGAAGCGGGGGCAAAATGGCCCACCGCCTCATCTCGGAAATGCTGGTTCCCTGCTTCGACAACCCCCTCCTCTCCCGTCTCGACGACGGGGCGGTTTTTCATCTGGAAGAAGGCAGGCTTGCCTTTTCCACGGATACCTACGTGGTGGATCCCCCCTTTTTCCCCGGGGGAAGCATCGGCGACCTGGCCATCAACGGGACGGTGAACGACCTGGCCATGTGCGGCGCCGAACCCCTCTATCTTTCCGTGGGGTTGATCCTGGAGGAGGGGTTCCCCCTTTCGGACCTGGAGCGTATCTGCCGGCATATGCGGGAAGCCGCCCGGCGTGCCCGGGTCACGGTGGTCACCGGGGACACCAAGGTGGTGCCCCAGGGATCGGCGGATAAAATTTTCATCAACACCTCGGGCATCGGAAAAATTCCCGGAAACGTGGCGGTCTCGGGCCAAAACGCAAAAGCGGGGGACCGGATCCTGCTTTCCGGTGGCATTGCCGAGCACGGGATGGCCGTACTGGCGCAGCGGGAGGGCCTCGCCTTCGACACGACCATCGTCAGCGACACCGCCCCCCTGAACCGTCTCGTGGGTCTTATGTTTGAAACCAAAAAGGAGATCCATGTCCTCAGGGACCCCACCCGGGGGGGGGTGGGCTCCACCTTGAACGAGATCGCCCTGGCTTCCCGGGTGGGTATCGAGATCCATGAAACGCGCATCCCGGTAAAACCGCAGGTCAAGGCCCTCTGTGATCTGCTGGGATTTGACCCCCTCTACGTGGCAAACGAGGGGAAACTCCTTGCCTTTCTGCCGGAAAAGGCCTGTGACAGCGTCCTTGAAGCCATGCAAAAGGACCCCCTGGGAAAGGATGCCTGCATCATCGGCGAAGTCACCCGTGCGCATCCGGGGAAGGTGGTGATGAAAACATCCATCGGCGGGAGCCGATTCGTGGACATGCTCACCGGCGAACAACTGCCCCGGATCTGCTGACGCTTGCCGGCCCATGGAGCCTCAAACCGCATGAAACGAACGCATCTGAAAAAATACCCGGCAGGCCTGGCCCTCCTTCTGCTGCTTTCGTTTCATGGCGCGGCCGCCCAGGCCCGCTCCGGCCCCCTTGTCTTCACCGGCCGCACCATGGGAACCACCTTCCACGTCAAGGTTTTCCCCGGCCGGGTGCCGGCGCCTTCGAGTTTGGAGCAGGCCGTCCGCAACCGCCTGGAAGCCGTCAACCGGAGCATGTCCACCTTCCTGGCGGAAAGCGAGATCAGCCGATTCAACGCCATGAAGGCGGCCCACCGGCCCTTTCCCATCTCCAAGGATTTTGAAAAGGTGATGCAGCGCGCCCGCCACGTATACGAGCTGACCGGCGGCGCCTGGGACGGCACGGTCA
>JALVQN010000123.1 GCA_027025555.1 Desulfobacterales bacterium
GCGGGCCGGCCGTCATATCGCAGTTCGATGAGTTCCGCCGTGGTGATGATTTTGGAACGACGCAACAGGGGGGCGAAGATGAAGGCGCCCAGGGCGCCGGCCCCTCCCAGGACGAAGGACCACGCATACCATACCCCGGCGATCCCGTCCTTGGCCACCAGGCCGGTGATTCCCAGCGGCGTGTCGATGGCAAAGGCGGAGGCGATCATGGAAAGTCCGGCCAACCACCAGGGCAGGGCACGGCCGCTGACAAAAAAGTCATCCACGCTCTTTTGGGCCCGCTTTGAAAAGAGAAGGCCCACGGAAGCGGTGACGACAAGGTACAAGGCAATGACGAACCAGTCGATTCCCGATAGGGCCATGCGGTGCGGATCGGTCTCCGGTGTGCGGCGATGTTAAGCCGACGGCCCCTTTGAAAAGGCGGCCGCCTGATCGGGTGTGACCACGGCGCCGTAGGCCTCCTTGAGGGCCAAGAGCCCCCGGCGCTGCTCTTCCAGGACATCAAAGAAGCGCCTGGGCACATCCGCTTCCTTGCCGTAAGCCGTTTTCTGCAGGTCGATTCTGGCCAGGATATTGTCGATATACAGGGAAAACTGCTTCACATACAGGTCTTCGGTATAGGCCTTGTCGATCTTTTCCTTGAAGAGCCTTGCCAGATCGGTGAATTTGGGGATCAGCCCCATGGGAGTCTCGATGGCATCCACTTCCTTGTGGGCGCGCCGTTCCAGCCAGGAAAGCCAGACCTTCACATCCCGCTTTTCCCCCAACAGGGCCTTGGAGGATCCCCCCCGGGCTTCGTGGGTCAAAAAGTAATTCAACCCGGCCAGGATGGGCTGCCGGTCCCGGGCGATGCGGGGATTTTCGAAAAATGCGAACTGGGCCGCCATGTAATCCCCCAGGGATCCGGGGGTAAAGGGCGCGTTGGCCCAGGGGGCCCGCCGGACGCCGGTGGCGCCCACTTCGGTGGCGGTGGCCGCCGAGACGATGCAGGCGCCGATGACCACGCCGTGGCTGGGATCCCGGGCCACCCACACCGGCGGCATGGTATCGCTGTCCCGGCCGCTGTAGGTGATCACCCGGGTGATGACGCCTTTCGGGTCCTCCGCCGCTTCGGAATAATTGTCCAGTGCCGAAGACATGAGGGTACACCGGGCGTTGGGGTGGGACATGGGCACGGGCTTTCCCTGATCGTCCACCATCCCCTTGTGCCAGGGGCCCTGAAAGTTATAGCCTTTCTCCGGCACCGGTTCCCCGTTGCCGGTCCATTGGGGGACCCCGTTTTCATCAATGAGCACATTGGACCAGATGACCTCGGTGCCGGGATTCCTCAGACAGGCCATGAGCTTGGGATCGCCTTCCCAGTTGACGTCTTCCACGATCCCGAAGATGCCGCATTCCGGGTTCACAGAGCGGATGGTGCCGTCTTCGGCGATCCACATCTGGGCCAGGTCGTCGCCCACGAAAAAATCCCCGGCCATGGCCGTGGTGGTCTTGCCGCAGCCGCTGGGAGCGGCGCCGGTGAACCAGGTCACCCGCCCCCCCCGGCCTTCCATGCCGGTGATGAACATGTGTTCCGAAAGCTCGAAGCCGCGGTTTTCATAGACCGCCTTGTCCACGGAAAACCGGTGGTTTCCCTTCTTCAAGAGCAGGGTGTTGCCGGCATAGGTACAATTCATGGAATAGGTGGTCCAGTGGCTTCGATCCATATAGACCCTGGCATTGGGAAGATCTTCGGGGCGGTTCAATCCTTCGCTGTGAATGTTGGTGTAAAAATGCTTCAAGCGATCGACCTCGGCATCAAATACTGAATAGGCATTCCGATACAAAAGTTCCGCACTGTGGGAGACATACGCCGAGCTGGTGATCTCCAGGGCCGGGTTGGAAACCGGGGCACCGATGGGACCGCGCATATAGAAGCCGATGATCATGGTGTGGCCTTTCATGATGCCCGTCATCTTTTCCCGGATGTCCGAAAGGGCCTCCTGACGTTCCTTGCTGAGGGCAAGGGAGCTGATGCGCTCCCCCGGGTTCTTGATATAAAACGTGCGGTCGATGATCCGTCCCTGCTCCTCCTTGAGATCGAAATGGATGGTGTGCCCTTCCATGGGGAGCTTCTTTTCTTCGCCCTTTTTGAGGGCCAGTTCCTTTACGAACGCCCGGTCCGCTTCGGAACCGGTATGGACATAGATCGTGTCCGGGGAACACATGACGATGGCGTTGGCGATCTTGAGGGCCACCTCCGGATTTGTGACGGCCCGGATCCGTTCAAGATGCTCCGGGGTCATGGTCTTTTCAAAGACTTGAAGGGCTTGTTTCGCCGAATGGATCCCACCGATCTCCTGAACGATATCCACACCCTTTTTCTTCTCAAACATCCGTTGAATTCCTTTCTTCACCTTGTGAGTGCCGCCTTTTGAACCGCCTCAACGCCCCGGCACCCTTCCTGCCCGGGCGGCGGCCTTCAAAGCCCAAAAAGTTGTTTCAAAAGCCCTTCTAGTAGCTTGCGATGACGATATCGGCCAGGCTCCTTTTGGGGACATGATGGATCCCCTGGGCGTCCCGCCAATACCGGATGTCGCCTTCCGGCCCCACTTCCTCCACCACCACCTGCTCTTTGGGTCTGCCCAGGGCGATCACCAAGAGGATCTTCATGTGTTCGGGAATTTCAAAGAGTTTCCTTAGGCGCTCCCGATCGATGGAGGCGATCATACATCCTCCCAGGCCCGCCTCCCGGGCACCCAGCAGAATGCTCTGGGCCGCGATCCCGTGGTCGCAATCAATATTCCTGGCCTTGGTGGTATCCCCGAGGATGATGATGTAGGCCGAAGGACGCTCCCCTGCCTTGGGGCCCTCCCAGTCCTTGAGATACCCCGCCCATTTCAGGCAGGAAAAGATCCTTTCGTTATGCCGGGGGGTGCTGGAAAGGATATAACACAGGGGCTGCAGGTTGGCGGCGGAGGCCGACAGCCGGCCCAGATTCACCAGTTCCATGAGCGCTTCCGTCTCGATGGCATGGTTTTCGTAAAATCGCCTGCAGCTCCGGTTTTTTCGAACCAAATCAGCGATCATGGTCTCCTCCAAAACAAATCCATTTTTCCTGGATGGGCATCTGTTGTTGAATCCATATCAAAACCTTGTCAAATTCGTCTTTGAGTGCACTCAAGGCCCTGCCCCGATGACTCACCCGGTTCTTTTCCTTGCGGCGCATCTCGGCAAAGGTCTTCTTCAAAGGTGGATAATAAAAGACGGGGTCATACCCGAAGCCGTTTCGGCCTTTCGGCCTTTCGGCGATGAGGCCTTCACACCGCCCCTCATAGGTCAGGGCGGCACCCGTTGGGGTCGCCAGGGAAAGTACACATTCAAATGCCGCCCGCCGGTCCTTGATGCCCGCCATCTCCTCCAGAAGCCGGGCACAGCGCAGGGCATCGGAAGCCTCCTTCCCGGCGTACCGGGCGGAATGGACGCCCGGTCTCCCCTCCAAGGCCTCCACCACAAGGCCGGAATCGTCGGCCAAAGCCGGAAAACCCAGAATCCGGGCCGTGTGGCTGGCCTTTTTGTAGGCATTCTCCTCAAAGGTTTCCCCGTCTTCCTCCACCGGAGGGATGGGCCCGAAATCCTTCAGGTTCTTGATTTGAACCGGAAACCCTTCCAACAGGGCCCGGATTTCCTCGGTCTTTCCGGTATTGGTCGTGGCCAGAACCAAAACAATGTGCGTTTTCATCCCTTTTTTCGCTGTTGTTCAATTTCAAGTGTAAACTTGCCTTATACTTTAGAAGCCCGGGCGTGTAAAGCGGTTTCGACATGCTGGAGTTTGACGGGAAAGGCGCCTTAACAACAACATATAGTATTTTTTTTTGTTGACATACAATATAATGGGCATTAGAGTCCTTCGCATCACGGATTTCAAAGGAGGTTTGACATGGGAACGATGACCTGTGAACGGCTTTTCGACCTTTTTGACGCCCACCCGGACAAAGATGTCCTGGAATGGATCGGGCACTGCCACGATTGCCAAAGTCCGGTGACGGTCCGGGCAATCCCCAAAAAAGACGGCATCCACATCGAAGGCGGCGGGGTCTTCGAACCGGCGCCGGAACAGTTTTATCTGAAATGCGACGCCTGCTTCCACAAGGCGCCCGCCTTGAAAAACTATCAGCCCTGCGAGGTCTACAGCCGGGTCGTGGGATACCTCCGGCCGGTGGGCCAGTGGAATGACGCCAAGCAGGAAGAGTTCAAGGACCGGGAGGTCTTCAACCCGAAACCGGCATGAGCCTCTTTCGGAGCTTGCGGGCTTGCCATGGAGTGCTTCCCCATCCATGGCAAGCCGCGCATGGCCTTATCTCCTCAGGCGACGCTTCTCCTTGACAAGTCTCGGGTACCCTTTTTAATATGAGGATCTTGCCCTGAAAAGGCAAGGTCCTCATACCGGATAACAAGGAGTGCCCATGGACGTGT
>JALVQN010000124.1 GCA_027025555.1 Desulfobacterales bacterium
CCCCCCTCGGGAACGCTGCGCCCGCCCCAGCCGCCGGCTGGAACACGGATCGTCCCGGCGCCTTTTTGACGGATGCAGGGGCCCTTTTATCCGAAGCGTCATCCACGCTCCCGAGGGCGGACCGGGAAACCTGCTGATGTCCCCAAAGGTCCCGCCTGCCGCCGGTTGGACGGTGCTTGGCCTCTTGAAAAAGGCAAGCGCCTACCTCAAGGATCGGGGAGTGGAAAGCCCCAGGGCGTCTGCGGAAATCCTCCTGGCGCACGTGTTGCAATTGGAGCGGATCGGGCTTTACCTGCATTACGATCAGCCCGTTACCGCCGAGGAACAGGCCCGATTCAGGGCTGCGGTTTTAAGGAGGCTGAAAGGGGAGCCGGTGGCCTATATCGTGGGCGTCAAGGAATTCTGGGATCTTCCCTTTCGCGTGACGCCGGATGTGTTGATCCCGAGACCCGAGACCGAACACCTGGTGGAAACCGCCCTCACATGGCTTTCCGGGCAGGAAAAAAGCAACCGCAGCATGCTTCGTGTCCTGGACCTGGGTACCGGAAGCGGCGTCCTGGCGGTGACCCTGGCAAGGCATGCCCGTCGGGTGAGCCTTTTTGCCTCGGATGCATCCTTTGCAGCGGTTCGGGTGGCCCGGCGAAACGCCCGGGATTGCGGGGTGGACGACCGGATCCGATTTGTCTGCGGGGACTGGTTGTTGCCCTTCAAGGCCCCGGCTTGCGCCTTCGATGCCGTTGTGACCAATCCCCCCTATGTCCGCTCCGGGGAGATTCCCAAACTGCAACAAGAGATCGCCTGTGAACCCAGGCTGGCCCTGGACGGGGGCGCCGATGGCCTGGACGCCGTCCGCCGCATCCTCCTGGAAGCCCATGCGTTCTTAAGGCCCGGCGGGGTGTTGATGATGGAAATCGGATTCGACCAAAAGGGCGCCGTGGAGGCATTGGCCCAATCCCGTCCACAGTACCGAACCCCCCGGTTCGTGAAGGATTACAAGGGCCGGGACCGGGTTGTGATCTTGGAAAAAGAATAAAAAAACCTTGCACAAAAAACAAAGCTTTATTATATATATTCGTTTAAACACACACGTCGGCGGACCCGTTTCCGGGTGCTTCCCAGGAAGTGGAAAACGGGGATGAAGCCGGCGAAGGAAAAACCACAGACCAAAAGGAGAGACCCATGGCGTACGTGACGATGAAAGAGCTGCTGGAGGCAGGGGTCCATTTCGGCCACCAGACCAAACGATGGAATCCCAAGATGAAGCCGTATATCTTCGGTTCACGAAACGGCATCTATATCATCGACCTGCAGAAGACCGTCCACATGTTCAAACCCGCCTATGATTTCGTGGTGGACACCGTCTCTGAGGGCCGTTCCGTGCTTTTTGTGGGAACCAAGAAGCAGGCCCGGGAGTCCATCTATGACGAGGCCAATCGATGTGAGATGTTTTATGTCCATAACCGCTGGCTCGGCGGCATGCTCACCAATTTTAAGACCATCAAGCAGAGCATTGAACGCCTCAACCATCTCAACACGATCATCAACGACGGCTCCATCAATCTCTTTCCCAAAAAAGAGCGGCTGAAGCTGGAAAAAGAGCGGGTGAAACTGGACAACACCTTGGGGGGGATCCGAAACATGACGAGCCTGCCCGGGGCGCTCTTCGTCGTGGACATTAAAAATGAAGCCATTGCCGTCAGGGAAGGGCGGAAGCTGGGCATCCCCATTGTGGCCATCGTCGATACGAACTGCGATCCGGATGAGGTGGATTACATCATTCCCGGAAACGATGATGCCATCCGCGCCATCCGCTTGATCACTTCCCGGATTGCCGATGCCTGCCTCGAAGGCAAGGCCAGGTATGAGGAAAAAGTGCAGGCCGAGGCCGACAAGGAAGAAGTGGAAGCCCCGGAAGTGCCGGTATCTGCCGCGGAGCTGAAGCCCGGTGAGCGGAAGGTGATCTCCGACGGCACCGACGGGCCTGTCATCGAGATCATCAAACGCGCCACCGGACAGCCGCCGCTGGAGTCGGAAGAAGACGCGGCCGAAGGCCCCGGTGAGACACAAGTATTGGACGAAACAGGAGAATAATCATGTCAACCATCAGCGCAAAAATGGTCAAGGAACTCCGCGAAAGGACCGGAGCCGGCATGATGGATTGCAAAGAGGCCCTCACCCAGTGTGACGGCGATATCAAGAAATCCATCGAATTTTTAAGGAAAAAGGGACTGGCCACGGCCAAGAAGCGGGCGGGCAGGGCCACCTCGGCCGGTGTGATTCATTCCTATATTCACATGGGCGGCAAGATTGGTGTCCTGGTGGAGGTCAATTGCGAAACGGATTTCGTTGCAAAAAACGAAGATTTCCAAACCTTTGCAAAGAATGTGGCCATGCATATTGCGGCCACGAATCCGGTGAGTGTCCGTCCCGAGGAAGTTCCCGAGGAGATCCTCGCCAAGGAGAAGGAGATCTACAAGGCCCAGGCCAACGAGCTGGGAAAACCGCCCCAGGTGGCGGAGAAAATCGCCGAAGGCAAACTCCAGAAGTTCTTCAAGGAGAATTGCCTCCTGACCCAGCCCTACGTGAGGGATCCGAACCTCACGGTAGCGGATGTCCTCAATGAATTGATCGGAAAGATCGGGGAAAACATCACCATAAAAAGGTTCGTCCGCTACCAGCTGGGAGAAGAATGATCGGATGACCCTGCCGCGTTATAAACGGCTCGTCCTCAAGATGAGCGGTGAGGCCTTGATGGGGGATCAGGGGTTCGGGATCAGCCCCGGCATGCTGACCTACGTGGCCGATGAGGTGCGCTCTGTTTTCGATCTGGGGGTGGAAATCACCCTCGTGGTGGGCGGCGGCAACTTTTTCAGGGGAAACGCGGTCAGCGCCCACGGCATGGACCGGGTTTCGGCGGACAAGATGGGCATGCTGGCCACGGTCATCAACAGCCTCGCCCTCCAGGATGTGCTGGAAAAACGGGGCATGCAAACGCGGCTCCAAACCGCCATTGCCATGCCCGAGATCGCCGAGCCTTTTATTTTACGGCGGGCCGTCCGTCACCTGGAAAAAGGCCGCATCGTCATCTTTGCCGCCGGCACCGGAAATCCCTATTTTACCACCGACACCGCCGCAGTCTTACGGGCCCAGGAGATCCGCGCCCAAGCCCTCCTGAAGGCCACCAAGGTGGATGGCCTTTATGACGCCGATCCTGAAACGCATCCGGACGCCCGCTTCATTCAACGGATCACTTACCAGGAAGTCCTGGAGAAACAGCTTGGGGTGATGGACATGACGGCCGTTTCCCTGGCCATGGACAACCATCTTCCCCTCATTGTATTCAATCTCAAGACCAAGGGGAATGTCCGGAAAGTGGTATGTGGTGAACAGGTGGGGACCTGGATCACCTGACGGGCCCATGGTGCCCCCGCTTTCCAAATAAAATGCAAACCCCCTGAGAGCACACCCCAAGACCGGGAGACAGACCATGCTGGAGGAGATCTACGAGGAAACAAAAGAACGGATGGGAAAGACCCGGGCCGCCCTGAAAAACGAGTTGATGCGGATCCGTACCGGAAGAGCCTCTCTTTCCCTCCTGGACGGGATCCGGGTCGATTACTACGGGACCAAGACGCCGCTCAACCAGGTGGCCACGCTTTCGGTCCCGGAAAGCCGCCTGATTACGATCCAGCCCTGGGATGCCACCGTCATCAAAGAGATTGAAAAAGCCATCTTGAAGTCTGACCTGGGGCTCACGCCCGCTTCTGACGGTCGGATCATCCGGATCGCCATCCCGCCCCTCACCGAGGAGCGGCGCAAGGAGCTCGTGAAAACGGTTTCCAAGCTGTGTGAGGAGTATAAAGTGGCCATCCGCAACATTCGCCGGGACGCCAACGAGCTTGTGAAAAGCCTCAAAAAGGACGGGGATATCTCCGAAGACGATGCCTTCCGGGCTCAGGGGGAGATCCAGAAGATCACGGACGCCCAGATCCAACAGGTGGATGCCATCTTCAAAGAAAAAGAGAAAGAAATCCTTGAATTCTGATCCCGGTGTTTCAGATGCCAAAACGCTGGACGGGTTGCCGCTTCCGCAACACGTGGCGATCATCATGGACGGCAACGGCCGGTGGGCCCGCAAACGGGCGCTCAACCGCATCCAGGGCCACGAAAAAGGCTCCGAGACCGTTCGCACCGTGGTGCGCGCCAGCCGGGAACTGGGCATCGATTACCTGACCCTGTATGCCTTTTCCACGGAGAACTGGCAGCGCTCGAAGGCGGAAATCAGCGCCCTGATGGCCTTGTTGAAGCGTTTCCTGCAGTCAGAACGGCGGGAGATGCTGGAAAACAACATCCGGTTGAATGCCATCGGTCAGGTGGAGCGCCTGCCCGCCGACGTTTCCAAAACCCTTGAAGGGGTGATGTCGGCCACCGAGCACAATGACGGGA
>JALVQN010000125.1 GCA_027025555.1 Desulfobacterales bacterium
CTTACCCCTTTTTTTAAAAAATACGAGGCCCTGCTGGCCGTTGTGGATGCCACCTTCGACCGCATTAAAAAAGAGTACCCCACCGCCGTGACGTGCAGGCTCCAATGCGCCGATTGTTGCCACGCGGTGTTCGATCTGCCCCTGGTGGAAGCGCTCTATGTGAATTACCATTTCAATCGCAAGTTTCAAGGAAAGCAACGGGATCGCATCCTGGAGAAGGCCAACCGGGCGGACCGAAAGGCATTCAAGCTGAAAAAAAAGGCGGCCCGGGACCGCAAAGGGGGCAAAACCGAAACGGAAATCCTGGTGGAGATGGCTGCCGAACGAATCCCCTGTCCCCTCCTCAACGACGAGGCCCTATGCGACCTGTATGCGTTTCGGCCCACCACGTGCCGCCTGTATGGACTTCCCACGGCCATTGGGGGGCTGAGCCATACGTGCGGCCGGTCCGGTTTTTTCGAAGGCAAGGCCTATCCCACGGTCAACCTGGACGCCGTCCACCGAAAGCTGTTCCAGCTTTCGGGGGAAATTGCCCGCGCCCTTCAAACCCGATACGCCCGGCTCCATGAGATGCTGGTCCCCCTTTCCATGGCCTTGCTGACGGACTATGATGCAGCCTATCTCGGGATCCCCCATGAAGGAGTCCCGGGAGAGACCCAAGGAAAGAAAGAATGAGCCACGACCGAGAGGAGGCCCAAAGGCGAAAAAGGGCCATTTTTGAAGCAATGTCGGAAAGGCGGCGCCGGCATATCCTGAAGAAGGGCTATGATCAATGGGACCCCTTCGTGGCGCCCAAGGATCCCATCGATATTCGAAAGGACCGGACCCGGCGTACCACGGCCATGCTGGTAAAAGAGTTTCTACAGACGCGATCCTCGAAACAATATTCCAATGCCTATGGGCGGGGGGTCCTTGAAATGGCCCTGGGCATCATCAATGAGGATGAGCGGTTCTTGGGCATGTACGAGTTTTCGTGCTGGTATCGGGACCTTTTGAATCGAGAAAAAGGTGAATAGGGCCCGTCCTTCCCCATTTGACGCATTGTGCCGAAGGCACACCCTTTTCAGGGAGCGCATCGTCGATTTCATCTCCCGTTCTCCGAGGCGGGTGACTCTGACGGACCTGGAAAGGGGGCTGGGCGCCCGAAGCCTGCCGGAAAAAAGGGCCCTCCGCAAGGCGGTGCGGCAGCTCGTGGACCAAGGGTGCCTTCAATATGCCTATCGCCTGGGGTGCTCCTTCCTGGAGCCCTCGATCCAGGGGGTGGTACACGTCACCCGCCGCCTGGTGCTGAAGCCGGCCCACCTCCCGTATTCCCCGGCACCGGGGGAAGTCGTGGTTTCCCTTGTGCCGGGGAGCGCCTTTGGTCTGGGGGATCATGCATCCACCCGCCTGGCCCTGCGGGGAATCGAGCGGGCCGTAAGGGAAAACCCCGGATTTCAGGGGTGGAAGACGTCGCGCATGCTGGATATCGGGACCGGGACCGGGGTCCTCATGATCGCCGCCGTGCGGTTGGGCATGAAGGGCGCCGTGGGTCTCGATCCAGACCCGTGTGCCCGATACGAGGCGCGGGAAAATATCCGGATCAACGGCGTGGCGGATCGGGCGGCGGTGAAGGATGCACCCGTTGAGGTCCAGCACGGTCCCTTTGCGCTGGTGGCGGCCAACCTTCGGTGGCCCACCCTGGCGCAACTGGCCCCCCGGATTGGTTCCTTAACCTGCAGGGGTGCAGGCGTGGTTCTTTCCGGGATCCGGGAAGAAGAACTCGGGACGATCCGGTCCTGTTATGCGCGCGCCGCCTTTTCCACGGCCTGGACGGGAAAAGAACAAGGCTGGTGCGGGGTGCTTTTGATCAAAGGCCCAAAAGAGGACCGGCATGCCCCGGGGCACCGCGCCGGGGAAGCTCCCCGGCTTGGGTGAAATGGCGGAGAGACCGGGATTCGAACCCGGGATACCCTTTTCAGAGTATACTCGCTTAGCAGGCGAGCGCCTTCAGCCGACTCGGCCACCTCTCCTTGGAATTGCCGCTTAAAGGGACCCCTTTTCCTTCATGTTCTCGGGTGCTGGCGGAGGGAGTAGGATTCGAACCCACGGAGCTTTCGCTCAACGGTTTTCAAGACCGTCGCCTTAAACCACTCGGCCATCCCTCCCGGGTACCGGGTCCCACTGTTTACCATTGAAAGCGTTTCGGGTCAAGACCTTTTTGCCCCTGCTGCCGGGCTCCGGCGCTGATCCTGTTCGGGCGGGGCGATGCCGGTTGACAAGGGATGCGTCATGTTCTAAAGAAACAAGGGAAACGATTTTAGGAGACTTCCGATGAAACAGAAATTTCAGCTCATCAAGGATCTGAAAAAAAAACGACTGGTCATCAAAGAGTATGCCGAATTGGATAAGGATGCCTTTGCCCTGTTGTGCGAAGAAACGTATGATATGGATCAGGTGCAGGCCGCCGCAAAAAGGGGGCGTGAGGTCTTGGTGGATACCCTCAGGACTCAAAACCTCTATCCCATCGGAATGTATGCCGGAAAGATCGCCGAAACGGCCGCGGCGCTGCTGGACTCCGATGAAAAAGCAACAGAAGAGATCCTGTTCGACGACATGGACTTGATTTACCAGGATCAAAAGAAAGAGTGGGGTCTTGGAGAGGAGGCGATCCAGGAGGAAGCTGCGGAGCTGGATGAACTCCTCGAAGAGGAGGTGGACGACGGCTATGACAAGGCTGTCTTTGAAGGATACCGCTCCTCGGTTCAGTTGGCCGATGAAGATTCTTTGGAAACCGAAGAAGATCCCTGATGCACCTTGACATTTTTCTGAAACATCTATAAAGACGGAGTTGAGTGCCTCCGTTCTTTCATGAAAGTTCCGGTATTGTCCCGGGAAATGGAGCGAAACGGTGGAAGTTCAACCGTTGATCGAATTGCCGCAGCGGACGCTGGTTGATCGATTCAACCGGCATCTCAACTATCTCCGCCTCTCCATTACCGACCGCTGTAATCTCCGGTGCACCTATTGTGTACCGGACGGATTCTTTCCCAAGTTGCCCAGCCGTGAGATCTTGCGTTACGAGGAGGTGCTCCGCCTCGTGAAGATCGCCGTTCACCTGGGCGTCTCCAAGGTTCGCGTCACCGGCGGAGAGCCCCTGGTGCGAAAAGGGGTGTATGAATTCTTAGACACCCTGGGACGCATTGATGGGATCACCGATATCTCCCTGACCACCAACGGCGTTTTTCTGGCCGACCAGATTGACCGCATCCGGAAGGCGGGCATCGGGCGCATCAACATCAGCCTGGATTCCCTGAAGCGGGAAAAATATAAAAGGATCACGGGGTTTGACCGTTTTGACACGGTGTGGAAGGGAATCCGGTTGGCCCGCGAGAGGGGGGTTCATCCCATCAAGATCAACGTGGTCGTCATCCGGGGGGTCAATGATGATGAACTGATGGATTTCGCCCGGCTCACCTTTGACTTTCCCTATGCCGTCCGCTTCATCGAATACATGCCCATGGGAAGTCATTGCCGGAGCTATGGCCAGCAAATCCTTGCACCGGAGATATTGGATAAGTTGAAAAGCCTCGGGGAATTGGAGCCTGTGCCCAGGAATGAAACGGACGGGCCGGCGGAACGCTACCGGTTCAAAGGGGCTGCAGGAGAGATCGGCTTGATCCGACCCATCAGCCATCATTTTTGCAGCGATTGTAACCGACTGCGCTTGACCGCCAGCGGTCAGCTTCGGGTTTGTCTGTTGTCCAATATCCAAGTGGACTTAAAGGGGCCCATGAGAGACGGGGCCGCGGACACCGAGCTGGCCCGGCTCATGATCCGGGCGGTCCTGAGGAAGCCCCGAAAACATGGGCTTTCGTGCACAGAGGGGTCCCCCGTATCGGATCCCATGTTCGCCATAGGGGGCTGAAGGCTTCATAAAAGTTGTTGCATGCGGGAGGCAGACGGGGTGCGACAACAAGGCCTTTGAATCCATGCCCCGGAACGGGTGTGCGTTCCGGCGGGCGGGTGGCTTTTTCTCAACATCGATTAGGGGGAGGGAGGGCTTATGAACGTTTCACGCCGAGAGTTCATCCAGATTACCGGTGCCACGGCGGCGGGTCTGGCGGTGAGCGGACTGGGGTTTGATCTTTCACCGGTCAAATCCCGGGCGCAGATGCTCAAGACCCAGTATGCCAGGGAGACCGTCACCATTTGCCCTTACTGTGCCGTGGGGTGTGGTGCCATCGTGCATACCGGGAAACGGGGTGCCGGTCGTGTCATCAACATCGAAGGGGACCCGGACCATGTGATCAACCAGGGGGCCCTGTGTTCCAAGGGGGCTTCCCTCAAGCAGCTGGCGGAAAACGAGAAGCGGCTGCTGGAGCCCATGTACCGGGCTCCCAATTCCGACAAATGGCGCACCGTTTCCTGGGACTGGGCCTTGAATGAGATCGCCAAAAGGGTCAAGGCCACCCGGGACGCCACATTCACGGCCAAAAACGCCAAGGGCCAGGTGGTGAACCGGACCACCGCCATCGCTTCAGTGGGGAGCGCGGCCATCGACAACGAAGAGTGCTGGCTCCTCCAGGCCATGATGCGGGCCCTGGGCCTGGTTTACATCGAACATCAGGCCCGTATCTGACACAGCGCCACGGTTGCGGCTCTGGCAGAGTCGTTCGGACGCGGCGCCATGACCAATCACTGGATCGATATCAAAAACAGTGATTGCATTTTAATCTGCGGCAGCAACGCCGCCGAGAACCATCCCATCTCTTTCAAGTACGTCACGGAAGCCCGGAAGAAGGGGGCCACCCTCATCAGCGTGGACCCCCGGTTCACCCGCACATCGGCCAAGGCCGACATCTTCGCCCAAATCCGGTCCGGAACCGACATCGCCTTTCTGGGGGGCATGATCAAGTACATCCTGGACAACAGGCTGTACAACAAGGCTTACGTGGCGGCGTATACCAACGCGCCTTTCATCGTGGGGAAGGACTTCTCCTTCAAGAAGGGGCTCTTCTCCGGTTACGACAAAACGACCCGGAAATACGACAAGAAGACGTGGGCCTTCGAGCTGGACGAAAAGGGTGTTCCCAAGATGGACCGGAGCCTCAAGCACCCCCGGTGCGTGTTCCAGCTCCTCAAGAAGCATTACAGCCGGTACACCCCGGACAAGGTTTCCCGGATCACCGGTATTGCCGTGAAGGATCTCAAGCGGATCTACAAGGCCTATGGCGCCACGGGTGCTCCGGGGAAAGCCGGGACCATCATGTACGCCATGGGGTGGACCCAGCATACCGTGGGAACCCAGAACATCCGCACCATGGCCATCATCCAGCTCCTTTTGGGCAACATGGGGGTCTCGGGCGGCGGCGTCAATGCCCTGCGGGGGGAATCCAACGTCCAGGGCTCCACGGACCATTGCCTCCTGTGGCACATCTGGCCCGGATACTTAAAGACCCCCAGGGCTTCGAACGGGTCCCTGGATGCCTACAACAAGAAGTACACGCCCAAGAGCAACGATCCCTTGTCGGCCAACTGGTGGCGGAATTATCCCAAATACTCGGTGAGCCTTTTGAAGTCCTTCTTTGGAGAAGCCGCCACCGCTGCAAATGACTTCGGATACAACTGGCTCCCGAAGGTGGATGACGGCGTGCCCTACTCCTGGCTGGATCTGTTCGACGCCATGTACAAGGGACAGATCAAGGGGTTTTTCGCCTGGGGCCAGAATCCGGCCTGTTCCGGTTCCAATGCGGGCAAGGTGCGTCAGGCCTTGAAGAATCTGGACTGGCTGGTGAACGTCAACCTCTTCGACAACGAGACCGGTTCGTTCTGGAAGGGTCCGGGCATGGACCCGGCCCAGATCAAGACCGAGGTCTTCATGCTCCCGGCCTGTGTCTCGGTGGAAAAGGAAGGCTCCATCACCAATTCCGGGAGATGGATGCAATGGCGCTACCAGGGCCCCAAGCCCATGGGCAACAGCCGCCCCGACGGCGACATCATCATGGATCTGTTCCAAAGGATCCGGGCCCTGTATCAAGACGGCGGGGCTTTTCCGGAACCCATCCGAAATCTCAAATGGGATTACCTCACCGACGGCAAGTACGACCCGCACAAGGTGGCCAAAGAGATCAACGGCTACTTTTTGAAAGACGTCACCGTCAAGGGCAAAGCCTTCAAGAAGGGCACCCTGGTGCCCAGTTTCACCTACCTTCAGGCCGACGGGTCCACTTCTTCCGGGAACTGGCTCTACTGTAACAGCTATACGGAAAAAGGGAATATGGCGGCCCGGCGGAGCAAGAGAGACGCGGTCAACGGCATCGGTCTTTTTCCCAAGTTTGCCTGGTGCTGGCCGGTGAACCGCCGGATCATCTACAACCGGGCATCGGTGGACCTCAAAGGGGAGCCCTGGGACAAGAACCACTGGGTCATCCGGTGGACCGGGAGCAAATGGATCGGGGATGTTCCCGACGGCGGGTGGCCGCCCCTGGGGAGCCTGGAGAAGCCCGATCCCAAGAGCAAATGGGCTTTTATCATGCGAAAGCACGGCCACGCCCAAATCTTCGGGCCGGGTCGCGCGGAAGGGCCCTTCCCGGAGCACTACGAACCCCTGGAGTGCCCGGTGGAAAAGAACCTGATGAATCCCCAGCGCGTCAATCCGGTGGCCGCGATATTCGAGGGCCGAGCCGATACCTTTGCCACATGCGACCCGCGCTATCCCTATGTGGGCACCACCTACCGGGTTTCCGAGCACTGGCAGACGGGCCTCATGACCCGGACCCAACCGTGGCTCTTGGAATTGCAGCCCCAGGTCTTCGTGGAGATGAGCGAGGAGCTGGCCAAGCTGAAAGGCATCAAAAACGGAGAGCGGGTGCTGGCCAAGTCGGCCCGGGGGTCCCTGGAATGTACGGCCATCGTGACAAAGCGGATCAAGCCCTTGAACATCGCCGGCACGGTGGTCCATGAGGTGGGATTCCCGTATCACTATGGATGGCGATGGCCCGAAAGCGGGAAAGAGGACAGCGCCAACCTCCTCACCCCTTCCGCCGGGGATGCCAATACCCGTATTCCGGAAACCAAGGCCTTCATGGTCAATATCGTAAAGATATGAAAAGGAGGTGATCTCGATGAGTAAGTCATTCTTTGTGGATACGACAGTCTGTACGGCCTGCAGGGGGTGCCAGGTGGCCTGCAAGCAGTGGCACGACCTGCCGGCGGAGACCACCCAAAACCGCGGGTCGTATCAGAATCCGGAAGATCTCTCCTTTGATACGTATAAACTGGTCCGGATGAAAGAAAGAGAAATCGGGGGAAAACTCCAGTGGCTCTTCTTCCCGGAGCAGTGCCGCCACTGCCTCGAACCTCCGTGCCGGGAT
Source organism: Desulfobacterales bacterium (assembly GCA_027025555.1). GTDB lineage: Bacteria > Desulfobacterota > Desulfobacteria > Desulfobacterales > UBA2156. Next base: position 7,356 of record JALVQN010000125.1, read on the forward strand.
ACGGCGGGGCAGCCGGAGGCCATCTATACGGATTCCGCCACCGGGGCCGTCCTGTACACGGCCAACACCAGGGGATTGAATGTCAAGGAAATCATCGAGGCCTGCCCGTACAACATTCCAAGGGCTTCGCAAGACGGTACGCTGGCCAAGTGCGATATGTGTGTGGACCGGGTCAAAAACGGACTCCAACCGGCATGCGTCAAGACGTGTCCCACCGGGGCCATGAATTTCGGAGACCGGGAGGCCATGCTGGCCATGGCCAAGAAGCGGCTGAAGGAAGTTCAGGCCAAATACCCCAAAGCCTCCCTCCTGGACCCTGAGGACGTGCGGGTGGTCTATCTCACGGCCTTTGATCCGGCACTGTATCATGAGTTCGCGGTGGCCTCCGGATACGCTTCCGGGATCACCCGCCAGGTGGCCCTGAGAAAGATGGCGGCGCCCCTCACCCGCTGGATTCGGGCCCTTGGATGAATTGCATCGCGCGCTGAACCAAAAGGGGAGAGGCGGTTCCCGGGTTTCCCCTTTCACGGGCAGTGACGGAAAGAGGTGGAATCGGGTCAAGGGAAAAGGCGAGAGGAAGACGCAGGCGTGATCGGAGAATATGTAACCACAGACGCACAGCTTGAAGAAGCGCTCAAACGGGCCAAAAAGGCATACCCCGAATACCGGGCGATGCTTGATTTCTTCGGTCAGATCTTTACGGCCCAGGAAGGCTCCAAAAAAAAGACCGCACCTGCCCCCTTTTCCCTGCCCCACGATCGGGTTTTGGTGAAACAAAAAGAGGGCTTTCCCCTGGCCGATTTGTCCGAATTTCCCGTGGATATCCCCGCGGCCGAGGCGCTCTTTTTGAAGATTTTGGAGATTGCTGAAAAGACGCCCGGGAAATGGGCTGAATTTGCCCGTGGTTTCCTGGAAAAGACCGAGCCTTTTCCGCCACCGGATGCCGCCGTTTTGTTCGAAAAATTCTTGTCACATGACGACGCGTTTTTCACCCGCATCGCCGCGCGGTACGGCGTCGATGCCCTGATGTTGGCTTTGGTGGTATACCACAGCCTGCTGCCTTCCGTGCGCCTTGTGGCCGAACAGCTCTCCGTTTATCTGAAGGACGCGCCGTCCTGGGAAAAGGGCTATTGCCCCATCTGCGGCAGCCCGCCGTCTCTGGCGGCACTGGAAAGAGAAGGGGCACGGGTGCTCTTTTGCGCCTTTTGTTCCCATAAGTGGCCCGCCAGGCGGATGTTTTGTCCTTTTTGCGAAAACACGGACAGTAAAGGCCTCAGCTATTTCTTTGCCGAGCAAGAAGAGGGATTCCGGGTGGAGGTGTGTGAGCGGTGCGGAAAATACCTCAAATCGGTGGACCTGCGGGCCGTCTCCCACCCTGTATATCCCCCGTTGGAGCTGTTGACCACCCTGCACCTGGATATGAAAGCCCGGGAGGAAGGCTATGAAAGTGCGGTTTCACTTCCCGTGGCGTGAGTTATGATGCATGGCCATGTTGAATGGCGGAGTGGAAAGGCCCTGTTGCCCCGTCAGGGGGCGCAGGGGATTGTTAAATAAGATCCCCGGAATGGAGATCGCGGTTTGGGAGGAACCAAGATGAAGGAGGTGCCAATGGACAAGGAAGAACGGAAACTCTTTGAAAAGCTGGAAGGAAAGGGGGTCTCAAGGAGAGACTTCATGCGGTACTGTACATTCTTGACCGCCACCATGGGGCTTTCCGCCGCCTATGTGCCGAAGGTGGCGGAGGTGTTTGCCGCCCCCAAGCAGCGGCCGCCCGTGATCTGGCTCCATTTCGCCGAGTGTACCGGCTGCTCCGAAGCGGTCCTCAGGTCCCAGTACCCTTACATTGACGACCTGGTCCTGGAGGTCCTCTCCCTGGAGTACCACGAGACCATCATGGCAGCGGCGGGCCAACAGGCCGAAGAGCAGCTTCATGCGGCCATGAAAAAGTACCAGGGGAAGTACATCTGTGTGGTGGAAGGCGCCGTGGCCACCAAATTCGACGGGGGCTATGGAAAGATCGCAGGGAAAACCTTCCTGGAGATCGCAAAAGAGGTCTGCGGCAAGGCCGCCGCCGTGATTTGCATCGGCACCTGCGCCTCATTCGGCGGGGTTCAAGCGGCCAAGCCGAATCCGGGCGGATACAAGGGGATCGGCGACGCACTGGGGATCAAACCCGTCAACATTCCCGGATGCCCCCCCAACCCGGTCAATTTCGTGGGAACGGTGGTCAATTTCCTCCTGTTGGGAAAACTGCCGGCCCTGGATAACCTGGGCCGGCCGCTTTTTGCTTACGGCAAGACCATTCACGATCAATGCCCGAGGCGGTCCCATTTTGAAAACGAGGAGTTCGTTACCGAATTCGGGTCCGAGGAGGCGGCCATGGGGTATTGCCTGTACAAGATGGGCTGCAGGGGCCCGGAAACGTACAACAACTGCCCCATCGCCAAGTTCAACAACGGAACCAGTTTCCCCATCGAGGCCGGGCATCCGTGCATCGGGTGCAGCCAGCCCGATTTCTGGGACAAAATGACACCCTTTTATCAGGAAATGTAACACTTGCTGTAATCCAACAGAAATCCTGTTTTCCAGTATAAAGGAGGAAGCTTTATGGGAAAGAGAATTACCATTGATCCGATCACGCGAATAGAAGGGCATTTACGGATTGAAGTGGAGGTCTCCGGCGGGAAAGTGGTCAACGCCTGGAGCAGCGGCCAGATGTTTCGCGGCATCGAGCTGATTCTTCTGGGACGGGATCCCAGGGATGCCCAGCATTTTGTTCAGCGCTCCTGCGGGGTCTGAACGCTGACCCATGCTCTGTCCTCGGTGAGGGCAGTCGAAGATGCGGTCGGTGTCCAAATTCCGGACAACGCCAGGATCATCCGCAATTTGCTGCACGGGGCCCAATTCCAGCACGACCACCTCGTTCACTTTTACCATCTCCATGCCCTGGACTGGGTGGACGTGGTCAGCGCCCTGAAGGCCGATCCGAAAAAGACCGCCGCCCTGGCGGATAATGTGAGCAATGCCAACGTGGGCGGGGCCGCCTATTTCAAATCCGTCCAACAGCGCTTGCAGACCTTCGTGGACAGTGGCCAACTGGGCCCCTTCGCCAATGCCTACTGGGGGCATCCGGCCTATAAGCTGCCGCCGGAAGCCAATCTCATGGCAGCGGCCCACTATGTGGAGGCCTTGCGCATCCAGGCCCGGGCCGCACGGCTGCACGCCATTTTCGGAGCCAAGAACCCGCACCTCCAGTCCCTGGTGGTGGGCGGCGTGACCTGTGTGGCGGACCTGACCCCGGATCGTATCGCCGAGTTTCTCTATCTGTGGAAGGAGACCCAGAGCTTCATCGAAAACGTCTACATCCCGGATCTTGTGGCGGTGGCCTCTTTTTACAAGGACTGGGGCGGCATCGGCGGGACCACCAACTTTTTGGCATGGGGTGATTTTCCGGAAACCGCCAAAGAGCCGGAGAGCCTCTACATGCCCCGGGGCGTCATCAAGAAACGGGACCTGGCAAAAGTGGCCATGGCCAAACAGGAAGGGGTCACCGAACACGTCAAGCATTCATGGTACAAGGATGGATCTCCGAAACACCCGTATAAAGGCGAAACCAAGCCGCTCCAGGAGAACCCTTCCTACAAGCCGGACAAGGGCAAATACTCCTGGTTCAAGTCCCCCCGGTACGAAAACGATGCCTGTGAGGTGGGACCCCTGGCCCGGGTGCTGGTGGCCTATGCCAGGGGCCATGCCACATTAAAGCCCCTGGTGGATCAGACCCTGAAGAAACTGGGGGTCCCCGTGACGGCGCTCTTTTCCACCCTCGGCCGCACCGCAGCCCGGGGATTGGAGACGGTGGCCATCGGGAAGGCCATGGAAGGCTGGCTCATGCAGCTGGTGGAAAACGTGAAAAACGGCAACACCAAGACCTACCAGTCGTGGGATTGGCCCTCCGGGGAAGCCATGGGCGTGGGCCTCAACGACGTCCCAAGGGGTTCTTTGGGGCATTGGGTCCGCATTGAAAACAAGAAAATCAAGAATTATCAGTATGTTGTGCCCTCCACCTGGAACCTGTGTCCCAGGTGCGGCAACAACAAGATGGGTCCGGTGGAGGAGGCCCTCATCGGCACGCCGGTGGCCGATCCCAAAAAGCCGCTGGAGGTGCTGCGGACCGTCCATTCCTTCGACCCGTGCATCGCCTGCGGCGTCCATGTCATCGATCCGGACTCCAACCAGGTTTATAAGGTCAAGGCCCTGTAAGGACGCACCCTTAATCTGCCGGCCCCCTGTTCCAGGGGGCCGGCCTTTTTCACCTGACAGAGGAAGGCCGTCCCTGCCATGGAAGGAGGTCTCATGAAGCGGCCTCACATCATGATTCTGGGCGTCGGGAACCTCCTTTTCTCCGATGAGGGATTCGGTGTTCGGGTGGTGCAGCGCTTGATGGAAGCGTATACATTTCCCGAAAACGTCTCCCTGGTGGATGGAGGCGTCCTGGGGCTGAACCTGCTGGGCGTGATATCCAGTGCCGACCATCTCATCGTGGTGGATGCCATCCGAAACGGCGGAAGGCCCGGCACCCTCTATCGCCTGGAAGGAGACGCCATCCCGGAGCGGATCCGCGCCAAGAACTCGGTGCACCAGATCGATTTCCTGGAAGCCCTGACCCTGTGCCAGGCCCTGGAGACGGCGGTGCCCAAAACCGTCATTTTGGGCGTGGAACCGGCGGATATCGATACGTTGAGCATCGAGCTGACCCCGGCGACCGCGGCCAAGGTGGACGCCGTCATGGAAATGGTGTTCAAGGAACTGAAACGACTGAAGGTTTCTTTCAAGAAAAGGACAGACCATGTGTCTTGCGATCCCCTCGAAAATTGTCAGCATCGAAAATGAGATGGCCCTTTTGGACGTGGACGGGGTCAGGAGGAAGGCGAGCCTCTTGTTGTTAGAGGATGCCCGCGTGGGGGATTATGTCATTGTCCATGCCGGATTCGCCATTCAGAAAATCGATGAGCAGGCGGCCCGGGAAACCCTGGCGCTGTTGCGGGAATCGCTCTCCCGCGTGGAGCAGGAAGGCGGCGGATCCTGAACCTGTAGCCTTTTCCGGAAAGTATCCGATATGGCCGAGGCGCGCATCGCCCGAGACATCTTTGTTGAGGGGATCGTCCAGGGGGTGGGATTCAGACCCTTTGTCTTCCAGGCGGCCAGCCGGCTGGGATTGTGCGGGGACGTGGCCAACACCGGTGCAGGGGTCGCCATTCATGTGGAGGGATCCGCCTCGGCCCTCAAGGCATTCCTCAAGGAGCTTTCGGAAAAGGCCCCTCCCCTTTCCCAGATTACCGGCATTTCCATTTCAGAAGGCACATTAAACGGTTATACGACCTTTACCATTGCTTTAAGCCGTGCCGATGTGAACAAGTCCACCCTGATATCCCCGGATGTGGCACTCTGTGACGCCTGTCTGGAGGAACTCTTTTCACCTCATGACCGGCGCTACCGATATCCCTTCATCAACTGCACCAACTGCGGACCCCGCTACACCATCATCGACGACATTCCCTATGACCGGGCGAACACCTC
>JALVQN010000126.1 GCA_027025555.1 Desulfobacterales bacterium
GTGGTGAAGGTCCGGGTGGACAACCCGGCCGCCCAACAAAATGTCAGGCGGTTTTTGGAATCCCAGGGCTTTGAGACCGTGCTGGAAGATGGGGAGGAAGAATACGGGGTCATCGGTCATTTCAGGAAGGGCTCGCCGGAACCGCAACCCGAAGCGTCCCTGCGTCCTGAAACCGCACCGGCACGAAAAATTCTGATCATGTGTGCCGGCGACCGTATCGGTTCCGGGGACGGCACCCTCGGGAAGAAGCTCATGGTCAATTTCATCAAAACCCTCAAGGAAATGGGTCCGGAGCTGTGGCGGCTGGTCCTGGTGAACAACGGCGTCAAGCTTTCCATTGAGGGCTCCCGGGTGCTTGACGCGTTGGCGGCCCTCGAAAAAAACGGGCTCAAGATCCTTGTCTGCGGCACCTGCCTCAATCATTTCGACCTGACGGAGAAAAAACGGGTGGGGGAGACCACCAACATGCTCGATATCATCACCGCCATGCAGGTGGCCGACAAGACCATCAGCCTGTAACTTAAAAAAAACCGGCGCGCCCTTTCAAGGGAGCGCCGGTTGCCATGGGCGTCATAAGTCAAAATCAGGTTTTTTTCCGCGCCTTGGCGTATCCCACCTTGTTGAGGGCCTCTTCGATTTCACCGAGGATGGCCGGGTCATCGATGGTGGCCGGCATGCGCCATTCCTTGTTGTCCGCGATCTTCTGAATGGTGCCCCTGAGGATCTTTCCGGAACGCGTCTTGGGGAGCCGTTTGACCACGGTGGCGGTCTTGAAGGAGGCCACGGGTCCGATTTTCTCCCGGACCATCTGGATGACCTCCTGGATGATCTCTTCCTCGGGCCGCGTCACACCGGCCTTGAGGACGATGAATCCCACAGGGACCTGACCCTTGAGCTGGTCTTCCACGCCCAGGACCGCACACTCGGCCACATCCGGATGACTGGCAAGGACCTCCTCCATGGCCCCGGTGGAGAGGCGGTGGCCTGCGGTGTTGATGATATCGTCCGTGCGCGACATGACGAAGACATACCCGTCCTGGTCCACGAACCCCGCGTCTGCGGTCTTGTAGTATCCCGGGAACTCTTTGAGGTAGGACTCCACAAACCGATCGTCTGCATTCCACAGGGTGGGCAAGGATCCCGGCGGCAGGGGGAGCTTCACCACCAGCGCGCCGATCTCGCCGGCCTTCACCTCTTGGTTGGCCTCGTCCACCACCTTCACGTTCCATCCCGGCGCGGGCTTGGTGGGGCTGCCCTCCTTCACCGGAAGGTGTTCGATGCCCAGGCAGTTGGCGCATATGGCCCACCCGGTCTCCGTCTGCCACCAGTGGTCGATGACCGGTTTATTCAGCGCCTTCTCGGCCCATCGCAGGGTATCGGGATCCAGGCGCTCGCCGGCCAAAAAGAGCGCGTAAAAGTCGGACAGATCGTATTTTTTGACCAGGGCGGCATCGGGATCCTCCCGCTTGATGGCCCGAAAGGCGGTGGGGGCCGTGAAAAGGGTCCTCACCTTGTGCTGAGAGATGACCCGCCAAAAGACTCCGGCGTCGGGCGTTCCCACGGGCTTGCCTTCGAAGAGCACCGTGGTACACCCTTTCAGCAGGGGGCCGTAAACAATGTAGGAATGACCGACCACCCAGCCCACGTCCGAAGCCGCCCAGTAGACATCTCCGGCGTCCACGTTGTAGATGGTCTTCATGGTCCACTTGAGGGCCACGGCATGCCCGCCGTTGTCCCGGACCACGCCCTTGGGCTGGCCGGTGGTGCCGGAAGTATAAAGAATATAAAGGGGGTCTGTGGCCAGGACCGGCACACAGTCCGCCGGCTCGGCATCCGCCATGAGCGCCGTCCAGTCCTTGTCGCGACCGTCGACCATGGACGCCTTTTCCATGGGGCGTTGATAGATGACACACGCCCGGGGCCGCGCCCCTTCCTCGGAGAGCTGGATGGCTTCATCGAGGAGCGGTTTATACTTTACGATCCGGTTTACTTCGATGCCGCAGGAGGCGGAAACGATCACTTTGGGCCTGGCGTCGTTGATTCGGGTGGCCAGCTCATTGGCGGCGAACCCGCCGAAGACCACCGAATGCACCGCGCCGATACGGGCACAGGCGAGCATGGCCGTCACCGCCTCCGGGATCATGGGCATGTAAATTAACACCCGATCCCCTTTGGAGACGCCCAGGGACGCGAGCACGCCTGCAAACTTGGCCACCTCATCCCGGAATTGGGTGTAGGTAAACGTTTTGATGGTATCCGTCACCGGGCTGTCATAGATCAGGGCCGGCTGATCCCCCCGGCCTGCTTCGATATGCACATCCAGGGCGTTGTAACAGGTGTTCAGTTCGCCTCCCACAAACCATCGATAAAACGGCTTGTTGCTGTCATCCAGGACCTTATCCCACTTTTTGTACCAGTGAATGTCCTCCCCGATGCGGCCCCAGAAGGCTTCTGGGTTCTCTATGGACTCCCGAAATGTCTCTTCATATTTGCCGCCCATGGTACAAACCTCCTCTCCTGCGTTGAATGGGTTAATGGGAAAAGTGGGTACTTATTCAGGCAATCATAATAATCGCTATAGTTTAAATGATGAGCAAGGGCACTGTCAAGGGAAATCAGCGGGACGCGTGGCGGGACCAAGGGAACGCCCCCATGGGACGCGGAAGGGGTGGGTTCGGGCAAAGCCGGTTCCCAATGGAAAAGGCCACCGGCAAGGCGCCGGGCGGCAAACAGGGATCCTGTCTTTTTCTGGATGGGGCGGGCCTACCGGACGATGCACGATTGCACCCGGGGGGCGGCGACGGCCATCAGGCGGGCCATGGACCGGTCATCGAATCCGGGGCTCATGTGCCGGAAGAAGCCCGGGTCTAAAAGGTTTTCCGGTTGAAAATGCTGAAGGGCGTAACGCCTGGCCCCTTGGATAAGCAAAGAGATGCGGTCCACGACCGGTTCATCGACGAAGGGCTTCACACAGGTGGTCCTGAATTCATAGGGGATCGAAGATTGCATGATCAGCCGGATGCTTTCATGGAGGGCCTCCGCCTCTGCCTTGGGCCACAGGAGGGGACCGTACCGGTGGGGATCGGTCTTGATATCCATGGCCACGTAATCCACCAGGCCTTGTTCCAGGAGGGCTTCCAGGACCCGGGGGCGGCTCCCGTTGGTGTCCAGTTTCACCGAAAAGCCGAGGGCCTTGACCTGTCGACAAACCTCGGGGAGATCTTCCTGGATAGTGGGCTCCCCCCCGGAAAGCACCACCCCGTCGAGCAAGCCTTTCCGCCGGTTTAAAAAGGCATAGAGGTCCTTTTCCTCAAAGGCGTCCCGGTACGCTCTTCCCGTGGCCAGGTCCGGGTTGTGGCAAAAAGGACAGCGGAAATTGCAGCCCGAGGCAAATGCCACGCAACTCACCCTTTCGGGGTAATCGATGAGGGAGGTTTTTCGAATGCCGCCGAAACGCATGGATGGGTCTTTTCGGTTTTCAGGCCACCTTGAAGGTCTGCGGCATGGGGGACTCGGATTGCTTCCCGTCATTCCGTTGTTTGATGGGCCTAAGGTACCTCACGACGCGGGAGTAAATTTCGGTTTCCAAGTTGCAGGCATGGCACCGGTGGTGCTCGCCGGAAAGGTAGCCGTGGGAGGGGCAGACGGAGAAGGTGGGGGTCAGGGTGAAATAGGGAAGCCGGTAGTTGCCGGCGATCTTTTGAATGAGCCGTTTCACGGCGCCCGTGTCCGAAATCTGTTCCCCTAAAAAGACATGGAGCACCGTGCCGCCGGTGTACTTGGTTTGGAGCGGGTCCTGGAGGGCGAGGGTTTCAAAGATGTCGTCCGTGAAATTGACCGGTAGGTGGGTGGAGTTGGTGTAATAAGGGGCCGCACCCTTTCGAAAGGCTTCTTCGTTGGCGCAAAGGATGTCCGGAAAGTGCTTTTTGTCGAGCATGGCCAGCCGGTAAGAGGTCCCTTCGGCGGGGGTGGCTTCCAGGTTGAAAATGTCACCGGTCTCTTCCTGGACCCGGGCGATCCGCTCCCGGATGAAATCAAGGGTTTCGAGGCCGAAGGCCAGGCCTTCCCGGCTGGCGATGTCCCGACCCAACAGGTTCAAGGAGGCCTCATTCATTCCGATGATCCCGATGGTGGAGAAATGGTTCTTCCAGAACCTGCCGGAATGCCGCTTGATCTCCCGTAAATAGAACTTGGAATAGGGGTACAGGTTTTCCTCGGTGAAGCGTTCCAGGACTTTCCGCTTGAGGGTGAGGCTTTCCACCGCCAGATCGAACAGCTCCCCAAGCCTTTGCCTGAATTCGGCCTTGTCTTTGGCCTGGTATCCGATACGCGGCAGATTGAGGGTCACCACCCCGATGGAGCCGGTCAGCGGGTTTGCCCCGAAGAGCCCGCCCCCCCGCTTGAGAAGCTCCCGGTAGT
>JALVQN010000127.1 GCA_027025555.1 Desulfobacterales bacterium
GCGGCTCTCAAAGAGCTTGAGGGCGTCTTATGAGATCGGCATTCATTCGCGAATTATTTGAATTGGCACAAGAAGACCCACGGATCGTACTGGTCGTAGGGGATCTTGGATTTGGGGTTGTTACCCAGTTTATGGAGAACCTGCCGAAACAGTTTATCAATGCCGGAGTCGCGGAACAGAACATGACAGGACTCGCCGCAGGAATGGCGCTCAGTGGAAAAATTGTTTTTACATATTCAATTGCCAATTTTCCGGTCTTGCGCCCGCTTGAACAGATCAGAAACGACATCTGTTATCATAATGCGAATGTGAGAATCACGGCGGTGGGCGGTGGTTTCGCCTATGGTTCCCTCGGGCCTTCTCACCATGCGACCGAAGACATCGCCGTTATGAGGGCCATACCGAACATGCTTGTCGTTGCACCAGGGGATCCGGTGGAAACGCGCTTTGCGGTACGCGAGCTGATCAAACACCAGGGTCCGGCCTATCTTCGGCTGGGAAGAGACAAAGAACACATCGTTCACAAGGAGTTGCCGGAGTTTCGTCTGGGACAAGCGATCACCGTCCGGGACGGAGAAGATGCCACCTTTATTGCCACGGGGGGACTGCTCCATAACGCCGTTTGTGCAGCGGAAAAGTTATCTGCCGCAGGTATTCAGGTGCGGGTGGTGAGCATGCCTACCGTAAAACCGTTGGATGAAGAGGTTGTTCGGGCTGCAGCGTGTGACACTTCGGCCGTTTTTACAATAGAAGAACATAGCATCATTGGCGGACTTGGAGGTGCAGTGAGTGAAGTGCTGATGGAGTCGGGAGAGCGGCCGAAGTACTTTAAACGAATTGGTTTGAACGGCGAGTTTTCGTCCATCGTGGGCGATCAGGACTATCTTCGTTCACAATACGGTTTGGATGTGGCCGGCATTGTTCAAGCTGTTCGGGAAGTATTGGGTGCCGATTGATGAAAAGTTCAGGATGATATGGAAAACTTCAGGATAAGGGCAGGTTTGAAAGATACATTGCGGAATATTGGCGATGATGTCTTTTACCTGGTTTGTTTTTTGTCTCGGTGAAGATTATGATGGTATTTTATTTTTACTATTGCTAAAAATTTGTCAAGAGTGAAGACCTGACCCCTTTTGGGTTAAATCTTTTTTTCTCTTCCAAAACGTGCATTACACCCACTAAAGCGTGGCTTCTTCCCGCCTGACGTTTCCTTTCTTGGGATAAAAGAAAACATAGTTTGAGGTTGTGACTTTTAAAAAGGGAGTCGCAATATGATCAGGCAGTTTAAAAATATCAATTTTTATGTGGTGCTGTTTGGCGACATGGCCCTGTTCGCCCTGTCATTGATCGGCGCCTTTTGCCTGCGATTCGACTTTGATTTCACAAACGCCCATTTCCAAGGCATCCTGTTGATGTTGCCCTATGTTGTGGGGTTGAAGGCCGTGGTGTTTGTTTTCATGGGGCGCTATCGCGGCATGTGGCGTTACGTGGGCCTTTCCGACATGCTTCAGCTTATGTATGCCGTCTTCATCTCCAGTGTCTTGCTCACCGGTGTAGTGGGATTCTTTTTTCGCTTTCAGGGCTTTCCGAGGTCGGTGTTTGTCTTGGACTTTTTCTTGACGCTTTTTTGGGTGGGGGGATTCCGGTTGTTGATCCGCCTGGCCTATGGGCGGGTTTCCCGTCTGGAAGACGGCCGGATCGCCATTCACACCGGCAATCAAAAAGGGCGGCGGACCTTGATCGTGGGCGCCGGGGATGCCGGGGAAAAGACGTACCGGGAGCTTCGGGACAACCCGCGGCTGCCCAACAAGGTGATCGGGTTCGTGGACGACGATTCCGGGAAAGCGGGCAAGAAGATCCACGGTGTACCGGTGCTGGGCCCTCTGGAAAAGATAGACGAGTATGTGGAGCGGCTGAAGGTGGAGGAGATCCTCATTGCCATCCCGTCGGCAGCCGGGCAACGGATGCGTCGGATCGTGCAATTGTGCGAGGGATCCGGTGTGCCCTTTAGAACCCTGCCGGGGCTGGGGGATCTCATCGAGGGGAAGGTGGATGTACAGGCCTTGCGGGAGGTTCGCTATGAGGACTTGCTGGGACGGCCCGCGTCAGAGATCCGGATCGATGAGGTGCGCGGGTATATGACGGGTCGGTGTATCCTGGTTACAGGCGCAGGGGGCTCCATCGGTTCTGAACTTTGCCGGCAGATCATCCGGTTTGAACCGGGGAAAATGGTCTTGCTGGATGCTTCGGAATCGGCGCTGTATGCCATCCAGATGGAGATGCAACACAAGTTCGCTTTTAAAAAATGCTGTGCGGTCATGGCCAAGACCCACAGCAATGGCATCATGGATGCGGTCCTCCGGGCCCATCGGCCCGAGGTGCTCTTTCATGCCGCCGCGTACAAGCATGTACCCATGCTGGAGACCAACCCCTGGGAGGCGGTGTTTCACAATATCCAGGGAACGTACAGGGTCATGGAAAGTGCGGTGGCCCATGGGGTGAAGCGGTGTGTTTTGGTTTCCACGGACAAGGCGGTGCGGCCCACCAATGTGATGGGGGCCAGCAAGCGGGTGGCGGAGATGATCATGCGGGCATACCAGGGAAACGGCACCCGGATGATGGCCGTGCGATTCGGCAACGTGGTGGGATCTTCGGGGTCGGTGGTGCCGCTTTTCCAGGAGCAAATCGCCCGGGGCGGGCCCGTGACCGTGACTCATCCCGAGGCCATGCGCTACTTCATGACGATACCCGAAGCCTGCCAGTTGATCTTACAGGCGGGCGCCATCGGAAAGGATGCCGAAATATTCGTACTGCACATGGGAACACCGGTTCGGATTGCGGACATGGCGAGGGACCTGATCCAGCTGTCCGGGAAGGTGCCGGATGAAGACATCAAGATTGTTTACACGGGACTGCGGCCCGGCGAAAAGCTTTACGAGGAGCTGATCACCATGGGGGAGGGAATCGTGGCAACCTCCCATGACCGGATTATGGTCTTGAAAGAGGGCGGGGGGTGGAACGGGTTTTCGGACCAGGAGGAATTTCGGCGGTGGCTGTTGGGCGGTATCGAGGAACTGACGGCGTTGGCCCGGGCCCATGACGGGCCGGGCATTAAAAGAAAGCTCAAGGAGATGGTGCCCGAGTACCAATGCCAGGACAGTGAATATGTCTTTTAACGGGGTCAGGTCTTCACTCTTGACACTTTTTTGGACAGAAGCGATTTCTGTCGGCGTGAAAAGTAACCGGTTGCGCTTTTGTAAACAAAGATCCGTTTTTACAACTATGAATAAGGCAAATGATGGCGGGGGCCATCGTCGCAATGAGATGAATCTGTCAAGAGTGAAGACCTGACCCTGGATGGATGAGAAGATGAGTCGGGTTTTGAGCGGTGTGGTCTATGGGATTCTCGCCACGATACCGGTGCTGTTCGGGGCGGTGCAGCCGTGGGTGTGGTCCGCCTACACGGTGTTTATCTTTTTGGCCTATGCCTTGAGCGTGTGGCAGAGAGGATCCCGGGACAATCCGGGCATGGGCTGGGCGGGACAGGGGGTGCTGGGTATCTTTTTCGCGTGGTCCGTTTTTCAGATCGTTCCGCTTCCACCCGCGATCCTCAAACTGCTTTCCCCTGTAAAACAGGCCAATGCAGCGCGCGCCTTCTCACTGATGGGTGAAGCACTCCCATGGCAAAGCCTTTCCTATTCTATGCGTGTTTCCCTGGCTGAGATCGCTTTTTGCCTGGGGCTTTTTGCGTTTTACCAGGTTTTAACTAGGGTCATCCGGGAAGAACGCCGGTTCAAGACGGTGGTGACGCTGATGATGATGCTGGGAGTGGCGGAAGCCCTATATGGCATCATCCAAGCCCTGGTACCGGCGGTGGGCGTGCTGTGGACGGATGCCTCTTCTGCCGGATTTGGCAATGCCCGGGGTACATATATCAACCGGAACAACTTCGCCGGGTTCATGGAGATGGTGATCCCCGTAACCCTTGGCTTTGCCATGGCCGTATCGTACTGGCCGGTGCGGGGTAAACTGAAAAAAATTCTGGGCTATGACCGTCTCAACAAAAGCCTCTTTTTTGCCATGATGCTGGTGGTCATGCTCTTGGCCCTGGTCTTTTCCAAGTCCCGGGCCGGGATCATGGGGGCTGCGGTGGCGGTTTTGGCCTTTTTCATCGTGAGCCGGATTGCGATGAAAAGAAAAAGCAAAGTGGTCTGGCTTTTAATAGGGACTGTGCTTTGCTTGTTTTTAGTGTACGGGTTGAGCATGGGGTTTGGACCGGTGATCGAGCGGTTTTTGCGTATCGGCAAGGATAACAGCCGGCTGGATATCTGGAAGGATACCTTGCGCCTCATCCAGGATCATCCCCTGGGGGTGGGGCTGGGCAATTATGAGACCGTCTTCCAGGTGTACCACGTGCACTTCAATCCGAACCTGCGGGTCTTGGATGCCCACAATGACTACCTGCAGGTCTTGGCCGAAAGCGGCTGGCCGGGATTTGTGGTCTTGGCCGGGGGGTTTTTGTATTTCTTGGTGCAGCGGTTTCGTCGCATAGCGAATATGAATCCGGATGAGGATCCCTTTTCTTTTTTTATTTCCCTGGGGGCCTTGTGTGGTCTGACAGCCCTTTTTTTTCACAGTGGGTTCGATTTCAACCTGCAGATTCCGGCCAACGCCCTCTATTTTGTCACCCTCATGGCCCTTGTCCGCCGGGGTCAGGTCTTCACTCTTGACACTCAGACTAGCCCTCAATAAAAGAGTCTGAGTCATGAGGAGACGAACATGGCACGTCCCTTGAGAATCGTCTATCCGGGCGCCTTTTATCACGTTACCTCCCGGGGCAACGAAAAAAAGGCGATATTCAAAAGCAATGGGGACCGATCGAAATTCCTTGAATATCTCCAATCGGCAAATGATCGGTATAATGCCGTCATTCACGTGTATTGCCTGATGGAGAACCATTACCACCTGCTCCTGGAAACACCATCAGGAAACCTTCCCCAGATCATGAGGCATATCAATGGTGCCTACACCACCTATTTCAACATCAAGCGAGACCGAAACGGCCACCTGTTCCAGGGGCGATATCAGGCCATATTGGTGGAACAGGATGTGTACGCCAAAGAACTTTCAAGATACATTCATTTAAATCCGGTAAGGGCCGGCGTGGTGGGAAGTCCGGAGGCATATCCCTGGTCGAGTTACCTCTTTTATATTGGAGCACAGAAACCGCCTGCGTGGCTTCATCGAGACTTTATCCTTGGGTATTTCGGGGAAAACAGGATTGTGGCACAGAAAAAGTACAAGGACTTTGTAAAAGCACTGGCGGGAAAGGCATACGAAAGCCCGATGGAAGCCGTGGTGGGTGCTACGGTGCTCGGTTCTGACGAATTCATCTCCAATATAAAAGAAGAATTCTTGGTAGATGAGATGCCGAATAAGGATGTTCCGGCTCTTAAAGTACTGGCCCCGAGAATATCGATGCAGGAGATTTTTAAATCAGTGAATGGGATCTTTGACAGTGACGCCAGACTCAGAAGAAATGTGAAAATGTATCTCTGCCGGAAGTATACCCCTGAGAAACTGCTGGCCATCGGAAAGCATTTTCAAGTGGGCGAATCCGGGGTGTCCCAGGCCTGCCGAAGGATGCAACAGCGAATCGAGCAGGATCCGGCATTGAAAAAAAAGATCGCAAAGATAGAGGAGAGAATCAGGTTGTCAAGAGTGAAGACCTGACCCCGGGGAAGATGATCGATATTCACAGCCATATTCTGCCGGGCATCGATGATGGTCCGGCCCGTATGGATGAAACCCTGGAGATGGCGCGGGCCTACGAACAGGCGGGGTTCCATGTAGTCATCGCGACACCCCACCACGTGCCGGGGACGTCCTGGAATCCGGCTCCTGAAACCGTTCAATCCCTGGTGAGTCATGTAAACCGCATCCTGGTCCACGAAGGGATGCGGCTGCGGTTGCTTCCCGGCATGGAGGTCGGACTCGATCTGGATTTGGCCCGGATGCTGTCGAAAAAAGCCCTTTTAACCCTGGGGGGAACACAGTATGTCTTGGTGGAAACACCTTTTCAGAGGCTGCCCCTCAATTGGGAGCAGATGGTTTTTGATCTCACGGCGGCGGGATTTGCTGTCGTTTGGGCCCATCCGGAACGATGCCGCCAGCTTCAAAACAATCCGGCACCCATGGCGCGGATGCTCCAAATGGGATGTTTCCTCCAGATCAATTGGGGATCCATTTTGGGATATAATGGAGGGCATGTGGAAAAGTCGGCAAAGCGGATGCTTCAAAAGGGGTGGGTGCACTGCCTGGCCACCGACTGTCACGATGCCGTTTCCCGAACACCTGCCATCGGCATGGACGGTATGCGGATCCTGGAGGAGATCCTCGACCCCGAAGCCGTCGGCGTGGTGGCCCATGAAAATCCTGTCCGCATTTTGCAATCTAAGCCCTTGACTCCTGTGATGCCTGTTGTAAAGCCGAAAAAAGAATCCGGAATGCGGAGACTTTTTTCATGGAAGCGGTGATGAAAAAAGCGGTGCTTTCGCTCTTTCTAACAGCCCTCGGCGTCTGGCTCCTCCTCTTTTCCTGGCAGCAGCGGGAAGCGGCCCTTGAAACTTTCCAGCCCACCCTTGAAGCGGCCGCCCGCTTGAAGGCCTTGCCGGATGTGCAAAACCGTGTCGCTTTTCAACAGTGGTTTGAAAACCGGCCCAAAGCGGCCATGCGGCTTTTTAAACAGGCCCTTTCCGGCAATTTTTTGCTGGTGGATGCCTGGCTGAAGCTGGGGGAAATCGAGGCCGCCCGGGGCAACAAGGAGCAGGCCATCGCGATCCTGCGTTTCACGAAGCATCTTTCCCCCGGCGTGCTGCGATGGCAGTGGCAGCAGGCCATGTTGGCCCTGGAGTTGAACTTGAGGGATCTCTTCCATCGTTTCATCAATGTGCTCATCGCCTCTCCCAGGTACCGGCAAAACGCCCTTTTTGTCCTTGACCAGGAATACCAGGGCAATGCCGAAAGGGTAACGGATGTGCTGGTTGCCGAGAATCTGCCCGTTTACCTGGCCTGGTTGATGCAAGGGCGCCGGGTGGAGGATACCCTGGTGGTTTGGGACAAGATGACCGCTTTCCAGAAAAAGGATCCCAAAATGCATCTCCGCTACGTTGATTTTCTCCTTCACAATCATCGGGTGGCCCGGGCCAAGGCAGCCTGGGGGAAAAGCGGATTGACCCATCCGGGATTTGAGAAAGAGATCACCCATGGGGGTTTTGACTGGCGCTTTTACAATCCCAAGGATCAACGATGGCATTTCAAAAGGACCTTCAATTCGGATCCGAACCGGTTGTACGTGGCCCAGATCACCTTTTTCGGGAAGAAAAACATCGATTTTCACCACCTCTATCAAATCTTTCCGGTGGAACCCGGTGCCTCCTATACCCTTGCCTTTGAGTGGCGCAGCCAGGGTCTGAGCACGGATCAACGCCCTTTTATGGAAGTCTTCGGCTATGATTGCAAGGGACTGTATGCCAAAAGCGGCATGGTCCCAAAGGATACCGATTGGCAGACCGTGGAGATTGCCTTCACCGTGCCGGCGGGATGTGAGGCGGCCCAAGTCCGGTTGCGGCGCCTGCCAAGCAAGCGATTTGATTCCAAGATAGAAGGCCGACTGTGGCTGGATAATTTCCACCTGAACAAATTGGGGTCAGGTCTTCATTCTTGACAAATACACCTTAAATAGGGGCGTGAAGTTGACGAAAGAAAGAAAAAGGGGCAAAGTGTCAAGAATGAAGACCTGACCCCGAGGGGGAGAGATGGATAGGAGAAAGCAACAGGAAGTGAACAAGGATATGCCGGTGTTTCTGGATGAGCGGCTTCCTTCCACGGAGGTGCGGGGACCGGTGGCCGAGTGGGACGAAGAGGTCCACCTCAGGGATTACCTGGAGGTTTTGGTCCGCCGGAAGTGGCTGGTGATGAGCGTTTTAGGGCTTGTCTTTTTGTCCACGCTGATTTTTACCCTGTCAGCCACTCGGATCTACAAGGCCACGGGCCTGGTGGAGGTGCACCGGGAAGCGGCCAAGGTGACCAAGTTTGAGGAGGTGGTAGCCGCAGAGGCCCAAGCCCGGGAATTCTATCAGACCCAGGTGGAGCTTTTCAAAAGCGATGCCATGGCCAAAAGGATCATCGACAAGCTGGATCTTGAAAATCATCCGGTCATTTTAGGGGCGGCCAAGAAAAAGAAAAACCGCTCTTTGCTGGCCGCGGTAAAGACCTTCATCAAAGGCCTGATCGTTTCAAAATCAAAGTGGAAAACGCCCGGAGAAAAAATCGGGGAAGAGATCTTAAAACAAAAACGCCTGCTCAACTTTGTCAAAGGCAACTTCTCCGTCAAGCCGACCCGAAACGCCATGCTCATTTCCATTTCCTTCATGTGCCAGGATCGACGGCTGGCCCGGGACGTGGTCAACACCTACCTGGACGAGTTTGTCAACTGGAAGATGGAGCAAAAGGTCAAGGCCGCCGAGACGGCCCGTGGCTTTTTGATGCAGCAGATCGAACGGGCCAAGATCAACCTGGAACGGGCCGAGGAAGCATTGAACCGATTTGCCCAGCAGAGCGGGATCGTGTCCCTGAACACCAAGCTCAACAGTGTCTTTCGGCAGCTCGAAGAACTCAATACCGCCCTGGCCGTGGCCGAGGCCGAATTCATCCAGAAAGAAGCCACCTACCGGCAGGCCGTCACCGACGGACCCTCCAGCCTGGCGCAGGTCCTTTCCAATCCGGGAATCACCCAGCTCAAGGAAGAGTATGCCAATCTGTATGCCAAATACCAGGAGATGAGCACCACCTTTCACGACGCCTACCCGCCGCTTATGGCGCTCAAAAGCAAGATGCAAAGCATCTCCAAGCAGATCGAAACCGAAGAAAAGAAAATCTTCCAATCCATTGCCAATGATTACAAAACAGCCCTCAAGAAGCTCAATGCCTTGAAGGAACGTGTAGAGCGGCAAAAGCAGCTTGCCATGGCACTCAACGAGCGGGCCACCCAGTACAAGATCATGGCGCGGGAGGTGGAGACCAACAAGCAGATCTACCGGAGTCTTTTGGAACGGGCCAAGGAAATCGAATCCATGGTGGGGGTGTCGGCCTCCAATATCCATATCGTGGACCGGGCGGACCTGCCCATCCTCCCTTTCAAGCCCAAGGTAACCCATAACCTGCTCTTGGCCATTGTGGTGGGCCTCATGGGAGGCATCGGGGCTGCTTTTCTGGTGGAGTATTTCACCGACACCATCACCAATCCCGATGAGATCACAGACCGGTTCCAGATTCCCATCCTGGGCGTGATTCCCCTGGCCAAGTCCCTGAAGGGCCCCATTGAGACGGCATTTTCCTCGGATCCCCGGGCGCCCCTCACGGAAGCCGTACGCACCACCAAGGTGTCCATCGAGCTTTCCGGGAGCCAGAGCCGGGCAAAGAGCTTCTTGGTCTCCAGTGCCTTCCCGGAAGAAGGCAAAACCACCCTCGCCGTGAACCTGGCTCTTTCCTTTGCCGGGGCCGGGGAGAGGGTCCTTTTGGTGGATACGGACCTGAGGAAGCCGAAGCTCCACAAGATCTTTGCCAACGGGATTTCCCGGCCCAAGCATGGCCTTTCCAGCCTTATGGCCGGGATCACCAGGAAAGGGGGCCTGGTTTTCAAGACAAAACACAACAACCTCCATTACATTCCGGCCGGCCCCATCCCCCCCAACCCCGTGGAGCTTCTGGCCTCCAATCGATTCGGTGAATTCATGAAGCTGGTCAACGGCCGATACGACCGGGTGATCCTGGACGGCCCCCCGCACTACGGCTTTGCCGATGTCCTGGTGCTTTGCAAAAACGTGGGCGGCGTGGTGTTGGTCAGCAGCATCGGGGACACCACCCGGCAGGCCCTGCGCCATTTCAAAAGGGGAATTCTCAACGTCAACGGCGTGATTCTGGGGTGCGTGATCAACAAGGTGAATCTGGAAAAGCGCTACGGGTATCGTTCCTACTACCGGTATTATCAGGCCTACCATTATGATTACGGTGAAGGAAAGCGAAAGAAACGAAAAAGGCTCAGCCGATGAACAGCGGCAACTGGAACGCTTTGTCAGAAGCGTTTTAGGTGCCAAAGATACGCCGGACCTGATTCGGTTGCTGGCTTCAGACGGGGCATTGCTTTCCCTGTGCAAAGAGATGCTCGGGATGACCCCTGAAAGTGCGCCAAAGCGGTGGCAGCACTTCGGTGCCGCCTGCCGCAGATGGGGGGTGGCCCCGGAAAGGATCCGGGAACGCCTGGGACCGGCGGCCCGCTCCCTCGGGCTTTTGGTCCACGGGGTAAAGCAGGTGGATTACTACGGCGTGCTCGAGGTGGATCCGTCCGCTTCGGCGGAGGAGATCCAAAGGGCCTATCACCAAAAGGCCAAGCGCCTGCACCCGGATACGCACACCGAAGGTTCAAAAGACGGTGCGGCCATCCGCCGCCTCAACGAGGCGTACTCGGTCCTGAAAGATCCCACCCTGCGGCGTCATTACGATGAAAGCCGGCGCAGCATGGAGGCCTGGTGCGAATTTCCGGACTCCACTTATCCAGACGCAACAAGCAGGAGTCGGGCCCTCCAACGCATCCGGCAGATCCTTCAGATCGCCGGCCTGGTGGGGGTTTTATTGATCCTGACGCTGATTTTCAGCGATCTTTACAGGCACCGGTCCATGCAGGATGGATTTCAGGAGATTCAAAAGACCCATGTCAAGGCCGCCGCGGTGCCGCTGGAAAAGCCGGCGGCAAGCCTTTCGAAAAGTACCACGCATAAGCCGGAAGAGAACCCTCCCGCCTCCGGGGTCCGGGAGGCCTTTTCCCCTGAATCGGAAAAGGGAAACCCTGCGCCGAGAGTGCTTCCCACAACAGGCTTTTCCTCCTTGAAAGATAAAAAGTCGGAAAAGGCCCGGGATGAGAAGGCGATGAAGCCGTTGAATAAGCCGGAAAAGGATCTGCCAAGGCTTTCGGAAAAGGCAAAAAGAAAAAAGGCGGTGGTCCTTTCCGATTCCGGGGAAAAACCCGGATACGATGCGATCCTGGAAAAGGTCATGCAAGACGTGGAAAAAAGGCGCCGGCAACGGGATGCTGCCGCGGAAGCGATCCCCGTGGCTGCAGGCAAGAAAGCGTTTCCGGTTCCTGAAGCGACAAGTGTTGCAAAGACTCCGGAGACAAAAGAGGCTTCAGAGTTGCCAACGGCAAAAGGCGTCAGGGAACCGAAAAAGCCCCCGGAGGCTTCGACCCTGTCCGATGCCAGGGCCTTGGCCATGGTGGAAAAACTTGCCGATGAGACGGAAGAGATCGAGCGGATCAAGGCCTTTATCCGCTCCTACTGCAAGGCCTATGAGAAAAGAGACCTGGGCGTATTTTCACGCTATTTTTCGGAAGATGCCGTGGAAAACGGAAAGGCCTTTTCCACTTTGGCACCGGAGTACCGAAGGACCTTTGCCACCGTGGATCAGCTGGATTACCAGATACAATTGTACCGGTTTTCCCATCTCATCGACCGGGGCATCTACCGGGTGCGGGGGACCTACCATATTGCCTGGCGTCGCCACGGGGGAACACCCCGGGCAGGCAACGGGGAGATTGCCTTTGAACTGGTGAAAGAAAACGGCAGCTACCGGGTGAAAACGCTGACCTACTCGGCCATTCAAGAAAATCGATGAAGAAAGTTTCCCGGTGCCCTGGATTTATCGGGCGGGATCGTGGTATCCGATGCCCAAAAAGCCGGGGATGCCGATGTTGATCCCGGCCCCGTGCACCATCTTTCCCCAGGCACTGTCTTTGGCGATGATCACATCCCGGTCGTTGACTTCTATGTTGTGTGCCGTGGGATCCTTTTCAAGATCCACGCGGATGATCTCCCGCCCCTCTTTTCCCCGGTTCCGGATGATGGTGACTTCATTCCTTTCCGCATAGGGGGCAAACCCGCCGGCGGCCAGGATCGCTTCCTGGAGGTTCATCTTCGATTTCAATGGATAAGATCCTGGTTTTCGAACCGCCCCGTCCACGAAAAACATGCCCGCTTCAGGCACAAAGATCACATCCCCGCCGTTGATGGCGATGTTCAACTCCACCGCCCCTTCCTTGATAAGACGGTCCAGGTCCACGATATAGACGCGCCGGCTGTCGGGCGCCGCACTGCTCCGGCGCACCTGAACCAGGGAACCCGCCGTCTCTTTGAGCCCGCCCGCCAAAGCCAGCACATCCAACAGGCGCTGCTTGGCCATGTAATCGTAGGTGCCCGGATTTTTAACCTCCCCCACGAGGGTGATCCTCTGGCTGAAGTGTTCCTTCACGAAGACGCTGACATGGGGATCCTTGATGTATTTTTTACGAAACAGGGTTTCGATGTGCGCTTCGGCTTCGGCCGTGGAAAGCCCCATCACCCGGACCTCGTTGAGCAGCGGCAATGACACGTATCCCCGTGAGCTGACCCGGGTGATGCATCCCAGGGATTCGGCTTCCAGGACCCGGACCTCGATCAAGTCGCCGGGACCCAGGAGGTAGTCCCCGGGGTCCACGTTCAGGTTGGCGGCTGCAAAGAGTTGCGTGTTGAGCTTTTCAATCTCATCCGCCTTGGAATCCGTGGAAGAAACTGCGGCATAAGTCTGCACCAGGGATTCACTGGTACTCCTGGCCACACAACCCGGATAAAAAAGGAGTGGGAAAAGGGCACAAAAAAGAAGGGCCCAAAGACGTGTTCGGTGCATTCCAGCCCTCCTCACTTCTGAACTCACTTCTGAAAAGGCGTTAAATAAAATCGATACGGCGGTTTCCTGGTCTATCCATTGGAAACCGCCGTTTTATTTAATGCGTTCCCGGTTTTCTTGAAATCCCCTATCTTTTCCCGCCGTTTGGCTGGGAGGAGGCAGCCAGGCCCATTGATTTTAACTTAGGGCTGCTTGGGGCTGGCGGTGTTGTTATCGTCACCGCCGTTGTTACCGAAAAAAAGCATTCCCCCGATGATGCCGGCGGATCCGGCGAGGACAGCGCCGCTGCCCAAAAGCGCCCCGGCCGCTACTCTGCATTTTTTCTTGCATTCATCCCGTTTGTCACCCGGAGGGTATTTCTCCTCACAGAGTTTATAGCAGTTGCATTTTTCCTTGCATTTATCCTGTTTGTCACCCGGAGGGTATTTCTCCTCACAGAGTTTATTGCAATTTTCCTTGTTTTGGCCGGGAAGCGTAGCCTGGGCCAAAAGGAAGCGCTGTCCGGATTTGATTTTTCTTTCCCCGTCGGCCGTGGAAAGGATCATGGCACCGCCTTCAATCACTCCGATTTCCGCTGTTTGGCCGCTCACCGAGACATACCCTTTTAAAAGCGTGCTGTCCACTGAGGCTTTGAGGACAACTTCTTGGATCACCACGGCGCCCCTGGGCGTGATCACGGTGATGGGTTGGGGCAGGGCCGTGATGCCGAAATAGACGCGGCCATCTTGGAGGGCGAGCTGTCGGCCGTTTTTCGGCGTTCCGATCATCAAGGTGCTTTTATCGGCGGCCACCAGGTAAAGGGAATCCAGCTTGATGCCGCATTTGCCTTCCACCTTGAGAATTTTTCCTTCGGGCAGGGGCGACTCGGCCGTCAATTCCGCCACCTTGATCCTGCCGTCAAAAACTTGGATTTTACCGTTGGGGATAACCCGGGGCCCTCCCAGGGTGGCAGCGAAGCCCGATCCGGCAAAGACCAGGACACAGAGGATGGACAACGCCTGAAAAAAGCGTTTCTTTTTACCAAAGCGTTCCATAATATTTCCCTTTTTTCTGGAAAGGTACTTGGGTTAATAACAATGTTAATTAATAGGTATTTTATTTAAAACCCCATCTAAAAAGGTTTGTCAAGAATTTTCTTTATCCGGCTTATAATGTCGGTGCATTTTTGTTCCATGCGCAGCGCTTCCCGGGCATCGGTCTCATGGTCGAACCCGAACAAATGGAGGATGCCGTGAACCAGAAGCGTCATGAAGCGCCGTTCCACGGAGATGCCGGCGCTTTTCGCCTCCCTTTCCGCGGTTTGAAGGGAGATGACCACGTCTCCCACCAATCGGGGTGCGCCACAGGGGGAAGGGGCGCCGCCCATGGGGAAGGCGATGACGTTGGTGGGTCCGGAGCGGTTCAGGTAAGCCTGGTTCAGACGGGCAATCCCGGCATCGTCCATAAGGACCACCGAGAGTTCGGCGTCAGGGGAGCCCAAGGCGTCTAAGGCGACCTCTGCCGCCTGTCGCACCCGGGCCACCGGAATTGGGGACCGCGCGCAGCGGTTGTCGATCAAAACTGCCATTTTTCCCTTTTCCGTTCGTCGACCCTGCCGGGCTTTCCGGATACTCCACCCGGTGATGATAGATGCCGGAGAGGATCTTGTTGAAGCTTTTTGCGATCAGGTGCAGATCGCGGAGGGTCAGCTCACAGTCATCGAGCTGCCCGTCCGAGAAGATCTTGTTGATCAGGTCCTGGACCAGGCCTTGAATCCGGGCCGGGGTGGGATTCTGAAGGCTCCGCGAAGCCGCTTCCACCACGTCGGCCAGCATCACCAGGCCGGCCTCCCGGGTCTGGGGTTTGGGACCCGGGTACCGGTAGTCGTCGATCTTGACCGCGTCTTCGCCCTTTTGCTGTTTGGCCCGTTCATAGAAATAGCTGATGAGGCTCGTGCCGTGATGTTGCCGGATGGTGTCGATGATGGCCTGCCCCAGTTTGTGCTTTTTGGCCAGCTCCACTCCGGCCTTGATGTGGGAGATCAGGATCAGGCTGGACATGGAAGGGGCCAGCTTGTCGTGCCGGTTCTTTCCGTCAAGCTGGTTTTCAACGAAATAAAGGGGCTGCTTGAGCTTGCCGATGTCGTGGTAGTATCCGCACACCTTTGCCAAAAGCGGATGGGCCCCGATCTCGGCGGCGGCGGCCTCCACCAGGGATCCCACGATGACCGAGTGATGGTAGGTCCCCGGGGCTTCGATCATGAGCCGCCTGAGGAGGGGCTGGTCGAAGTGGGCCAGCTCCAGGAGGGTGATGTCCGTGGTGAAGCCGAAGGCAAGCTCGATGAGGGGGGCCATGCCGGTGACGATCATGCTCGCCACGATGCCCGCCTGAAAGGCGAGCCCCCAATCCCACAAGATGCGGACACCCGAAAAGGCCCCGAGATAGATGTCGATGGCCGTCACCAAAAGGATGTTGATCAGGCCCAGCTTCAAGCCGGCGATGATGAAGACCTTCCGCTGCCGGCAGTGCCGGATCCAGTGGGCCCCCAAAACGCTGCTCAAGAAGAAATAGATGAAGAGATCCAGGCGGTTTTGCAGCATGACGGCCACGGAGACGGAAAGGACCGTGGCAAAAGGGAAGGCCGCTTCCATGCCTAAAAAGAGGCACACCGCCATGGCGGCGGCGGCCAGGGGCATCCCGAAGTAGAAGGTGGCGGGTGACAGATCCAGGGGGTTGCTCTTGGCCATGGTGTCGATGAGGGAGACGGAGATCTTGGCGATGAAAAGGAAAAGGACCAGCGTGGCCGAGGCAAAGAGCAGGTTGCGGTTCAAGTATCTCCGGAACGCTCCTTGAAGGGAGAGGATGGGGATGTAGAGGGCCAGCAAAAATCCCAGGATCATCATGGCGGCACCGAAACTGGTGGCCAGAAGGCGTTCTTTCCTGGAGCGCTCCTGGAAGGCTTTCAGCTTCATCAGCTGGAGTTCGGTGACGCGTTCCCCCTCCCTAAGGAGCATCTCGCCGGCCTTGATCCGGTACATGACGGGTTCAACGGCTTCACCGGCCTTTTTCCGGCGGGCTTCTGTTTCGTGCCGGTTCAGGGTGATGTCGGGCTGGATGAGTCTTCGGGTCAAATCGACCACCAGGGCCTTCACGGCGCGGGGGGCGCCCTTGAGGCGCTTCTCCCCGAAGACGGCCGCCATGGTCTTGGCCTGTTCATGGCCGTAGATGGATTTGAGTCGAGTGAGCTTTTTTTCCGTGTTGGATCCCACGGTGCGCAGGATGATGCCGTTTTTGGATGCTTTCAAAAGGAGATCTTTATTCGTGACCACGCCGTTTTCAAAAATCCGGGTCAAAAGGTCTGAGATGGCAATGGCGATCTCTTTGGAAAACCGGTTTTTCACGAGCAGTTGAAACTGCTCGTCAGAAACCGGGATCCCGATTTTCTCTTCAAAGGCGGCCTTGAGCGTTTCCATTGGCTCCGGAGCCGGGGTCAGACGGCCGGCGGTGTCCGTGTTGAGATCCGGAGGCATGGCCGTGGGGGCATCGGTCCTTTTGAACCTTCCCGGTTGCTGGAGTGCCTCTTGAAGGTCCTCGAAGGCCGAAAGGACCTGGCGCTTCAGCCGGTCGGCCATTTCCGCATCATGGTCGTAGACCGTGGGGATTGCCCGGATCGCCTTCTGGCGGGCGGCTTCCGTGGCCGATGGGTCTTTGATGAAAAAGTCTCTGTCGGATTTGATGTCGCGCCTGGCCACATCCCCCACCTGGTAGTCCAGGTCCTCGGTCACCACCAGGCCGGGATAGAGGATGAGGGGATAGAGGATGATGAGCCCCGTCAAAACGGCCCAGGGGATGAAATTGAAGGTGTTCAGCCTGCTGCCGAGCCCTTCCGTTGATCGGCGAAGGGTCACTGGTGTTTGTTTCCCTGTTTCCGGAGGTCCAGTTCCTCGTAGGCCCGGATGATTTCCTGGACCAGCTTGTGCCGGACCACGTCTTTTTTCGAGAAAAAGACGAACCGGATCCCCTCGATGCCCTGGAGGATTTGCTTGGATTCGATCAGTCCGGAGGCCTTGCCGGCCGGGAGGTCGGTTTGGGTGATATCCCCCGTGACCACCACCTTCGAATTGAAGCCGATGCGGGTCAAGAACATCTTCATCTGTTCCGAGGTGGTGTTTTGGGCCTCATCCAAAATGATGAAGGCATCGTTTAACGTTCTCCCCCGCATGAACGCCAGGGGGGCCACCTCGATCACCCCTTTTTCAATGAGGCGCGAGGTCTTTTCAAAACGCATCATGTCGTGGAGGGCATCATACAGGGGTCTCAAATAGGGGTCAACCTTTTCCGCGATATCCCCGGGCAAAAATCCCAGGGCCTCCCCGGCCTCCACGGCCGGGCGGGTAAGAATAATCCGGTTCACCCGGCCCTTGGAAAGGGCGAAGACCGCCATGGCCATGGCCAGATAGGTCTTTCCCGTGCCGGCGGGGCCGATGCCGAAGACGATGTCATAATTTCGGATGGCTTCGATGTAAGCCTTCTGGTTCGGGCTCTTGGGCGTGATAAGCCGGTTCTTGGCGGTCACGAAGAGGGTGTCCAAAAAGATCTCTTTGAGCCGGACGCGGTGGTCGGCGGTCAAGGCATTGAGGGCGTAGTCCACGTCTTCAGGAAACAGGGGATAGTTATTTTCCACAAGTTCATAGAGCTGATCCAGGAGGTTTTCCGCCAGGGCCACGGCGGTGCTGTCGCCCTGGATGAAGACGGCGTTTCCCCTGGCGTCTATGGAGACCTTGAGGGCTTCGGCGATGCGCGCAAGGTGGCTGTTCTGTTGGCCGTAGAGCTGCTGCACCAGCGCGTTTTTTTCAAAGGTGCACGTGGCGCTTGTGGTGTCTGGATTGGATTCCATGAAATCTTGATAAAAACGGGTGTCCGGACCCGGGAACCTCACCTGGGGGTACAGGGGACGCCCATCGCTTATAAAATACTTTAAAATGACTCCGATTTATCGCGGTTTAAAATGAACGGCCCCCAAAATGTTCTTGACAGGGATACCGGCTTTGATAGCGTAATACGTTTATGATGGATTCGGATAAAACACCATGCCTCCCCGGAAACATGCTGAGATGACCGGTTTCGGGGTGAAAGGGAAAAACGATGAACACCTTTGACATTGTGATTGCCGTTCTCATCGCATTTTTCATCATTCGGGGGGTGTTCAGGGGATTTGTCAAGGAATTTTTTTCGATTGTCGGCGTATTCGTGGGGTTCCTGGGGGCAATGCGCTATTACGAACGCCTTGCCGCCTTGATCACCGGGGAGATCATCAATCCCGCCTACTTGCCCATCGTCGCCTTTTTGGTCATCTTTGCCGTGGTGTATTTTATCATAAGCGTGTCGGGGGTGATAATCAAGTACCTTTTGAAAATCACCCTCCTGGGTTGGGTGGATCGGATATTGGGGGCGATCTCGGGAGGCCTGAAAGGGGGCCTGATCTCCGCCGTGTTTTTACTCGTGCTGATCACCTTCCTCCCCGCGGGGTCCCCCCTGGTGACCCGGTCGCACCTGGCGCCCCATCTGCTTTCCACCATCGAAAAGATGGCCCTCGTCCTTCCCAAAGAGATGCACCGTCGCTACAATGGCAACATCAAGGCCGTGAAAAAGGGCCTCCGCGGGCATCGGTAAGGCCTTTATTGCAACGAAGGCGCCACCCCATGAAACGCTTGACGGGATTGATCCGCTCTCTGCGCGGCCCCGGGGGATGCCCCTGGGACAGGGAACAGACGCCCGGGTCCATGGCGGGGTATCTCCTGGAGGAGACCTACGAATTGCTGGAGGCCATCGAGGCCGATGATGTTGCCGGCGTCTGCGAAGAGCTGGGGGATGTCCTGTTTCACCTGGTGTTCATTGTGGCGTGCTTCGAGGAAAAGGGGCACTTCGATCTGGACCAGGTGATCCGGGGCGTCACGGAAAAGATGACCCGCAGACATCCCCACGTGTTCGGGGGCAAAGCCTTAAAAAGCGCCGATGCGGTCCGGGATCAGTGGCAGCGCATCAAGGCAAAAGAGAAAAACGACACCCGGGAGTCCCTCCTGGCCTCGGTGCCCCGGAATCTGCCCGCCCTGATTCGGGCCCTGAGGGTCTCCCAGCGTGCCGCCGGTGCGAAATTCGATTGGAAGGATATTTCCGGGGTCCTGGAAAAAGTGGAGGAAGAGTGGAAAGAGTTCAAAGCAGAACTGGACAATCTTTCGGATTGCCTGGAAAGGGACAGGGCGGCGCGGCTGGCCATGGAATTGGGGGACCTTCTTTTTACCCTTGTCAACGTGGCCCGGTTTGCCCGCGTGGATCCGGAAAGGGCCCTTCACGGCGCAACGAGAAAATTTGAAAGGCGTTTTCACTTCATGGAAAAACAGATCGTTCAAAGCGGAAGGGATATCCATTCGGTGCCTCAGGCCGAAAAGGATGCCTTGTGGGAAGCCGCCAAAGAGCAAACAACAGGAGAAAAATGATTGCCATCATCGATTATGACGCCGGAAACCTGACCAGCGTGGCCCGGGCCGTCTCCCACCTGGGTTTCAGGTGTGCGGTGACCAATGACGTGGAAGCCATTCGACGCTCGGAAAGGATTATTTTCCCCGGGGTGGGGGCGGCCGGTTCGGCCATGGCTTCCTTGAGGCGCCTGGGCCTGGATCGCTGCCTGGCCGAGGCCTTTGCGCAGGGAAAGCCGATCTTAGGGATTTGCGTGGGAACGCAGGTGGTCCTGGAATACAGTGAAGAGAATGCGACGTCGTGTCTGGGATTCATCCCGGGGACCGTGAAAGCCTTTCCCGGGGATCTTAAGGATGCCGCGGGACAGCGTCTTAAGATTCCCCACATGGGATGGAATCGCATCCACAGGGTGCGGCCCCATCCGCTTTTGGCCGACATCCGGGAGACGGACGAGTTTTATTTTGTTCACGGATACTATCCCCAACCCCGGGCCCCGGAATGGGTGGTGGGGCGCACCGAGTACGGCGTGACCTTCGCCTCGGTGATGGGCATGCGAAACCTCTTTGCCACCCAGTTTCATCCGGAAAAGAGCGGACGACCGGGCCTTTCCATCCTGAGGCGTTTTTGCAGGTGGGACGGGAAGGCGGATCGTTGAGAATCAGACTGAAGGGACGACCATGCTGAGCAAGCGCATCATCGTGTGTTTGGATGTTCGGGACGGAAAGACCACCAAGGGGATCCAATTCAAGGATAACGTCGACATCGGGGATCCGGTGGAGATGGCACGCCTGTACTATGAAACCGGGGTGGATGAGATTGTCTTTTACGATATCACCGCGTCTTACGAGAAGCGGGAGATCATGATCGATGTGGTCCGGCGCGTGGCGGAGACCATTTTCATCCCCTTTTCCGTGGGCGGCGGGATCCGGAATGTGGAGGATATGCGCGCCGTGCTTTTGGCCGGCGCCGAAAAGATCAGCGTCAATTCCGCCGCGGTCCGGGATCCTTCCCTTATTTCAAAGGGGGCGGAAGCCTTCGGGAGCCAGTGCATCGTCCTGGGGATGGATGTCAAGCATGTGGGCCCCAGGCCGGGCATCCCCTCGGGATATGAGATCGTCATCAACGGCGGCAGGACCGACATGGGGATGGATGCCCTGGAATGGGCCCGGGAAGCGGAACGCCTCGGGGCGGGCGAGATCTGCCTCAACGCCATCGACGCGGACGGCACCCGGGACGGCTATGAACTCCGTTTGACGGCGCTGATCTCCGAAAACGTGGGGATTCCCGTCATCGCATCAGGCGGAGCAGGCAAACCGGAGCATCTGTACGATGTGCTCACGAAGGGCAAGGCGGACGCCGCTCTGATTGCCTCCATGGTCCATTACGGCACCTATACGCTTGGCCAGATCAAGGCTTACCTGGCAAATCGCGGCCTCAAGATCCGCCAAACCTGGTAGGGGTCAGGTCTTCACTCTTGACACTTTGTCGAAGGTGGCCAGTACATTCTTTTAAAAAATGCCTGAGAGTTCCCGAAAAGCGGGGGGGGGGGTCTGTCAAGAGTGAAGACCTGACCCCGAATAGGCGGCGTAGTAGAGGCGGACGAAGCGCCGGTGGCTGTCGAAGGCGATCTCCGGCAGCTCTTTTTCAGGGAAAAAGGCCAGCGCGGAGGCGTCATCCCCTGCCCGGGGGGTGCCTTCGTAGGTCCTGACCAGGTATCCGATCATGAGGACCGCCCGGTACTGGGGGCTGGGGTTGGTGGTGACCCCCAGGAGCCGGGCGATTTTTCCGGAAAGGCCGGTCTCTTCAAGAAGTTCCCGGAGGGCGCCTGCCTCGGGCGTTTCGTCGATTTCCACGAACCCGCCGGGCAGACACCAGAATCCCTTCTTGGGTTCCACGCTGCGCTTGACCAAGAGCACCCGGTCCCGGTCATCCACCACCACCAGGCAGGTGGCCGGGATGGGGTTTTCATAGACCGGTTCATTGCAGGCGGTGCAGAAAAGGCGCCGGTGCCCTTCGATCCACCGGCGGACCAGCCCGTTGCCGCAAAAGGGGCAGTGCGTCTTTTGGCGCAGCATCAGTCGTCGAAATCCCCGCTCGGCCCTTTATCGGCATTGAGGGTGGAGGCTTTCTGCGCGATGGCTTCCGGGGTCCACTCCGATGGGTCTTCGATCCGTTCGGCTTTGGGGCCCGGGTCAAAGGACCCGGTCTCCAGAATGGTCTCGATGCATAGATCGGCGGTATCTTTGGCGTTGAATACGTCGGTGATCATGGTATGGACGAAATCCTCCACGCGCCGGACCATCCGTTGGCGGATTTCCTTGGGCTGGGCCAAGAGCCGGTTTTCAAAGGGCAGGTTGAGCTTCTTGAAGTTGCCTCCGGTCCATCCCTTTTCCCGGGCATAGGCGGTCATTTCGGCCCACAGCGCTTCGGTGACGCCCTGGTCTTTCAGTTTGATGAAATTCCCGTTTTCATCCAGCATGGCGTTGCCGTAGTCGTTCACCTCCAATCCCCAGGAGAGCATCTGGAGGGCCGTGGCCACATTGGCTTTGGTGGTGCGGGTTTTGGCGGCGATTTCCCTGAGGCGCTCCGAGTTGTTTCCGGAAGTGCCGTGCTGGGCGCCCGAGACCCGGTACGGGGAAAGGGCTTCATGGATCTGCCGGGTCAATTCCACCTGGATGCCCTGGTCGCTGGCCTCGATGCCGTGGGTGGTGCCGTTGTTGAGGGCGATCCAGTCCGGAAAGATATTGTGGGCATTGAGGCCCCGGATCAGAAAGAGGGCTTCTTCCACGGTGGAAAGCCCTTCTTTTCCCTTGATCTCCCCCACTTCCGTCTCCAGACCCGCCCATGCAGGCACACAGGGAGAAAGGGTGATGTTGGCCATCAGGTTCTGGGCGTCGGGCAGGTGGGAGGCATCGATGGCGATGGACGTCATGCCGAACTCGAAGAGGGTGGGGATCTCCGTCTTGGCCTTCTCGATGTCCTTTTCTGATTTGATGCCGTAATGGTCGGCGTGCAGGGCCACCGGCACCGTGATCCCCATTTCGTTGAGCAGGGCGTCCACGATGCGGGCCATGTTCCAGTAATTGATGGCGCAATAGGCATCAATGCCGCCTTCGGACTTGGCGATTTCGATGATGATGGCGGCATTGGCCCGCTGGGCGGCCCTGAGGGCCCCTTGGATGACGAAGGTGTTGCGCCCGTTGGCGGCGATGGCGATCGCCTTTCCCTTTTTCAACATGGCCCGGTCGATGAACTTGCCGCTGACGATGAGCCCTTTGGAGTTGGGAAACATCTGCCGGACGTTGGGGGGACGGCCGATTTCCACGGCTTTTTGAAAATCAGACGGTTGTACAGACATGGACTTCCTCCTTTTCTATTTTGATGGGCATATGGGAAGAAATTGGGCAGCCGTTTCAAAGTCCCTTTTGGCTTTCGGCCCGGGCGCGGACCGCCCGGAGGATCTCTTCGATTTCTTTCCTGTAAGCGGCCGGAGCCTGGATTTCCCCCCATCCCTTTTGCATCTGGAACAATCCATCGTAGGCGGTGTCGTAATAGGAGCGGATCCTGTGGGGAATGTCTTGGTCTTTTAAAATGGATTCCACCAGTTGGGCTTCGATGGTGTTTTCGAGTCCGGCAATTTTGACAAAGGCCTCTTTCACGGGGTATTCCTCCACCAACGGAAAAACCCAAAAGACCTCACCGGGCCGGCGGCGGTGCGGCCTCCATCTTTTTCAAACGGGCTTTCAGATCCTCTTTCAACTGTTCATTATAAGCGGAAACCTCCGCCTTGAACGCCTTCCTGCGCGCTTCATACGCCGCCATCTCTGCGTTGAGCCTTTCCACCGCCTTGTTGTATTCAATGGCCTGGGCGTGGGTCTTTCGCTTCTTCTTTTCTTTTTCAAGGGCGGCGTGTTTTTCCATGAGCCGGTTGTAATCGGCCTCCAGCTGTCTCCTCTTGTCCTCCAAAAGCTGTCTTTGCCGGTTCAGATCCGCGGCCTTTTGAGAGTCGGCTTTCGTGTTTCGGGCTTTTTGGCTTGACGCATCGGCCGGAGCCCCCGGCTCGGATTGCCCTTCCACCTCTTCATAAGGG
This sequence comes from Desulfobacterales bacterium, assembly GCA_027025555.1. Lineage (GTDB taxonomy): Bacteria > Desulfobacterota > Desulfobacteria > Desulfobacterales > UBA2156. The sequence continues at coordinate 23,324 of JALVQN010000127.1, forward strand.
ATGGCTTGAGAACGTAAATGCTCCGGAACCTGGTTCAAGTCGTTCGTAAAACGGATGTTTCCGGCGCTGTCTGTATACTTGTAGATCTCGCCGGCGGCAGGAAAGGAAAGTGCGGTGCAAAATACAAGCGTCCACAATGCGATGAAATGCATAGATGCACGCCGGAGTCGTATCCTGTCGGTGGTTTTCTCCATGGCCTTACTCCTGTGTTTTTGTCCGGCCAGAGTAACAGAATTTATTCCATTCCACAAGCCCGAGGCCCGATTTGAAAAACAGGGGTCCGCAACCTCCACCCAAATGAGATGGATGCTTGACACGCTCATGGAACTGAGATAAAAATTTTAGTTTAAACTTAATACCGAAAAGGCCTCCCTTTGCGTTCCAAGGCGTTTAAAGGGGGAGCGGGAAAGCGCGATATTCCATGGATCCCATGGCAGAAGAAAGCCACATCCTGGCGCAACGGAAACAGAAACTTGATTCCCTGAGGCGCCTCAATATTCCTTTATACCCCAACGATTTCCGGGTGTCCCACGATATTTGCGACATTCGAAACGCCGTCAAGGCCGCACCGCCGAAAACGATCACGGAACAGGGCCCCCTCTTTCGGACCGCCGGCCGCATCATGGCCGTCAACCGCTTCGGCAAGAGCGCCTTCATCCGGTTCAGGGATCGTACCGGCCAGATGCAGGCCTATATCCGCAAAGACAAGGTGAGTGATGCGGCCTTCGAAATATTCCAAAAGCTGGAAGCCGGAGATTTTGTCGGCCTGGAAGGTCCCATGTTCGTCACAAGGACCGGGGAATGGACGCTTCTGGCCAGGGATGTGAAGCTGATCTGCAAGGCCCTGCGTCCCTTACCCGAGAAATTTCATGGACTCAAGGATCCGGAAAAGCGGTATCGGCAGCGCTATCTCGACCTGATCATGAACCCCGGGGTCCGGGACCTGTTTGTCAGGAGGAGCCGCATCATCCAGTGCGTCAGGGAGTTTTTCATCGCCAAGGATTTCATGGAAGTGGAGACCCCCATGATGCAGCCCATTCCCGGGGGGGCGGAAGCCAAGCCCTTCAAGACCCATCACAATGCCTTGGGGATGGACCTTTATTTAAGGATCGCGCCGGAACTCTACCTCAAACGCCTGGTGGTGGGCGGGTTCGAAAGGGTCTTTGAAATCAATCGAAGCTTTAGAAACGAGGGCGTCTCCACCCAGCACAACCCTGAATTCACCATGCTGGAATTTTACCAGGCCTATGCCACCTATGAGGACCTCATGGACCTGACCGAAGCCTTGTTTCGGCATGTGGCCCAGGCCGTTTGCGGCACCCTTTCCATTTCATATCAGGGAAACGCCATCGATCTGCAAAAGCCCTGGCAACGGATGCCCCTCTTGGAAGCCCTCAAGACCATCGGCCACATCGAGCCCGAAGTCCTTTCCGATCGTGGCCGGCTCCTGGCCCTGGCCGAGGCCCGGGGGATCCAGGTCACCAAGAAGGGGCGTACGGGAAAGATCCTGACCAAGCTTTTCGATGCCCTGGTGGAGCCCCATTTGATCCAGCCCACCTTCATCGTCGGCTATCCGGTGGAAGTCTCCCCCCTTTCGAAAAGGAGCGAGGCGGACCCGTCTTTGACGGAGCGTTTTGAGCTTTTCATCGGGGGGCGGGAGATTGCCAACGGCTTTTCCGAGCTCAACGATCCGGAAGACCAGAGGAATCGTTTTCTCGAGCAGGTCAAAAGGAGGCAGACCGGGGACCAAGAGGCGCACCCCATGGATGCGGATTATATCGAAGCGCTGGAATACGGGATGCCGCCCACTGCCGGAGAGGGCATCGGGATCGACCGGATGGTCATGCTCTTTACCGATGCCGGCTCCATCCGTGAAGTCATCTTTTTTCCGCATATGAAAACGCCGAGCCGGGGGTCGTGAAGGCGGATGGTAAAGAACTGGGAGGCAGGTCAACCCGGTACACCCCGAGGACCTGGTAAAACGGATTGACTTACGAATATTTCATCGGTCGTCGCTACCTCATGACCCGGCAGCGGCAGACCTTCATTTCCTTGATCACCCTGCTTTCCATCGCCGGCGTGATGGTGGGTGTGATGGCCCTCATCGTGGTGATCGCGGTCATGTCCGGATTCGAGTCGGATCTGAAATCCCGGATTCTCGGGGGGCAGGCCCATGTGGTCCTGTTGCGGCACGGAGGGAGGCTTACCGGCTACGATACCGTCGTGAAGCAGGTGGAAGCGACGCCGGGCGTGGTGGCGGCCACCCCGTTTATCTATAGTCAGGTCATGCTTCGTTCGGCGGACGGTGTCGCCGGTGCGGTTTTGAGGGGGGTCCGGCCCGAAAGTGCCGGACGGGTCATTCCCAGCCTGCGCGGCATCTCTTTTGAGACCAAAGAAAAAGCGCACCGAAAATCAAATGCCGCCTTCAGGGTCCCGGGGATCGTTTTGGGCAGGGAACTGGCCAGGAATCTGGCGGTCCACAAGGGCGACACCGTCTACCTGATTTCCCCCAAGGGGATGCTTTCTCCCATGGGACACCTGCCGGCCATGCGGCGTTTCAGGGTCACGGGTTTTTTCGAGTCCGGCATGTACGACTATGACGGCACCTTTGCTTACATCCGCCTGGAGGAGGCCCAGCGGCTCATGCGGATGCCGGAGGCGGTGACCGGCATTGAGGTGCGCGTGGCAAAGATTTACCAGGCCAGACAAGTGGCGGACCGGATCGTGGACAGGCTGGGGTTTCCCTTCTGGGCCAGGGATTGGATGCAGATGAATCAAAACCTTTTTTCCGCCTTGAAGCTGGAAAAAACGGTGATGTTTGTTATCCTGACGCTCATCGTTCTGGTGGCGGCGTTTAACATCGCGTCCACATTGATCATGACGGTCATGGAAAAGACCCGGGATATCGCCATATTGAAAGCCATGGGGGCCACCGACAAGAGTATCCGGAAGATCTTCGTGTTCAAAGGGATGGTGATCGGTACCGTGGGGACGCTCCTGGGCATGGTCGCGGGATTTTCACTGTGCGCCGTTCTCAAACGCTACCGGATCGTGGAGCTGACCGGGGATATTTACTATTTCACCACCACGCTCCCGGTGAAACTGGAGATGCTGGATGTGGGGGTGATCGTTCTGGCCACTTTGGCCATCTGTTTCCTGGCCACGCTCTATCCGTCCCGTCAGGCGGCGCGACTCCATCCTGTGGAGGCGATTCGATATGGGTGAAGGCCCGGCAACGGGGCGAAAGAAACCGGTGGCGGCAGAAGTTCCGGGCGGGAAGAAGAGCCATGGAGCCGCTTGAGGCCGCCGGGACCGCGGCGACCCGTGAAGATGCCCCGACAGGGACGCCCTTGCTTGCCATGCAGGGGGTGCACAAGGTTTTCCACAACGGCGCCGCCACGATCGAGATCCTGAAAGGGGCCGACCTGGAACTGAGACGGGGGGAAACCCTTGCGGTGGTGGGACCTTCCGGGATCGGCAAGTCCACCCTGTTGCATATCCTGGGAACCCTGGACCGGCCGGACAAGGGGACGGTGACTTTCAAAGGGCAAGAGGTCTTTACATTGGACGACGCGGCCTTGGCGCGTTTCCGGAATGCATTCATCGGGTTTGTTTTTCAGTTTCATCATCTGCTCCCGGAGTTTTCCACCCTGGAAAACACCATGATGCCGGCGTTGATCAAGGGAATGCCCCGGGAGGCGGCCCGGCAAGCGGCGGAGGAGATCCTCCGCCGGGTGGGGCTTTCCAACCGGCTCGGTCACAAGATCGTGACCCTGTCCGGGGGGGAACAGCAGCGGGTGGCCCTGGCCCGGGCCCTGGTCCTCAAGCCGGAGTTGCTCCTGGCCGATGAACCCACCGGAAATCTGGATGAGGCCAACAGTCGTCAAGTCCATGCCTTGTTGAAAACCCTGAATCAGGACCTGGGCATGACATTGGTGGTGGTCACCCACAACATGCGCCTGGCCGGAGAGATGTCCAGGCGCGTCACCCTCTCGGAAGGGAAATTGGTGGATGCGGATTACAGTTAGAAACCCTTTCTGGGGCCTTTCAAAAGCCGGTGCGGGGAAGGGGCCCCCTGCCCGGAAGGGGTGGTGTCGCTGGCGCTTTCTGGTTTTGTGGATCGGGGTTCTGGGCTCCGTTTGGTTGGCCTCTCCGGCCTGTGGCGGGGAAACCCGCGCCAAGGTGACCCTGTTTCCTTTCCGCATCCATGCGCAGCCCCGGTATGCTTACTTGAAAGATGAACTTGTGCGGGTGATTCGCAAACGGCTCAGTCAGGAAGGCATCCGTGTGGTGGTCTCCAAGAAGCCTTTGGCTGCAGCGGATACGCCGGCCCTGGCCCGGGCCGCCCGTGAAGTGGCCCTTGAAAACGGATCGACCCATACCCTGTGGGGGAGCCTGACCCAGGTGGGGCAACGCTTCAGCATCGATGCCCGGCTCATGGAAACAGCCGCCCCGTGGATCCCCAAGGTGCTTACGGTGGAAGGGGAAAGGATCGAGACGCTGTTGGGCGCGGTGAAGACCCTTTCCGATGCGCTGATCCGCCGGATTTTCAAACAGGCCCAGGTGGTCCGTGTGTCGGTTTCGGGAAACAAGCGCATTGAAGCCGATGCCATACTCCGGGTCGTTCAGGTGAAAGCCGGCGATCCCTTTAGCCGCCGGGCCCTGTCCGAGGCCCTGAATCGCATTTACCGGATGGGGTATTTTGAGGACGTGCGCGTGGAAGCCGAAGACGTTGCCGGGGGAAAGGCGGTTGTCTTTCACGTGCGCGAGAAACCCACCATCCGTAAAATCCGGTTTAAAGGCAACCGTATCTATGATGATGAGGAGCTTTCGGAAAATCTCGATATCCGGCCCGGATCCATCCTCAACATTTTCAAGGTGAAAGGGAATCTGAAGCGGATCGAGGATCTGTATAAGAAGAAGAACTATCACAATGTCCGGGTGACCTATCGGATCGAAGATTTGAAGAACAACCAGGCAGACCTGGAGATCCTCATTTCAGAAGGCAAGAAGCGCCGGATCAAGACCATCCGCTTTGAGGGCAACACCGTCTTTGACGCCAAAACCCTCAAGAAAGTCATGAGCACCTCCGAAAAGGGGCTTTTTTCTTTTATCACTTCCTCCGGGGATCTGGACCGGGACAAGCTTGCCCAGGACAAGGAGGCCCTGAGGGCCTTTTACCAGAACCATGGGTACCTGCATGCCAAAGTCAGCGATCCTGAAATAAAATACGTGAAGGACTGGATTGAAGTGACCTTTAAGATCTTCGAGGGCCCCCGATATAAGGTGGGCCGTGTCACCCTCTCCGGAGATGTGACCGACCGGGAGGCCTTGAAGAAGAAATTGGCCCTCTCCAAGGAGACCTACTTCAACCGGGAGACGGTCAGAAAAGATGTCCTGACCCTCACCGATTACTATTCGGATCAAGGCTACGCCCATGTGGAGGTTCTTCCCAAAGTGGATGAAAAAGTCGATGCGCGTGTGGTGAACATCGACTACCACATCCGGAAAGGCCCCCGGGTTTTCTTCGAGCGGATTGTCATCAGCGGAAACAGCAAAACCCGGGACAAGGTGATCCGTCGGGAGCTGCGGGTTTACGAACAGGGCCTTTTCAGCGGAAAGCGCCTCAAACGCAGCATCCGGAATCTCTACCGCCTCGATTACTTTCAAGACGTCAAGGTGAAGACCCAGAAAGGCTCCGCGGCAGACAGGATGATCTTGAAGATCGATGTGACGGAAAAATCCACGGGGTTTTTCAGTATCGGGGCGGGCTACAGCAGTGAAGACGATTTCTTTGCCATGGCCTCCGTCACCCAGCGCAATTTGTTCGGACGCGGCCAGACCATAAAGCTCCAGGCCAATGTGGGGGGGCGCTCGGACCGCTATAACTTGAGTTTCACCGAACCCTGGCTTTTTGACATTCCCTTGTCGGCCCGGGTGGATCTGTACCGGTGGATCAAGGATTACGACACGTACAACAAGGATGCCACAGGCGGCGGGATTCGCCTCGGCTATCCCCTGTGGCTCGATTATTTGCGGTTTACAGTGGGGTACGCCTATGAGATATCCAATATCGAAGATATTGAAGAGGACGCCCCTCCCAGCATTCAGGATTTCGAGGGGACCAACACCCAGAGCACTGTTTCCGCGGAGCTGAAGTTCGATTCCAGGAACCGGATCTTCAACCCCACCGAGGGGTCCATCCATCGGATCAGCGTGGAATATGCCGGGTTCGGGGGGAATATCGCCTTTACCAAGTATGTGGGCAAAACAGGATGGTATTTTCCCATCTTCAAGGGGACCGTGGGCTTTCTCCATGCCAAGGGCGGGTATGTCCGTGAGAACTCCGGGGGAAGGCTTCCGGACTGGGAGCGGTTTTACCTGGGGGGGATCAATTCCCTCCGCGGATTTAAATGGCGGTCCATCAGCCCGGTGGATGAAGACGGGGTGAAGATCGGCGGGGACAAGTTTATCCAGTTCAATGCCGAGTACCTGGTCCCCCTCTTGCCCGACCTGGGCGTGTTCGGGGTGGCCTTCTTCGATACCGGGAATGCCTACGACAACGACGAGAACATCGATCTGTCGAACATGCGGGAAAGCGCCGGCCTGGGTATCCGGTGGTTTTCACCCGTGGGCCCCATCCGGTTGGAGTATGGATTCATCCTGGATCGGCAGGAAGGGGAAAGTGCGGGGCGATGGGAGTTTTCCATATCCACGGGGCTCTAGTCCGGGTCTCAACGCCGGATTTGAAATCAAAAGCAACAACCCGTATAGAAAGGAAGGAAGGATGACTACAGTGAAGCGCTCGGGGATCCTGTGGGTCGCACTCCTGTTCTTTGCGGTGACAGGCGCCGCTTGGGGAGCCGACATCGCCAAGATCGGCGTCGTGGATTTTCAGAAGGTGCTGTCCGTTTCGGAAGCCGGAAAGGCGGCCCAGGCGGAGATCAACAAAAAAGGCAAAGCCATGGAGGCCGAACTGAAAAAACAGGGCGACGCCATCGAAGCGATTCGGCAACGGCTGGAACGCGAAGCCTTGGTCATGAACAAGGAAAAGCGTGAAGAAAGACAGCGGGAATTCAGGATCAAGGTCAACGATTTCAAGACCATGAAGAAGAAATACGCCGCCGACTTCAAAGAGATGGAAAAGCGGCTCATTGCAAAGATTCAAAGAGAGGTCATGGCGCTGCTGAAGGAGATCGGGAAAAAAGAGGGCTATCTTTTGATTTTGGAACGGCGGGAAGGGGGGTTGCTGTACTTTCCCAGGGCCCTGGATCTCACGGACCGCCTGATCCAGCGTTACAATGCCGAATTCGAAAAAAAAGCGGCCAACGCATCGGGGGGTACCAAGGCCCCGGTCAAAAAGAAGTCCCAGTAAAAAGGGAGCCTTCCAGCAAAGGGAAACCCGGACAATGGATATCAAAGTGTCTCGAATCGCCCGATGGGTGGACGGGGAGCTCTTGGGGGACCCGAACGTGACCATATCCGGAGCGGCGCCCTTCGAGAAAGCAGGGCCCGGGGAGATCACCTGGGCCGGATCCCCCCGCTTTTTGAAAAGGCTCGAGGAAACGGGGGCCGGTGCGGTGATCGTCCCTAAAAAGACCCCGGCGTGTTCCTCCAGGACCCTCATCTGCGTGGAGAACCCCCAGGTGGCCTTTGCCAAGGTCATGGCGTCGATCTACCCGGCCCAAACACCGGAACCCGGGATCAGTTCCATGGCCCATGTGGGGCCTCGGTTTTCCCACGGGGAGGCGGTCACCCTGTTTCCCTTTGTCTTTGTGGGGAAGGAGGTGCGCATCGGAGACCGGGTGGTCCTTCATCCCGGCGTGGTGGTGGGGGACGGCGTGGTCATCGGAAACGATGTGACGGTCCATCCGAATGTGACCCTTGCCCCCCGTTGCCGCATCGGGAACCGGGTCATCATCCATGCCGGCACCGTCATCGGAAGCGACGGTTTCGGCTTTGCCCCGGACGGCGAACGGTATCATAAGATTCCCCATATGGGGATTGTCCAGATCGACGATGACGTGGAGATCGGCGCCAACAACGCCATCGACCGGGGCACCTTTGGAAAGACCTGGATCCAGGAGGGCGTCAAGACCGACAACCTGGTCCATGTGGCCCATAACGTCACCGTGGGCGCCCATACGGTGCTGGTGGCCCAGGTGGGCATTTCAGGAAGTGTGACCATCGGAAGACACGCGGTCCTGGCCGGTCAGGCCGGCGTGGCCGGACACCTGGAGATCGGGGACCACGCCATCGTGGGGCCCCAGGCCGGGGTGGCAAAGTCCGTGGAAAAAGGAAAGACCGTTTCCGGCTCGGTGGCCATGCCCCATGGGGTCTGGCTCAGGGTCCAGCGGACGCTCCCGAAGCTGCCGGAGCTTTACAAAAAAGTGTTGGAGATGGAAAAACGACTCAAGCGGATCGAGGAAGAAAATGGAAAATCTCTATGACATCCAAAGGATCATGGGGCATCTGCCCCATCGGTATCCCTTTTTGCTCATTGATCGGATCCTCGAACTGGTTCCCGGAGAGCGGGCCACGGCCCTGAAAAACGTCACCATCAACGAGCCGTTTTTCCAGGGCCATTTCCCCCGGGCGCCGGTCATGCCCGGGGTGTTGATCGTGGAGGCCATGGGCCAGGCGGGGGGGGTGCTGGCCTTCGAATCCATCGACAACAAGCGCCCGGAGGCATTGATCTATTTCATGGGCATCGATAAAGTCCGTTTCCGGAAGCCGGTGGTGCCCGGAGACCAACTGATCTTTGAAGTTCAAATCCTGAAAATGCGCGCCAAGGTGATCAAGATGGCCGGTGCGGCCAAGGTGGACGGGAGGCTCGTGACCGAGGCGGAGCTGATGGCGAGTATCGGAGAACGCCCATGATTCATCCCACGGCCATCGTCGATTCCAAAGCGGACATCGGGCAGGATGTACAGATTGGACCTTACGCCGTCATCCGCGAAAAGGTGATCATCGGCAACGGGACACGCATCGGCTCCCACACGGTCATCGACCCCTATGTGACCATCGGTCCGGATTGCCACATATTCCAGCACGCCGCCATCGGTGCGGTTCCCCAATCCGTCAAGTTCGGGGGCGAAGAGACCTATGTGAAGATCGGACGGGGAAGCACCGTTCGGGAATTTGTCACCATCCATCGGGGCACCGGTTTCGGCGGCGGCATCACCGAGGTGGGGGAGGAGAATTTCATCATGGCCTACTCCCACATCGCCCATGACTGTAAGACCGGGAGACGGGTGATGCTGGCCAACAACGCGACCCTGGCCGGCCACATCACCATCGGCGACTATGCCACCATCGGGGGGTTGGTGGCCATCCATCAATACGTCCGGATCGGGGATTACGCCTTTGTGGGCGGGAAATCGGCCGTGGTCAAGGATGTGCCCCCTTATGTGATTGCTTCGGGAGACCGGGCCCACCTGCACGGCCTCAACAGCGTAGGATTAAGGCGCCAGGGCTTTTCGGAAAAGACCCTCGCCCAGTTGAAAAAAGCCTACCGGATCGTCTTTCGCATCGGCCTCACCTTAAACGAAGCCATCGAGCGGGTTCGGGCCGAGGTGGAGCAGATCCCCGAGGTGGTGGGCTTCGTCGAATTTGTGAAACAATCCCAGAGGGGGATCACGCGATAACTGAGGCGGTCGATCCTGATACAGCTATCCATTCCATCAACGGAAAGACCATGACACGCGACCCGGCCCTAAACCGGCGGATCGGGCTGATTGCCGGAGGGGGACAGTTTCCCTTGCTTTTTTCAAAAAAGGCCAAAGAAGAGGGATTTTCCGTTTACGCCGCCGCATACCTCCACGAAGCCGATCCCGCCTTGTCCCAGCGGGTGGATGCCATCGAATGGATCCACCTGGGCCAGGTCCGCCGCCTGATCCGGTTTTTCAAGAAAAACCGTGTCCAAGAGGCGGTCATGATGGGATCCATTCAAAAGACACGCATGTTTTCGGACGTCAAGCCCGATACCAAGGCCATTGCGCTTTTTCTCAAGATGGCCAGCACCCATGACGACCGGATATTGCGGACGTTTGCCCATGCCCTGGAAAAGGAGGGTATCCGGATCCGCCCCTCCACCTTCCTGCTTCCGGATCTGTTGGCGACCGAGGGGATCTGGACCCGGCGGCGTCCCAATCGATCCGAGCGGGCGGATATCGTTTTGGGATGGGAATGTGCCCGGGAGATCGGGAAGCTGGACATCGGACAATGTGTGATCGTGGGCGGCGGGACCATCCTGGCGGTGGAAGCCATCGAGGGGACGGATGCGGCCATCTCCCGGGGCGGGCGTCTGGGGAAGGGGAATGCCGTGGCGGTGAAGGTGTGTAAACCCAATCAGGACACGCGCTTCGACATGCCCGCCGTGGGGGCCCGCACGGTCCATACCATGGCGGACGCCGGGGTGAGCGCCCTGGCCGTGGAAGCGGGAAAGACCGTGGTCTTTG
>JALVQN010000128.1 GCA_027025555.1 Desulfobacterales bacterium
ACTTGCGAAACCAGGGCGGGTTGGCGATGAGGATGTAGGCCATGAACACCGCGGCAAGGGGAAGAAAGAAGACGACAGAATCCAGGACCAGGATGCCCATGGCCATGAGAATGCGCTGATTCATGCTCATGATCCAATCCTTTCAAGGGGTTTCTTTTGTTGCCCCTGTTACTCCGAAGGCGTTTCTTGTTGGTTTTGTAAGGCCTTAATCCGGCGTTTGAATTTTCTCTGCTGGTGGCTGCTGGTGCGTCTATTGAGGTTTTTTTTCAGGCGGATAAGCGTGTCGGATTCGGTGGCATTGGCGCTTTCGGTATCGGTGGAGGTATTTTTATCAGTTTTTTCGGGCTGTTTTCGGGCTGCTGGGCTTTCGGCGGCCCGGCGGGGTGTGCTGTCCGTCTTTTCTTCTTTTTTCTTGTCAGCAGCCCCGTCTTTTTGGGCTTTCGTTTTATCCGCATCGGAAAAAAGCTCTGGATAGTGTTGGATATCCCCGGCGTCCTGGGGAGGGGGCGTGGTGCTGTAGTGGACGACACCCTGGTCGTCGGTCCAGCGATAGATCTCTGCCGTTGCCGAAGGACTTGAGATCAAGAGAAATAGAATAAACAGGAGCGCCTGGAAAGACGCCCTGAAGGGCATATTGTTGGATATGCGGAAAAGGGGCACTGTCAAGGCCATCCTTACACCCTGAAGGATCGGTCTGATAGACTGTGTTGGATCCATTTGCCTAAAGTCTTGAGTTTTCGGATACGGATAAACCACTCCATGCGGACAAAGGCCTTTTTTACTCGGGCAATTTCCTTGCCCACGCTGTGATCCTTTCCGCAGAAAGCGGTGATGCAAACCTGGGGTCTCAGATCATCCGGGAAAATGCACGGGCCGGTGCCGTCTTTTAAAAAGATGCAATCACTCGTATAAAGCGCGTTTTCATTTTTAAGACAAGAGGATACGGTTTTTTCGAGACTCCGGTCCAGGGCCAGGATAAAAACAAAGTCCATCATGTGGATGAGGCTCTCAGGGGTGACATTCCGGCAGCAGAGGCCTTGACAGGAAAAGATGCAGCGTTTCAGCAAAGGGGCCGCCGCATCCGTCAGGGCGGCTTCTGATGCGCGGATTTTCATGCACAGGCCTTCCAGCAAAAGACGGTCCTTATCGCTGAATGCATCGAGGATCCTGACAGCCTCATGAAATTGGGGGGTTAAGGCCATTCAATCCTTCCTTGGCATCTCATCCAGGAGCCATCCCCTTGATGGCATGAAGCCGGGCCCGGCGCACCTGCCAGCGCCCCTTTTTCTTTTGGAAGGTCAACTCAAGTTCATAAAGGTCGGCCTTGTTGCCCACGGCGGCGATCCAGCCCTGCGGGTCCTCATAGAGCCCCTTGAGGCCGGGAAGCACATAGTCTTTTTTAAGGACCACGAAATAGACCGTTGCCCCGGCCGTTTCTTTGGAATCCGCCAGATCCACCAATGGCCTGGGATAATAGATCTTAAAACGGCCGTAATACCAAAATGCCCTGAAAAGGACTTTCCGAACCGCTTTGGCATCGAGTTTTCCCGGATTGGCCGTGAAATCAACGCTGGCATTTTCCATCAAGGCCTGGACATCGTGTTTTTCCGCATCAGAGGCCCCTTTTTCAATCATTTCTCGAAGCACCTGCGTCTCATCGTCCCATGTGCAACCAGCAATGAGAAGCAAGAAGAAAATGGCTGAAAGGGTTCTGTTCAAGTGGACCTCAAATTCAAAGCTTGACAGATTGTGCAAATTTTAAAGACCACCGGATAGGATGCTCTGAAAGATCAAGAGGATACACCTTCTTTCAGGCGTTATCCGGATCCGATGCCGCCGCCGGCGCAGTTTACGGTGCTGCTGGAAGGGAAAGCGGCTGAGATCTACTGCGGGTTCCGGGTGGTGGAGCAAAAGAGCTGCCAGGATTTTTGAGATGTCAAGAAAGGCTGTTTACGATTTCGTGCGAATCACTCCCTGCCCCCTGGGGCTAGACCGAAGCTGACCGGTTTTTCGGTGGTCGCGTCACTATGGGCAACTCAGTCCAACCGTGGCACCAGGCGCACCTCATCGGCCGTCTTGATCCTTTCCGGCAACGTAGGCCATGGCTTTCTTGCTCAATTCCTCTACACCCGCGTCAATCCACAGGGTGCGTTGCCATTCCGTATAATCAAAGGGCTCTCGCATGATTAAAGTGATAAAGCGCTCTGCCTCCACTTCGCCCAATTGGTTTATCAGGGCGTCCATCCCCTTTCTTTTTATCTCACTGTCGGTGATCATTGCACCTCCTCCGAATCCATTAAGAAATTAACCGGATTTACAACCAGAATATGATTGTAGCCCCTTAGTTTTTTCAATAGTTCCTTGTCGGTGGTAATGAAGTAATCCGCGCCAGCCTTAACAGCGCAAGCAACATGCAAAGCATCTTTTGACTTCAGTCCCAAGTTTTGAAGTTTGAGTGCTTCTTCGATGACTTTTTTACATTCGGCAACCTTTAATTCAGCCACTTTTTTCTTGAATTGAATTTTTGCCTCTGCCTCAAACTTGACCTCAACGCTTTCTTGAGCGTCGAAAGGCCTATTGAAGGTGCAGTTATCGAGATACACTTTTTTCATCATAAGCCGCCCACTTGGGCCATCCCAGCCGCAAGAATTTGATTATTATAAGAAAATACCATATCAGCGACCAGAGGGCAACCTTAATTTCCAAAAAGCCCGGTCGGGACCTTCCATCCTGAGCGAATTTGCTCCTGTTGGCAGGGTCTCAAATTTTTCTATATGGCACCTTGCCCAGAAAATACGGATCTGAAATGCCTTCTTTGAATGCTTTCAAGGATTCAGGGGAGGAGTCTATTCTAGAGTCAACGCCACCCCGGAAATTACTCCAATCCATGTCCCACCATAGAAGTGCTTTAATTTCATGATATTGTTTTTTTAGTATTTCAAAAGATTCTTTTATGTCTTTGACCTTATATCCGTGCTCATCAATACCATATTCAGCAATCATCATTGGTTTGGGGGGGTGCGATTTATGCAGTCTCCTTATGCTACGGCCAAACATTCTGTCGAAACGATCATAAAAATCACGACTGTACCCATTCAGGCCAATCCAATCTACATATTTATCACCCGGGTAATAATACTCAGGTGGATTAACTTGGATAACGCTCTTTGCAGAAGGATTCCATACCCAGGTAGCATATTCATTTGCACCCTCTTCATTGAAGATATGCCACATTCTTTTCCATACTTTTTTGAATTTAGAGGATGAACCACCCCAAGGAGGCCACCGCGTACCAGGGATATTCATCTCCCTCATTGTCCTGATGAAGAATCCGCCGTATTGCTCGCCGAATTTTCGGGACTGACGGGCAAAATCCTTAATTAAATGATCTGCCTTGCCTTTGATTATGTCAGATAGGCTGAAGTTTAATTTAGCTCCTCGAGGGGGTTCTCTTAAATCATAAGTAACAAAAGGAATTATCCCCTTTTCTGCTGCACATTGTGCCTGTCCCCAGGGGAATTCATTTCCATTGCCTGCCAATCTTGACCACATGTAGCCCGTCATCATAACGCTTGGGCTTTTATTCACTTTGAATTCTTCATAATCTTCAATTACCTCATTCATTACTTCGTGATTTATGAAATCGCCGTTAAAATACCGATGAGACATATCAAACAATCTTCCATTATAATATCCCACCATACACCCTTCCAACCCATAATGCTCGGGCGACTGTATCTTGTGACCGGGCAGCCGGGGGTAGTGAACAGGGCCTTGAACTACGGCATCCTTTATGGAGTCGATCCGGTTCTCTCCGGTTGTCAGGCAGCCCATCAGGCTTGCCGCCACCGCGCCCAATCCTGACATCATTACCGGGATTTTCACTGTCGTGTATCCCGCCTGCTCCATGAACTGCCGCCTTGTGAACCCTTTTTGTTGCATTTCACGATAAACCCCCTCAAGGAATTCTGGAATATTCTCCTTGGAGCCGGCAATGTTTTCAAGCGTCTGCATCTGGTCCGGGCTTAGGCTGCCACCATTGCGTCTTTGAAGAAGCCTAGTAATGCTGCCCCTAAACAAATCCCTTCTGGCCATACGATTTTCCAAGTCTTTGGCATTCATTTTAAACCTCGCTTTTCAAAACAGGACTCCGGAAAGATCAAGAGCATAAACCTTCTTTCAGGAGTTATCCGGGCGGGTATTCTGTTTTAACGGCTTCCTGTAAGGCACCTTGCCCAAAAAATAAGGATCTGTAATGCCTTCTTTAAACGCTTTCAAGGCTTCAGGAGAGGAGTCTATTCTAGAATCAAACCCATCGGGGTGATTACTCCAATTCATATCAAAATAACAAATTGCTTTAATCCCTCCAAATTTCTCTTTTAGATCATAAAACATTTTTCTAAACCAAACAGGCTCCTGTTTTTTATCAGGATAGCAACCTACTTCTGCAATTAAAATTGGTTTCTTGGGATGTTTTTTCCTCATAATTGAATAACCTAATGCATAAGTTTCGCCAAATGAATTCCATAGGTGATTACCAGAGACAGGTCCAAAATTAAATCCATTAAGACCAATCCAGTCCACAAATTCATCGCCGGGATAATATTGGTTTGCATTGCTTGCATATGAAATTCTGCCTTCATTTACGATGGGATTCCACACCCAAGTAGCATATTCATTGGCCCCCTCTTCATTAAAAATTCTATAAATATATCTCCAAGCAGGCTTCATATTCCAGCTTTGTCCCCATGGGTACCAATGACCATTCATCTCCCTCATCGTCCTGATGAAGAATCCGCCGTATTCCTCGCCGAATTTTCGGGACTGACGGGCAAAATCCTTTAAGAGATGATCTGCTTTGCCTTTGATTATGTCAGATAGGCTGAACTCCATTCCATGTCCAAAAAAAGGCTGCCTTAAATCATAAGTGATAAAAGGAATTATGCCTCTTTCAGCAGCAGCACTTGCCTGTCCGATGGGAAACTCATTTCCGGCTTCAGACAGCCGCGACCACATATAGCCCATAAACAAAACAGAGGGCGTCTTGCCCACCAGGGACTCATAATGATCAATAATTTCCCCCATCTCCATTCTGTTGGTCTTTTCAGATAAAGAAGGCCGTGAAGTGCCGTGTGTTCTTTCATTAAAATACCCCACCATACACCCTTCCAACCCATAATGCTCAAGCGACTGTATCTTGTGGCCAGGCAGCTTAGGATAATGAACAGGGCCTGTTTCTTTTACATTGCTTAATCCTATGCCGCCGCCAGCGCAGTTATTGGAAACAACGGCAATGCCTGCAAGCAGACCGCTGTACTTCAGAAACGCCCGCCTGTCGAAGGCGGCGCTTTCCATCCATTTGGCAATTTTTGTCCAGTCATTGCCCTGACCCCTCTTTGCATGTCGCCGCCGATCCTCCGGCTTAGTTTCAGGATCCAAAACGGACCCTGGAAATTGTTTTTTTTCGTCAGGCGTCATTTTATTCCTCCGAAAATTGAGTTTCGTGCAAATCGAAAACGGGTCTGCTGCTGCGGTTCAAAGGCAAATCCCCTTTTGGTACGCTTTTATTCAAAATCCTGAAGCCCGGGTTACCCGTTTTTCATGCCGCAAGATAGGCGAAAAAACAGGGAGTGCACCTACAGGAATTCATTTATCCGAAACCAAATAGAGGATCAAGATGGATTTTATCGGCAAGAAGGCATTTTCCGACAGGCTTCAGGCATCGATAGACGGATCGTCGGCACGCGGCATTGAAAAAACATCCGTGAATTCGGGCCGATCCGTCCATTTGAAAGGGGAGAGGGCGTTCAAAAACAGCTTCAAAATCGAAACGGGGGCCGTTTCAAGCCCATTGAAAAGGCCTGCCCGTGGAGAGTATTTTGTTTGGTGGTGGTCCCAACGGGACTCGAACCCGTGTTTCCGGCGTGAGAGGCCGGCGTCCTGGGCCACTAGACGATGGGACCGGTGCGGCAGTATCCGGTATCACCCTATGTCAAGGAGCGATGTTTGTCAATCCGTATTTGACGGGGTGTCAGAGGGCTTGGATGATTCAATTCGTTTTCCTTTCCGGAATCCGAAAATCAGATAGACGAGCCAGCCCACAAACGGAAAAAGGGCGATGACGGCCCACAGGGCCTTTTTGCCCAGGGTTCCGAAATCCTTCCGGGCAATGTCGAAGACGGCCAGCATGGTGAGGATAAAAAAGACGACACCGATGATCATCCAGACCCGAATTGTTTCCCAGTCCATGCCTATCCTTTCAAGAGATCGCGGATCTTGAGGATCGTATCCACATAGTAAGTGCTTCGATTGTACATGAAGATGACTTTCGCCGCCTTTTTCCGGTCAATGCCCGGCCGCCATCCGAAGCGTTTCAGGTAGCCGGCGATGCTGGCCGCGGCGTCGGCGTGGTGAAAGAGATCGATGCGGCCGTCCCGGTTGCCGTCTTGGGCATAGGCCAGGATGCTGGTGGGCATGAACTGGGCGATTCCCAGGGCGCCGGCATAGGAGCCGGTGATGGATGCGGGATCCAGGTTTTCCCGGAGGGTATATTGGATGAAGGCCGTCAATTCCTTGTACGCCCAGCGTGATTTCTTCCGGGCCCAGGCCTCAAAGGCCTTCCGATCGATGGGAACCTGTTTGGAAACGGCCTTGTGAAAGGCGTCTCGAATATCGGCATCGGCCAGGGCGGCCAATGTCGAGAGGGTGTTCAGGGTGGAGCGTCTTCCCACCGAGGTCCCCAGGTGGGTCTCCACGAGCAAGATGGCCGTGATCACGGTCTTGTCCACGCCGTAGCGCTTTTCCACGGCATTGAGGGTCTTTTCATGGGTTTTAAGATAGGCACTGGCTTTTCGGATGGCCCGGGGCGTGGTGAACCGGCCGTAGTCCAGCTTGGCTTCCCGGTGCCTGAAAAAGAGGCGGACCGTCGTTACATCGGCCCTGACGCGGGGATCCCCATAGAGCCGCTCCACGGTCCTGGGGTCGAAACCGTCGGCGATGAGCTTCTTTTTTAAAGACGAAAAGGGCCGGGTGATATCCGCGTGCAAGGCCGGGGCGCCTGCAAGGCCTGCGGCCAAAAGGCCGAGGAGGAAAAAGCGGGCAGGATAGGGGATGCGGCGAAAGAAAAAGGCGCAAAGCTCAGTCATGGATGGGGTCCTTTTCGAGTCGTGGCGGCGCCGGGAGCGGCGACGCGTTTTCAAGACGTTGGGTCTCCATTAAAATGGGATAGGATTTTCGCTGGATAAAGCCGGTCAGAGACCGGTACCCTGCCTCTTGAACGGCGGCAAGGCCCTCTGCCCGGTGCCCCCCCACGGCTTCAGGCCGGTGGGCGTCCGAGCCCAGGGTCACGGGGATTCCCTTTTTCCGGCAAGCCTGCAACAGGCTTTGGGAGGGATAGATCTCGCCGATGGGATGGTCGAGCCCGCTGGTGTTGACTTCCACCACGTACCCCTTTTCCCGGATCAAAGACAAAAGGCCGTCGAGTTCGGCGGTGAAGTCCCTTTTGGCCCGTTTGCCGAATTTCTTGATAAGATCCAGGTGGCAGATCATGTCGAAAAACCCCTTTTCACACATGCGGTACACGGTGTCGAGATACCGGGCGTACAGATCATCGGGATCCATGGAGGCGTGGACGTGGGCCAGGGAATGGCTGACGATGTCGAGATCGTTCAAAATATGAACGGAAGCGGCCACCACGTCGAAATCGTAGGTGTCGAGGATCTTTCGGGCCGGCGCCAGGAAATGGGGATTGAAGTCCACCTCGAGTCCGGCGCGAACGGCGATTTTTCCGGCCCAGGCCTCCTTGAGCGCCTTGACGGCGTTAAAATAAAGGGGCACTTCTTCTTCTTGCATGGATTTCACATCTTCCTCGGGCCGGAGGGTCAGATGATCCAGGAAGCAGATCTCCGAAAGCCCGCAGGACACGGCCTGCCGGATGCAGGCCTCCATGCTCCCTGCGGCATGATGGCAAAGGGGGGTATGCACGTGATAATCGATCATGATGGCAACAGGTCCTTCCCCTGTTCTTGATAGCGGTTTATTGACATGATATGGAAGCCTTTGTCAAACGGAAGCCCTTGGGATGAAAAAGACTGAAAAAACGGTGTTCGTCTGCCAGGCATGCGGGCACCAGGTGCTGAAATGGATGGGAAGATGCCCGGAGTGCGGCCGGTGGGACGCTCTTGTGGAGGAGACCCGGCGCCCCCGGCCTGTTTCCAGGGGGGCGCTTTCGCCGTTTCAAGCAGAACCGGTGGCCGTCGATTCGGTTTGCGCCGAAGAGGGGGTGCGGTTTTCCACGCACATGGCCGAATTCGACCGGGTCCTCGGGGGGGGACTGGTTCCCGGAAGCCTGGTCCTCATCGGCGGGGATCCCGGCATCGGCAAGTCCACCCTCATGTTGCAGGTCCTTTTCGGTGTGGCTGGAAAGGGACGCCGGGTCCTTTATGTATCGGGCGAGGAGTCGGTCAACCAGATCAGCATGCGCAGCCGCCGGTTGCAGACGGTTTCCCCCGAAATCCTGGTGGTCTCGGAAATCGACATGAACGCTGTTTTATCCATGGCGGAATCCATCAGGCCCCGGGTGATGGTGGTCGATTCGGTCCAGACCATGTTCAACCCGGAGATCTCATCGGCGCCCGGAAGCGTCAGCCAGGTCCGGGAGACCGCCGTCCGCCTCATGCTCATGGCCAAGCGGACCGCCATCCCGGTCTTCTTGGTGGGGCATGTCACCAAGGAGGGGGCCATTGCCGGCCCGCGCCTTCTGGAACACATGGTGGACACGGTCCTGTATTTTGAAGGGGACAGAAACCACGTCTATCGGATCCTCAGGGCGGTGAAGAACCGCTTCGGCTCCACCAACGAAATCGGTGTGTTCGAGATGAAAGAACAGGGCCTGGCCGAGGTGGCCAACCCCAGCGCGGCCTTTCTTTCCGAACGCCCCTCGGGATCGCCGGGATCCGTGGTGACCGCCAGCCTGGAAGGGACGCGGCCCATCCTGGTGGAGCTGCAGTCCCTGGTGTCGCCGTCGTATCTGGCCAATCCGAGGCGCACGGTCCTGGGACTCGATGCCAATCGGGTGGCTCTCCTGGTGGCCGTGATGGAGAAAAAGATGGGAATGGCCCTCATGGGCCTGGACATCTTCATGAACGTGGCCGGCGGGGTGCGCGTGGACGAACCGGCGGTGGACCTGGGCATCGTGACCGCCGTGGCCTCCGCCTTCCTGGACGTTCCCATATCCGCGGAAACCGTGGTCCTGGGCGAGGTGGGCCTCACCGGTGAAGTACGGGCCGTGGGCCATGCCCAGACCCGGGTGGCGGAAGTCCGCAAGATGGGCTTTTCCCGGTGTCTGCTTCCAAAGACCACCCTGAAGCGGATGCCAAAGCCCGACGGCATCCATCTCATCGGCGTTCAAAACGTTTCAGAGGCCGCCGGGGTGCTTTTTCCGCGGTAGGGACAAGGAGAAAAGTGGTTCGAAAACAGCGGTCCGGAAAGGGTCCTGCCAGAAAAGATCCCTGGAGCGACCCTTACACGGAAAGGGCCCGGCAGAGCGGCTATCCGGCCCGCTCCATCTTCAAGCTCCAGGAGATGCAGCGGAAATTCCGTCTCATCAAAAAGGGGCACCGGGTCCTGGATTTGGGCTGTGCACCGGGATCCTGGCTACTGTATGCCGCGGCATTGACCGGAGAGGGGGGACGGGTCATCGGTTTGGATCTCAAGCCGGTAACGGTTCCCCTGCCGCCCCATGCCGGGGCCCTGGTCATGGATGTCTTTGCACGGGAAAGCGCCGTTTGGGAGCCTTTCGGGTCCGGCTTCAACGTGGTCCTTTCCGACATGGCCCCGGACACCACCGGGACAAAGCACGTGGACGCGGCCCGGTCCCTTCTGTTGTGTGAGCGGGCCTTGGATATCGCCGGGGATCGGCTGGCAACGGGCGGGACATTCGTGTGCAAGATCTTTTTCGGCCAGGATGTGAAGCCCTTTTCGGAGAAGGTGAAAAGGGCCTTCAAACGGGTGACTTTTTTCAAACCCGCGGCCAGCCGGAAGGCCAGCCGGGAGATTTATATCATCGGAATCCAAAAAAACAAAAGACGAGGAGGCGACCATGTCGGGACACAGCAAGTGGTCCACCATCAAGCATAAGAAAGGCGCGGCGGATGCCCGCCGGGGCAAGATTTTCAGCAAGCTCATCAAGGAGATCACCGTTGCGGCGCGCATGGGCGGGAGTGATCCCACCGGAAACCCCCGCTTGCGGCAGGCCATTGCAGCGGCCAAAAGCGAGAACATGCCCAAAGAGAACATCGAGCGGGCCATCAAGAAGGGCTCCGGGGAACTGGAGGGCGTCCACTACGAAGAGAGCGTCTACGAGGGGTACGGCCCGGGCGGCGCCGCCATCCTGGTGGAGTCGTTGACCGACAACAAGAAACGGGCGGTCGCCGAGATCCGGCACCTGTTCAGCAAGCACGGCGGCAGCATGGGCGAAAGCGGGTGCGTGGCCTGGATGTTTTCCAAAAAGGGCTATTTCGCCGTCAAGAAAGAGGCTGCAGACGAGGAAGCCCTCATGGAAGTCGCCCTGGAAGCGGGGGCGGAAGATGTCCGGGAGGACGACGGGAGCTTCGAGGTCATCACCGAACCCGATGATTTCGAGGCGGTCAAGGCGGCCCTGGAAGAAGCGTCCATCGCGTACCACGTGGGGGAGATCACCATGTTCCCCAGCACCACCGCCGCCCTTGTCGGCAAAGAGGCGGAACAGATGGTTCGCCTAATGGAGGCCCTTGAAGATTGCGACGACGTCCAGAAGGTCTATACCAACGCCGACATCCCCGAAGAGATGGTGGAGGGGGTGAATTGATACGGGTGATATTCGGGACCAGGCGAAACCGGGCGTAATCGGTCCCCATGACGTCTCTCCTTCTCCAAAAGTGCCTTTGCAAATCGGTTCGAAGCAAAAAGGATCCGGCCGCCGGGCTGCCTCATCCCCGCCCCTGGACCCTGAAAGGTGTTTTTTTGGATGCCCCGCTAAAGAGGGGGCATCCAAAGCTTATGCGGATACGTCGAGCATCCTTTGCACCGCCTTGAGGGCGGGCACACGGACGGCCTCGGGGACCTTGACCTCGCCTTCCATGTGTTCAAGGCTCCGGATCACGTGGGCCAGGGTGATCTTTTTCATGTTCTTGCACACCATCTTTTCCGAAGCCGGGTAGAAGCGTTTGGCCGGATTTTCCTTTTGAAGCGGATAAAGGAGCCCCACCTCGGTGCCCACGATGAACTCGGTGTCAGGCGATGTTTTGGCAAAACGGAGCATCCCCGAGGTGCTGAAGATTTCGTCGGCCAAGGCGAGCACGTCGGGCCGGCATTCCGGGTGGGCCATGAACACGGCCTCCGGGTGGGCTGCTTTGGCCCGCCTCACGTCTTCCACCGTCAACCGTTCATGGGTGGGGCAAAACCCCTCCCAGAAGTGGATGATCTTGTCGGTCCGACGGGCGGTGTATTGGGCCAGATTTTTATCCGGCGTCATCAGGATCTCTTCGGCATCCAGGCTTTCCACCACCTGCACGGCATTGGCCGACGTACAGCAGATGGTGGAAAGGGCCTTCACGTCCGCCGTGGAGTTCACATAGGTCACCACCGGGATGGATCCCAGGGAGCGGATCTTTTCTTCGAGGTCCTCGGCGGTGATCATGTCCGCCATCAGGCACCCGGCATCGGTTCTCGGCAGCAGGACGGTCCTGTCCGGGGAGAGGATGGAGGCGGTCTCCGCCATGAAGTGCACCCCGCAAAAAACGATGACTTCAGCGTCGGTGGCCGCCGCCTTCCGGCTCAACTCCAGGGAGTCTCCGCACAGATCCGCCACGTCCTGGATCTCAGGCGGTTGATAGTTGTGGGCCAAAAGAATGGCGTTTCGCGCCTTTAAAAGGTCTCGAATCCTTTGGTGTTCTTTGTTCATGGGACTCATCTTTCTGGGTCAAGCTCGAGGACGTCGGCGGATTTGGGGATCTTCATATGAAAAAGGGCGTCGTCGAGGGTCAGGTCGAACCGGTAACGGGACAACGTGATCCGGGTTTTATCGTTGTAAGGATTGCGCGTGGTGATGGAAAGGATGTGAAATGTTTCCGGATCCACTGAAATCAGGATCTCGGAAACACCAGGGACTTTTTCTTTGGGGGTGAGCTTCAACACCGCGGGAAAATTGGGCCGATGCGATTGAACCGACACCGAAAACTGCTTCCTCAGGGTGCGGATATCCGAAAGGAAGCTGCCTCCCCGGCCCCCTCCCAGGTAAGCGGGCGCTTTTCCCGCCATGACCTGGTTGTCCTGGGGGCGGTAGATCCAGAGGGTCTTTCCGTCGGTGAGGATGATCTGTTTTTCCGGCCTCTCGTATTCCCAGCGCATCCGATTGGGCGGTTTGACAAAGACGCTGCCCTCGGCGGTGTCCGTGATATCCATGGCGGCCAGGGTGGATTCCTGATGGAACCGGGCCGAAAAGGCGGTCCTGCCGTAGCATGACTCAATGCCCTTGAGGATCACCTCCAAAGCAGGGTCGTCCCCATCGGTTTCAAAGGCCTTTTCAGAAGCCCTCCCCGGGGATACGGCAAGAAGGGCCAAGACTGCAAGGGCCATGAAAAGCGTCGTTTTTCGGACCATGGGCATCGGATCTCTGTTTTTTTGTTTTTTATGAAAAAAAACCGGTTTCAAAACCGCGTCTT
>JALVQN010000129.1 GCA_027025555.1 Desulfobacterales bacterium
GTCATCGGCCAGCGTGGCAAAGAAACGCCCGTTCAGCGAATCCTGCGCCATCCGGGCGAAAAAGTCGTCAACCACCGCGGCAATCGCCTCGTAGCCGCCAAGGCGCGCATAGAGGCTGGCCTGATGTTGTGCCGCCTGGGCCCCGGCGCCAAGGCCAAGCCCGCTGGCCAGAACCAGGGTGAGGCCGAGTTTTCGTGCGCGTTGTGCGAAATGTGCGGAATATGTCATGGCGTTGCGTGTCCTTTGCATGAATTGTCTTTGCCTTTGGCCCATTGAGCGGGCCGCTTCCCGGGCCCCTGCAAGCCGGTATGGCGACGCGGCAGCCCGCCACAAGCCTGAGGCCGGACCAGCCGCCGCGCCATGCCCCATTGCCGCAAAACGCCGGACCAAGGTCTGAGGACAGCACTGCCATTCGCCGCTAGCCTGGTGTCATCCATCCGATTCCACGCCATGTTTTCCCCGTTTGTGACAGGAGCCCAGCCATGCGACTTACCCGCCGACAAAGCCTCGCCCTGCTCTGCGCCCGCCCGCGGCCGCTGTCACCCCGGTGCCACCGGTTGTCTGTCCTGCTCCACTCACGGTGCCACTCCCATCGAAGAAAGTCCCTCGGTCTCGCTGAGCTCCAGGGCCAGGTTGAAGTTTTGGTTTCCGCCGAAGGTATGGCTCCAGGGAAGCCAGTCGAGCACAACGGGGGGCCGTGCTTTCAGGAAGGGCCAGACCTGACGGATGGACTGCTGGTTGGAACACAGCATCTGCTGGGTGTTGATGACGCCTTTGGGATTCCCGGTGGAGCCTGAAGTAAAAAGAATTTTGGCAATGCTGTCGGGGCCTGTTTCCTGGAAATGCCTTTCCACGGCCCCGGTGGGCGTTGTTTGGCACAAGGCTGAAAAGGGGGTCGCCGGCAGATCTGGCGGCACGTTTTTGCTGACGACGATTTCCCGGTCCTTCCGGTGGAAATGGAAGAGCGCCTTCTCGAAGCGCGCCCCGTCCCGGGCAAAGACAAGCCGTGGCTGTATGCGGTCGAAGATGGCGTGAAGCCGGGCAAAGTCTTTTGAAAAAAGGGAATAGGCCGGCGAGACCGGCACCACAGGGATCCCCACCTGCATGCTCCCCAGTTGAAGAAGGGCATGGTCGATGCTGTTTCCCGAAAGAATCACCACGGCGGTTTCTTGGGTGAGGCCGCGGTTAAGGAGAGATTGGGAAATCGAACACGCCAGGGATTGGGCCGCCTTGTAGGTCAGTTCCTTCCAGTCTCCCGAAGCAGAACGCTCGGCCAAAAAGACCCGGTCCGGACGGAGCCCGGCCCAGTGGTGGAGCCGCTCGATCAGGTTCTTGGGATACGGCCCCAGTTTCCGGGAAGAACGCAACAGCCAACCGCCGCCCGGCAAGGGCCGGACATCCAGGGCCGGTGGAGCAAATGCACATGCCATGGAAAACCCCCTTGCCTTTGAAACGAGGGGCCCGAAGCCTTGGAATCAGTCCGCCGAATCCCCTGGCTGAAAGACGATGGGAAGGCTGAGGGAGAAAGTGGCCCCGTGGCCTTTTTCGCTTTTCACGCGGATGTCTCCGTCAAGGGATCGGGCCATGATGAGGGCGCCGGCCAGGCCCAGCCCATGTCCCTTCCTGGAAAGCTTCAGGGGGTCATCGGTGACCTGCATGTATCGCTTGAAGATCAGGTCGTGATGCTTGGGATCAATGCCGGGGCCATCGTCGGCCACTTCCACAATGAGATGCGCGTCAGTGGCATCCACATGGATATCGATACGGCTTTTGCGGTGATGGAGGGCGTTTTTGAAAAGATTCCCCACGATCTGGCGGAAACGGGTTTCGTCCTGACACATGCGGATTTGATGGACACGCCGGGTGAAACGAAAAAAGACGCCTTCTTTTTCCAGGAGGCGCTGGAGATCGGCGGGATTTTCCACCTGCGCGAGCGGTTCCGCGTCGGGTGCCAGGCGCCCTTCAAGGGCCTCGAGGAGGACCTCAAGGAGCATCGGCACCGGATCAAAGGAGACACAGCAATAGACCCCGGCTTCGGACCGGCCCACTTCCAATAGGCCGTTGAGCATTTCCCGGGCCTTCACCACGTTTCTCAAGCTTCGCATCAGGATCTTTTGTTGCCTTTCGGAAAGGGGCCCGAAGCGGTCCTGTTTCTCCAAAAGGGTCCGCAGGCCGGTTTCCACGATGGCGATGGGGGACTTCATCTCATGGATGAGAAACTGGATTTCAATTTCCCGGAAAAAGTGTTCCGAGGGTGCACGTTCGCTTGAGGGGTGTTGCATTTCAGAGTTGTCTGCTTTCATCGTCCGGTTCCATCGTTATCATTCAACGGTTTCTTTTTTGGTTTTTCCGGCGCAGCCGGGGGGAATTGAAGGGAAAGGGTGGTGCCGCCGGACTCCAGGCAGTCGCGTTCACTCTTGCAGAAGCGGCACCGGGTCACATCCCCGGGACAGACGTCGGTCTCTTCGGGGATGAAGCGGCAGCGGCGGGATTCGGCTTCAATGGTAAAATGGTAACGTTCCGAGAAGATCTTCATGCGCAAAAGGTCGAAGCCTTTTCCGCCGGCTTCGAAGTCATAGGGCTTTTTGGTCGCATACCGGTCGGTATCGTAGGTGACGAAGTGGTTCTGAAAGACCAGGCGCTGTTTTTCAGGGGTCATTCCCACACCGTGGTCCGAGACCACGAAACGCGGCCCCTGTTTTTCATTGACCACGCGGACTTCGATCCGGCCGCCATCCGGCGTATTTTCCACGGCGTTTCGGAGGATGCCGTCCACGGTCTTGGTGAGGACTTCCCTGGGGATCCAGATGGGAGGCGTCTTTTCGTAATGCGTGACGATGCGGCATTTCCGATGGGCAAAACGGGGGCGGGTGGCCTTGAGACGCGCCTTCACGAAGGTATCCAGGCGGATGGCCTCCGGCGGTGCCTTTTTGGGGCCGAACACGGCGTCGATCCGTCTTTGCAGCCGGTCAATGAGCGATCCGGCAAGATCGCTTTCATCCGTTGGGATCCTCGGGGAGGGCGGCATCTTTTCGAGTTCGGTTTCCAGGAGTACTTCCAGTTCATCCGCGCACGTGTCCAGGAGAATGGAGAGCATCAGGTGTGGGCTGTATCCCTTTTCTTCAATGATATCGTCGAGCTCATACTGCATTTCCAGGAGCCGGTCCAAATTTCGGTGGGCCCGTTCCAGGATGCGCTTGAGGCGCCCGTCCGCGGCGGAACGTTCCATCTTTTTTTCCAAAAGACTCAAGGAGGCCGAAAGGATCGAGACCGGCGTCTTGAGTTCATGGGAAAGGTGCTGAATAATGTTGTCCTTGGCCCTGTTGAGGCTTTTCACGTCTTCCAGGGAGCGTTCCAGGGCTTCATTGATCCTGGCGTTTTCGATGGGGAAGGCCACGGTTCCGGCGATGGTGGAAAGCAGCGCCACATCTTCCTGGGTAAAGGGCCCTTCCTTCTTGTTGACGGCACACAGGACCCCGATCATCCGGTCCTGGATCCAGATGGGGACATCCAGCATGTTTCGGGTTTTGTAGTCGGAAAGCTTGTCTACGATACTGTAAAAGTCCGGATTCTTGGAAGTATCCGGCACGATGAGGGGCTTGCCGGTTCGGTAGACCCGTCCCGCAACGCCTTTTGTCAACGGGAAGCGGATCTCCTGGATCCTGCGGATGGTTTCCGTATCCTCGTAATCGGCGGTGCGGAAGAAGAATTCATTTTTTTCGTGGTCAATCAAGATGACGGAAGCGCCGTCCACGCCGATGAGTTTTCGGACTTCCTGAACCACCACGGCCAAGCGTTCGTCGAGGGACCGGAAGCGGACCAGGGCGGTGGCCATCTGATAGAGGGCCTGGTTGGTCCGGGCCGCCCGTCTTTCCGCGGTGACGTCCCGTGCGATCCCGCGGAACCCCACTTTTTCTCCCTGCTCATTGAGGATGAGGTTGGAAGAGATTTCAAGGATGCGTGTCTGGCCGTCCTTGCGGATGATTTCCCATATGATATTGGTGATGCCCTTTCCGGTACGATAGACCCGGTTGGTGCTTTCAAAGGCCCGCTGGGCGTTTTCGGCGTTCATGAACTTCCGGAAGTTTCGGCCCCGGATCTCTTCCTTTTCATAACCAAAGATGCGGCACAGCGCGTTGTTGAAGAAGGTGAAATTGCCCTTGAGATCGGTTTCGTAAAAGGCGTCCGCCACGTCTTCGATGAAGACACGGTAACGATCCCGGTGGATCTTGGAGCCTTCCGGCGTGCAAAAGGGGTTATCCGGTTCGGTCATGGGTCGTTTCTGCCTTGCCATGGGTCGGTTTGATCGCTTCCGTATTCCAATCGCGCCACGCAATGGGCTCAACCCGTATCTTTTATTCATATCCAACTTACGGTGCTGTTGGCAAGGAAGAAAGTAGCCGATATGGGAAAACAAAAAAAAGGGATCGGCCGGCCTTTCGGAAGACCGCCCGATCCCTTTTCCGATCCCGTGTTCAGCCCTTGACAGGCCCGGGAAGGGGCTCCATCACCCCTTGGGCCGTTCATCGATGACCCGCATGGCCTTTCCTTCGCTGCGGGTGAGGGTTTTGGGCGCCAACAGTTCCACCTTGACGTTGATGCCCATCATCCCCTGGATATGACCGGCGATCTTCTTCTCCACTTCGGCGCATTTTTCCGCACCGAGATTATAGACGTCGGGCTTGGCTTCCACACGCACCGAGAGTTGATCCAGGTAACCCTTCTTCCGGATGACCAGGACATACTGGGGCAGGACTTCCTCCACATCCAAAAGGAGGGATTCGATCTGGGACGGAAAGACATTGACGCCGCTGATGATCAGCATGTCATCGGAACGCCCGGTGATTTTATCCATCTTGATGAGGGTCCTTCCGCATGCGCATTTTTCGCGCCGCAGCCGGGTGATGTCTTTGGTCCGGTATCGGATCATGGGCATGGCGCGGCGTTGGAGGGAGGTGAAGATGAGCTCCCCGCTTTCCCCCATGGGCACCGGCTCCAGGGTGGCGGGATCCACGATTTCGGCCAGGAAATGGTCTTCATTGATATGGAGGCCGTCCTGGGCCTCGCAATCAAAGGCCACACCGGGGCCGCAGAGTTCCGTGAGGCCGTAAGCTTCCATGGCCTTGATCCCCATCCGTTCCTGAATTTCGTCCCGCATGGCAGTCGTCCACGGCTCGGCCCCGAAGACACCCACCCGCAAGGGAAGCTTCCGGATGTCGATGTTCATCTCTTCCGCGCGTTCCGCGATGGTCAATGCGTAGGAAGGGGTGCAGAACAGGACCGTGGATCCAAAGTCTTTCATGATGGTGATCTGCCTTTCGGTCATCCCCGCGCTGGTGGGCACCACGGTGCAGCCGATCCGGGAGGCGCCTTGGTGAAATCCGAGCCCGCCGGTGAAGAGACCGTGGCCGTAAGCGTTTTGAACGATATCGTTGCTCCGGATGCCCGCCGCCCAGAGATTGCGGGCCATACACTCGATCCATTGCTCCAGGTCCTCGGCGGTATAGGGGCCGGTGATGGGTTTCCCGGTGGTTCCGGAGGAAGCGTGAACGCGCACCACCTCTTCCAGGGGCACCGCACACAGGCCGAAAGGGTAATTGTCCCGCAGGTCGGTCTTCACGGTCACGGGGAGCTTTCTGACATCCTCAAGGCGCTGGATGTCCCCCGGTTGGATCCCTTGTTCATCGAATTTGTTTCGATAAAAGGGGATCTTTTCATACACCCAGTTCAAGGTTTCCTTCAGGTTTTTAAGCTGAAGTTCCTGAAGCTGTTCCACGGGCATGCATTCGAATTGATCGTTCCAGGGCATTTCCTTCCTCCTTGATGCATATGGGATTTAATCCATCTATGTTAAGCATGTTGCCTTGCGGCTGAAAAACCCAAATCAAAAGCCTTCAGGTTGATGGTCGTGAAGGCTTTTTTCGTCTTGGTCCGGATGACCTCTTTCACGTGATCCGCAGACAGCGGAAGGGTGCCGGTTTGAATCAGCGCGCCCAGAAGGACCATGTTCACGGCCATGATGCTTCCGGCCTCTTTGGCCAGGGCCGAGGCATTGAATGCAATGAGTTTTGCGGTCTTTTCCCGGATCAATTCCTGCAATCGGTCCAGGTCCGGATAGACCCCGTTCCCGATGTTCACCGTAAAGGGCATAAGGGGGGAAAGATTCGTGATGACAAGGGTCTTTGCATTGCATTTGTTTAAGGCCCTGAGGGATTCCGACGGCTCGAATCCCACCAGGACGTCCGCTTCACCGTTGGAGATGATGGAACTTTGGGCATCTCCGAAAACCATGGCGGATTCCACGACGCCCCCCCGCTGGGCCATGCCGTGGATTTCACTCATCCGGACAGGGACATCCGCCAAAAGGGCCGCTTCGCCCAGGACCTTGGAAGCAAGGAGGTTTCCCTGTCCCCCGACTGCTACGATGATGACTCGCGTTGTCTTCATTGGATCAAATCCTGTCTGTTGTGATAGGGTTAATGGTTCGATGTTCATCCGGCACCACCCGGCCAGGGGGACGCCGACGCCTAGGGCTTCTTTACCGGCAAGATGGCATTTTCAGGACAGATCTGTGCGCAAACCGCACAACCCGTGCACAAGTCCGGATCGATATTGACCTTGCCGTCCCAGATGAAGAAGGCCGGGCAGGCGATGCTGAGGCACTCCCGGTGATTCTTACATTTATCCGTCACTCTGAACGGCTTTCCCTTGGCCAGGCCCAGGCTCTTGGCATACAGCACGCACATCTCTTCGGAGATGACGACGGAGACCCCCTTGAACTGAACCGCTTCCCGGATGGCCTCGATACTTTTTTTGACCTTGTAGGGCTTGATCTTGGTGACAAAGGGGACGCCCAGGCCTTTGACGACGTTTTCAATGGAGAGGCGGCCGTACCCTTCCAGGTGGAGCCGGCTCATGTCGACGCCGGGATGGGGCTGATGCCCGGTCATGGCGGTGGTGCCGTTGTCGAGGATCACGAGGGTGAGATCATGATTGTTGAAGATGGCGTTGATGAGCCCCGGGATTCCGGAATGAAAGAAGGTGGAATCTCCGATGAAAGAGATGACTTTTTGATCCGTTGCCTTGGAAAATCCGCCTGCTGTTCCCGTGGAAGAGCCCATGCACAAAAGGAAATCGGCCATGGAAAGGGGCGGGAGGACGCCAAGGGTGTAGCAGCCGATGTCCGTGGGATATATGGTATCCATTCCCTCCACCGCCTTTTTGACGGCGTGGTAGGTGGCCCGGTGGGAGCATCCGGCACACAGGGTGGGCGGCCTGGCCGGGACTTCCGGCACGTCGCTGACGTCCACGGGCACCGGTTTGGTATAGGGAATGCCGAAATACGCGGCGATACATTCCCGGACCGTTTGCGGGTCAAACTCGTAAAGTCGTGAAAAGAGCCCTTCTCCTTTTCCCCGGATTTCGACCGTATTGCCGTCTTGTTGGGCAAAGGCCTTGACCGCCTCTTCCATGTAAGGCTCCCCTTCTTCCACGATGAGGACCTTTTGACAGTTTTTGAGGAATTGTTGGATCAGGGCCTCGGGCATGGGGTGGGAAAAGCCGATTCGAAGGACTTTCGTCTTTTCAGCCACGTCCAGATCCTTGATGGCGTCTTTCACATAAGCGAAACTGACGCCGTTGCAGACAATACCCCAGGCCCCCTCTCCTTCGATGAAGTTCAGGGGCGATGTTTCGGAAAGGGCCTTGGCTTCTTTGATGTGCTCAAGAAGCTTGGCGTGCAGTTTCCGGGATACGGCCGGGACGGTGACCAGGTTGAAGGGATCTTTTTTGAAGGTGCCTTTCGTGACCCGGGGGGGGATGCTGTCCAGGGTGACGACGGCGGTGGAATGATTGATGCGGGTCGTGGTCCGCAGGATCACCGGTTCTTTCAGCTTTTCAGAGAGTTCGAAGGCATAGGGAACCAGCGCTTTGGCTTCTTCCACCGTGGAGGGCTCCAACACGGGGAGGCCGGAGAGTTTGCCGTAAAACCGATTGTCCTGTTCGTTCTGGCTGGAGAACATGTAGGGATCGTCCGCGGTCAGCACCACCATCCCCGCCTTGACGCCCACATACGCCAATGTCATGAGGGCGTCGGCGGCCACGTTCATCCCCACATGTTTCATGACCGCCATGCTGCGAAGGCCGGCGTTGGCGGCGGCCGCCGCCACTTCAAGGGCGACTTTTTCATTGGTGCTGTACTGAAAGTAAAGGTCGCTCTCCTGGGACATCTGGAAGAAATTCAAGGAGATTTCCGATGAAGGCGTCCCGGGATAGGTGCTCGTGAAAGCGACCCCTGCTTCGACGGCCCCCCGGGCAATGGCTTCATTCCCCAGAAGGAGCATCTTTTCGCCGGCCCGATCTGTCAGTAGTTTGTGCATGGTCCTTTCCTTATCCTGGTTGAATTTGCATGAAAGTGTTTCAAACGCGGTGGAACCCCTTTTCCAAAACAGAAGCTACAATACAGCTACAATACAGTTGAGTCAAGAAAAAATCTCGGGGAAAAGGGGGTAAAAGAAGTGTCCACGGATTGTTTGAATCGCTCCGGGAAGGGCATATTCCCCCCATGTCCCGGCATTCCTCAAATACCCAGGGGGGTGAGGTCTCTGTCCTCTTGAGCGACCAGGGAGGCCAGAAAAGGCCCCGGCGGCTCGGTGATGGGGACATCGGGGCGGAGGGTGGCCAGCTCATTGAGCGCTTCCCGGATCTCTTTAGAGCCCCGTTCAAATACCGCCTGGACGATTTTCAGGTCCTTTTTGACGGTGGCTGTGGAAAAGCGTCCCGCGGTTTTTTCCAGGTAGTTGAGCACCGGTTTCCGGACGACCTCCCAGGTGTCCCGCCGGCTCTGATTCTCCTTCGGCGTCAGGGTATCGACATCCGCAAGGGCCTTGCGGTGAAATCGATCCCGCAGCAGGGGCATGACGAAACCCAGCCACAAGAGCAACAACGCCATGGCGCCGCCGGCGCCGATGAACGCTAGGAGGGAGGGATCCGCCGCCATGCCGTTGGCCGCAAGGAAGGCGATAACGGCCCCGCTGCAAGCCAGGCTGAAAAACACGCCGGCAAGGGTCTGTTTGAGGGACGCTTTCCGGAGTCTTTTCCGGTAACTCAAAAGGGCTTCCAGGAAATGGGACAAGCGTTCGCTGTGGGTCTCCACGAAGGCGGCCAGGTTGTCCAGACGGTAACGGGGCGCCTCAAGGACCGCCTTTTTGAGTTCGTCGCGCTGGTTTTCCAGATGATCCAGATAGCTCGTGTCCCCGCGGGTCGGGCCTTGAGAGGCCGCCAGGGCCTTGGGGGAATAAGTGAGGTGGATCATGGGAATGTCTTTGCGTCCGGTGATCTGGGAAAGATTCCAGCACAGGGTTCCGTAAACCCGGAGCAGGTCGATGAGCGAGCCGCATTCGTCGATGCGGTTGAGGACAAAGAGCACGCGGTCCTCGAAGGTTCGGGAAGGGAGGATGTCACGGAGGCTGGTATGGGTTTCCCGGACGGTACCGGCCTTGTGGGGATCAAACAGAACCAGGATCAGGTCGGCGATTTGGGCCAGGTCGCCGATGACTTCCTGGTAGTTGTACCCCCGGTCGCGCTCCGTAATGCTGTCCAGCATCCCGGGGGTGTCGATGATGGCCAGGGTCTTGAGAAAAGGGGAGACGACCCGTTTCAGGCGAAAATGGGCGGCGAACCGGTGGCCGTGTTTTTTGAGGGATTCGAAGGGGAATTCCGGGTCGTTCAAGAGATACTTGCCGTCGCGTTCTTCGGTGGTGCGGATGGGTCCGTTGGGGTCCTCTTTTTCGTCGAGGGTGATGACAGTGAAGGAATCGTCGGTGGGAGCCTGCCCGGTGGCCTGGATGTCGGCCCCCAAAAATTCGTTGATCAGGGCGGACTTTCCGGAGGAGTAATTGCCGATCACCAGGACCAGGGGGCGCCACTTGATGCTGGTTTCCAGGGGCGATTCCGTGTATCCGTACCGAAGCGCCACCGGCGTCAGAAAATCCCGGACCGTCTCCTGCAGCTCGGTGCGCAGGGCATTGATATAATTTTCGCGATAAATTTCCATGGTCGAAAGGCGCTGGCTTTGTCAGGCCAGCCTTTTTGGCAAATGGCTATCAGAACACGTGCAGCGCGTCAATATCTCTTGTGGATACGCCGCGGTGGGGCGTCATGGGAAAGAAGCGCTAACAAGGCTTTGAACTCACCCTGAGGCTTGCCGATTACGAAAAAACGAAAAAGTTCCGATGTCCCAGGTGCAAGAGCACACGGGTTCGCCGGCAGGTGGCTTCTTTTGAAGCCATCACTTCCAAGAAAAGCTGAGGGGATCCCAAAAGCCCGTTTCCCTTTGGAGCCTCTTTGTGCGGTTACTGAAAGTCGGGCGCAAGTCTGTGCCGCAGCGTGCCGCATCTCATGGGATCATGAGGGGGGGGGAGGGTCCGAATTTTTCTAAAAACGCCATCACCGCGGCCTCATAACCCGGTGCCTGACTCGATCCGCTGTGACGGGCGCCTTTGCCGATGAACAGGGCCGACGTCTCGCAAGGAAGCGCTTTCTTAAGGGTGAAGGCAAAGGAAACAGGGAATCGCCGGTCCTTTTCCCCGTGGATGATCATGACGGGCATTTTGAGTTCAGGCGCCAGTCGGGCCGGGCTCAGGTCCTCGAGCCGGTTGCGGTACAAAACCTTCATCCAAAGCAGCATCATGGGCCCGAAGAAGATACTGAACGCAGGGCTGTACCATTTGAAAAGGCTTTTGAGCATTTCTTTGACGGAAGGGTAAACCCCTTCCAGAAAGAGGCATGTCACCTTGTCCGGATTCCGCCAGGCCGCAATGATCGCACCCCCCGAACCCGCGGAATGGCCGTAAAGGATGACCGGCTCGCCGACCCAGGAAAGCACCGCCTCGATATCCTCGGCATAGCGCAAGGCGTTCATCCCCCGTTGGGGGCTCGAGTTTCCGTGGTCCCGGGCGCTGTGAATCACGGTGGTATATCCCCGGCGGCCGAATATCCGGGCCCGGGACACCATCCGGTCCCGGTTCCGGGTCCACCCGTGGGCAAAGACCACGATGCCCTTGGAGGGGCCGTCGGGTTCAATGCGCCAGACTTCCAGGAACTTGTCCCTGACAGTGGGGACGGTCGTGTCCAGGACCCGCCCCCAGTCGGGCGGATCTTTCACGGGCCGCCTCGGGTAATCGTGGAGGATGCAGGTCAGGATAAAGGTGACCAGAAGGTAGGCGGCTGCAAGCCCGGAAAAAAATAGAATCATCACCAAAAGATCCTATCCGGCAGAAGGGGTTTCATGTGAGTCGCCTTTCTTCCCGGATCCTGGGATGCAAAGAACCCCGGAACGGATATAGAATTTCCCGAGGGTTGTCAAATCGGCGGACGTGATGGGTGCCGTGCCGGCTTCAAAGTCGGATTCCCGACCCGACCCCCGGCATTCGGGGAGGCGGAAAATCAATACGCATTGCCGAGTTTCGTATGGCGCCGTCGGGATCCCTCGCCGAGCTCGGAGCAGGAATCATGGGGCGTGGATGCCAGTTGGTAAAAGAAACCCCGGGCCTGTCGCGTGACTGCTATCTTCTTGTCGGCTTCCAGAACTTCCAGATATTTGTTGATCTCATGGGTGTGCAGGCCCAGGATCTCCGCCAGGTCTTGAAGGGTGCAGGGGCGCCGGGCAATGGTTTCAAGGATGGCCGATTCCACGTCATCCCGGTACGCGACAAGCCCTTTTCGTTTGCGGGCCTTTGCGATGATGGCGACATTGTCCATACGCCAGAGCCGGATAATCCGCTCGAGTTCTTCCGGGGTGGCCGCCCGGATCCCCGCGACGGGCCCGGGCCTGTCCAGGGTATTGAGCTGGACTTGGTCGGGCGCGATGGTGTCGATGGCGTGTTTCAATGCCTTCAGTTCCGATGGGGTGTCGTTGAATCCCGGCACGATGAAAATCTCCAGCCACAGGGCACCCTCAAAGTCTTTGCGGAACCGGCGCATCCCGTCAATCATGCGGTCGATGGACAATTTGGGATGGGGCCGGTTGATTTTTTGAAACACCCCGTCGGTGACTGCATCCAGGGACGGCATGACCACCGTGGCGGCCTTGAGTGCCTCTCTCACCTGTGGATCGGAGAGGAGGGTCCCGTTGGTGAGCACCGCCACCGGGATGTGGGCAGGGTGGGACCGGACGAACCGGATCAGCTCGCCCATGCGCGAATTGAGGGTCGGTTCTCCGGAGCCCGAGAAGGTGAGGTAGTCCGGTTTGGGATGCGTTTCCAGATAGTGCAGGAATTCGGACTGGACCGCCTCCCGCGGCACATACGCCTGGCGTCTCAGCGTCAGGTGCGAGGTGTTTCCGCACTCACAGTAAATACAGTTTAAGCTGCACGTTTTCATGGGCACCAGATCGATGCCCAGGGAGATTCCCAGGCGCCGCGACGGTACGGGCCCAAAGAGGTGCTGATACATGTTTTGCACTCCAGCAGAGGTCGATGGGGCGTATTTACCCGATGATGGTGGAAAACTCAAGCAAGAGGCCCAATTTGGCGCCTCGGTATCCGGAAGGCTTCAAGAAGGGGCGGCCTTTTTTGGATCAAGACGCCAGCAGCGCGTTTGGGG
>JALVQN010000130.1 GCA_027025555.1 Desulfobacterales bacterium
CCTGTGAGGGGTGTTGGCGTACCGAAAAAATGCTTAATTTGGGCTCAAAACTGCCTTGACAATGGGGTCCACCTCACCGAATGAAAAAAAAATCACTCCCCATAGCCCAAAGCCTCCAGATTCTTCCTGATCGTGGCTCCAATCAGATCTGCCACGGCGAACTGCCCCTAACCCATTGCCACAAACCTGTTCATCTTCCCCCCTCCTGCTCTGCTGTCCAGTCCATCAGCTTTTGCCGCAGCACTTCCTTGTCCGGCAGGTAGAGTTGATATTCTTTGGCATGGATGTTGGCATCCCTTGGCAGGGTAATTTCCACCAGTGCATCATTTTTCTGTTTGCAGAGGATAATGCCCACCGTTGAGTTTTCTTCATCCATTTTGACAAAGCGGTCGAAATAGTTGACATACATCTGCATCTGACCGAGATCCTGATGGGTGAGCTTGCCGATTTTCAGATCAATGAGCACATAACAGCGCAGGATGCGGTTATAGAAGACCAGATCGACGAAAAAGTGCTCCTCGTCAAAGGTCAGGCGTTTCTGCCGGGCTTCAAACAAAAAGCCCTTGCCCAACTCGAGGAGAAACTGTTCGAGTTTATCTATGATGGCGGTTTCCAGGTCGGATTCAGAATATTTTTCTTTTTCTTCCAGCCCCAGGAATTCCAGCACATAGGGTTCCTTGAGCATATCTTCAGGGCGGCTGATTATCTGCCCTTCTTTGGCCAGGTTATTGATACCCTCCTTGTCACGACTCAATGCCAGCCGTTCGTACAGCCCGGAATTGTACTGGCGTTTGAGTTCACGCAGCGACCAGTTCTGTTGTGTGGCCTCTATCTCGTAAAAACTCCGCTCCTCAGCGTTGTTAACAGTCATCAGGAAGACATAGTGGGACCAACTGAGGGTAAATACAGAGGAGTTGTCAGAACTCCTGCCGCTTGTCGTGGCTTTCCGGGACAGTGTCCCGGATTTCCGCAACAGGTCAGACAGGGTCTGGCTTTTTTGCTTTGCGGGTAATTGGTCAGACAGTGTCTGACCTATTCGATCGTGATAAAGAAGATAAAATTGCCGCATCAGCTTAAGATTGGCTTCAGAAAACCCCTTGCCAAACTCCGCCGTCAAATCGTTGGAGAGTCTCTTCAGCAGATTCCTGCCGTATTCTGCCCGCCGTCTGCCCTGCTGCTCGAACTCTACGATGTGCCGACCGATCTCGAAGTTGGTCAGAACCTGGACGGTATTGACCGAGCGTACGACCAACTGCCTGGATGTACGAATCAGTTCCCGGAGTTTCGCTGTCAGTACCTGAAGATTCTCCGGTTCTGATGGACTGAGTCTATTCCCCATAGCCCAAGGTCTCCAGATTCTTCCTGATCGTGGCTTCAAGCTGGTGGGCTTGTGCGAACTGCTTATAAAGTTTCGCCGTAAGTTCAGTCATCTTTTCATCAAAGGGCACACCATCGTCTTCCACTTCCTCAGCGCCGACATACCGGCCGGGAGTGAGCACGTAGCTGTGGTCCTTTATCTCGTCTGTTCGAGCGCTCTTGCAAAAGCCGGGAACGTCTTCGTACTCGTCTGCGTGTTTCTCGCTACGCCAGGCGTGATAGACGCTCGCTATTTTTTTGATCTCTTCATCGGTCAGCTCCCGATGCACACGGTCGATGAGCTGACCCATCCTGCGTACGTCGATGAAGAGGGTTTCGCCCTGCCGGTTACGGTGGCCACGCTTCTTGTCACCTTTCTTGGAACGCGTCACAAACCAGAGACATACCGGAATCTGTGTGGTGTAGAAAAGCTGTCCGGGCAGCGTAATCATGCAGTCCACCAGATCTGCCTCGATGATATTCTTACGGATTTCACCCTCGCCGGAGGTGTTGGTGGACATGGACCCGTTAGCCATGACAAAACCGGCAATCCCTGTCGGAGCCAGATGGTGGATGAAGTGCTGAATCCAGGCGTAGTTGGCGTTGCTTGCCGGTGGTACACCGAATTTCCATCGGACGTCTTCCTTCAGCCGCTGACCGCCCCAGTCCGACATATTGAACGGCGGATTGGCGAGGATGAAATCGGCCTTCAAATCCTTGTGCAGATCGTTGTGGAAGCTGTCGGCCTGATG
Source organism: Desulfobacterales bacterium (assembly GCA_027025555.1). GTDB lineage: Bacteria > Desulfobacterota > Desulfobacteria > Desulfobacterales > UBA2156. The sequence goes on from JALVQN010000130.1 coordinate 2,109, forward strand.
CGGGCCGAGGTTGGCGTCGATCCCCCGGATGGCCAGGTTCATCTTGGCCAGTTTCCAGGTAGTGGGGTTTGACTCCTGGCCGTATACAGCGATGTCTCCGAGGCGTCCGCCGTGCTCTTCCACAAATCTTTCGCTTTGCACAAACATGCCGCCGGAACCACAGCAGGGATCGAAAACGCGGCCCTTGAAAGGTTCGATCATTCGGACCAGCAGCTTGACCACGCACTGCGGCGTGTAGAATTCCCCGCCGCCCTTGCCTTCGGCTGCGGCAAAACGACCGAGAAAATATTCGTAAACTCGGCCGAGAATATCCTTGGAGCGCGAGGCCTCGTCGCCTAATCCGATGTTACCGATGATATCGATTAGTTCACCAAGACGGTGCTTGTCCAGTGCCGGGCGGGAGTAATCTTTGGGAAGTACACCCTTGAGAGACGGGTTTTCCTTCTCAATGGCGACCATTGCATCGTCAATGAGCTTACCAATGGTTGGTTGTCTCGCCCCGGCTTGCAGCTCATCCCATCGCCAGCAGTTCCCGTTATCCATATAACCTATTAATAACACAGAAAATTTAAGGGGTTATTTTCGTAAACAAAAACCGTTAAAAATCAGGTAATTACATAATCCGACACAAGCCACAACATCTACCTTAAGGTAACGTAGTGAATTTACGACAAAAAAATTACGAAGAGTGCGGTTTAAAAACGTTGTTAAATCAATGAATTATCATGCCATCGGAACTTGCTGTCCCATCGCGCTTCCTTTGGTACCCAGAAAATGTTTTCGGCTGCGTACTCATCGCGATCTTCCGGATCGGTGTAATCAGTGTCCTGCCGGGCAGCCAAATCATCATACATGGCCTGGAATGCATCCGATATGTATTTGAGGAAGATCAGACCGAGAACGACGTGCTTGTACTCAGCCGCGTCCATGTGGCCGCGCATCTTGTCGGCCATTTCCCATAGCTTGTTCTCAAAGCCAAGGTTGGCACCGTTATTAGTCTTGCTCATTTCTTGCCTCCAGACAGTTTGAGCTTGCACTGCCTAACCATTTTGCGAAAAAGGAATCAAACTGCGTTTTGGCCAGCTTCAGGGCTTGGCCTGGCCGTTTTCTTATCGGTTCACCATAGCAAAACTGATCCTGAGTTCGCGGGCCAGATCTTCCTGACCGAGGCTAAGCTGCCTCCAAGTTTCATTTCTCACATTCCAGTGGAGTTGATTTCACCGCGACCCCCCATTTATCCATTTGTTAATGGACTGGACGTATTTGACCGGTATCAGTCTCTTCCACGATCTCGCCGTTTTTCATAATCACCACCGGGACTCCGGCCTTACGGGCGTTCTCGCGTGCCTTTTGCGCGGCCCGCTTGATGGCGATTTCCGCATTGGCCAGGTCCGGGTCTCTCTGTTTCCGCTTCCCGGTCTCTTTTGTTTTCTGGCTCATGGGTTGGCTCCTTCTTCAAGAAGAATCGGGGTTGGGCCTGAATTCTCGTAGATCGCCCATTCATTGACAACGGGTTTGTAGATCGTCTCCAGATTATGCAACCCGGCGGCAAAACGGCGCCGGACGATCTGCTCGGGTACGTTGTGACCGCCGGTGAGAACACGTTGGCGAACCCGGGCAATAGCCAACTCCGGCGATGCCAGCTTCAGGAAAAAAAGCTTGATGTGATAGCCTGATAATTGCCATTGCGGGATCAGCCGGGCATAAAGTCGGCCGCTGAGGGTGGTCTCGAAGGCGAAGTTCTCACCTCGGCGAGCGTATTCGTGGATTTCGGAGAGCATCAAACGTCCCGCCTTGAAGGCGGCGGATTCCGGGGCGAAAGGGGCAAGGCCGGCCGCGATCAGGTCGGCATTGATAAAATTGGGGCAGTTTGCCGCGTTGGGCAAAAATTCTCCCGCAAAAGTGGTTTTGCCCGCACCGTTGGGACCAGCGATGATAATGACTTTTTTTTCAGATTGCCCTGTCATCGTTTCAAGGCCTCGGGGATGGTGCGGAGCCTCCGACACTGTCCAGGATCTCGATGATGTTGCATACCAGGTGATTTGGATTGTAAAGGCGTCGGCAAAGCACCAGTGCCGGGAAACGCGACATGCTTCTGCGGTTGTTTGCCTCACAATCTACCGGCAAAGACGGGCAGTGTAAAGAACAGGGAGCCTCTATTG
>JALVQN010000131.1 GCA_027025555.1 Desulfobacterales bacterium
CTCCCGGTTGTCCAGGCGGAGCCTGCAGCACATGGAACGGGCATCTTCCGGCGACATGTCCGAATTGATGAAATTGGAGAAGTAGGGGATGCCGTACTTTCCGGTCATCTTCCAAATCCCCTCAAGGCGCGGGTTCTCCCAGTCGAAGTCTTTGGTGATGTTATAGGTGGGGATGGGAAAGGTGAAGACCCGTCCCTTGGCGTCCCCTTCCATCATGATTTCGGCAAAGGCCTGATTGAAAAGGTCCATCTCGCCTTGAAATTCGGCGTAGGTCTCGGAATGAAAACGTCCGCCGGTGATGACCGGCTGGTCCTTGAGGGTGGCCGGTACGTGGAGGTCCATGGTGATGTTGGTGAAGGGCGTCTGAAATCCCACGCGGGTGGGGATATTGATGTTGAAGACGAACTCCTGGAGGGCCTGCTTGATTTCGGCATATTCCAGGCCGTCAAAACGGATGAAAGGGGCCAAAAGGGTGTCGAAATTGGAGATGGCCTGCGCTCCGGCGGCTTCCCCCTGAAGGGTATAGAAGAAATTGACGATCTGACCCAGGGCCGACCGGAGGTGTTTGGGCGGCGCACTCTCCACCTTTCCCGGCACCCCCCTGAATCCCTGCATGAGAAGATCCTGAAGGTCCCACCCCACACAGTAAACCGACAGGAGGCTCAGGTCATGGATGTGAAAATCCCCGTTCGTGTGGGCCCTTCGGATATTGGGCGGATAGATCTTGTGAAGCCAGTAGTCCGAGGTGATATCAGAGGAAATATAGTTGTTCAACCCCTGGAGGGAATAGCACATGTTGCTGTTTTCTTTGATCTTCCAGTCTTTCCTCTGGATATAATGGTCCACGAGATCCACATGGCTCCGGGTGGCCATGCGCCGGATCTGGGCATGCTGCTCCCGATAGAGGATATAGGCCTTGGCGGTTTTATAGTAAGGGGAATCCAAAAGGACGCGCTCCACGATGTCCTGGATTTCCTCCACTTCGGGCACGGGCCCGATGCGCAACTCATGGGCCAGGGTCAGGACGCGAAGCGTGAGCTTCTTGGCTTCCCGCTCATCGAATTCACCGGTGGCGTGGCCGGCCTTGGCGATGGCCGCCGTGATCTTCAACGCGTCAAACTCTACCCTGCGCCCGTTTCGTTTCCGGATCTCTTCAAACATCGCGACACCTCTTCGTCTGTGGTTTGCCAGAATCGATTGAACGAAACAACAAACCCCCGGGGAAAGCAATTTTCAGAGCGTTGTTGTTTTGGTTTTAAACTGTTGTGGTGAGAACCGGACGGCACTCAATACAAAAGATATGATGGATTCGTGATCCCAGTCCCAGGCCGTCGCTGTAACGTGAGAATGCTGAATATCACAATATATTGTGCCTGTCAAACAAAAAGTTCAACATATTGGGTATGAGATGAAAAACAGGGGGATTCCCCTGTCTTGGAAGCTTTTTATTTTTTCCTAAGGGGTTATCCAGAGAAAGTCTGCAAAGGAGAGTTCCGCCCGGGAGGGGACCGCCACCGGACAGAGGGTTCGGAATGGAAGGCGGGTCCTTCTGAAGGCCCGGTCCGGGATGCCGAATTTCTTGATGATGTGTCCGTTTCCGGCCAAAACCACCATGGGATGGCCGTTCAGGTTCGAAGCGATGCGTTCGGCCATGGCCTCTTCCCAGACGCATTGGGCCGTGTAAAAATATTCGAAGTTCTCCCTTCCCGGGATTCGATGGCTTTTGAAAACTTTTTCCACATAGGCCCGGTGCGCCGGATTGGTGGTGTCGATCTTACGGGGGAGATGGCGTTTTTCCTCCGGGCTCAGGCTGTCAATGCCGCCGATGGCGATCTTTGCCGGCAGGTGAAAAGGGATGTTCAAACCGTAAAGCGGGATCCGGTTGTCCCGGATAAAAAGGAGGATATCCCGGTAAAGGTCAAAATCATACCTCCAGTTGGCGTACCAGTGGGTCTTTTCAAGGAAGGCGTCTTCTTCGAGGGCGCCTGCAGACCACAAATTGAGGACCTCCTGATAGGTATGGTCGAACATTTCCATCCCCACCCGCAGGTCGGGGTGTCGCTGGAAGAGGGCCTTGAGGATTTTCAGCTGGATCCCGTGGTGCACGGGGTCCGTGTGCGCCTCCCCCACGTAGACGATCCGGACGCGCGCCAGATCCGCCACGAGGGTCTCAAAGTCCACGGGTCGGCCCGTCCGGCCGGATAAAATGGTGCCTGCCGGAAATCGCATGTTCAGATCCATGATGTAAAGCCCCTTGGACGACAGGGCGCATCCCAAAAGCCCCAGGGCCACCATGAAACAAAGCCCCGCTGTAAATAGGCGGCCCTTGCCCCCTATTTCCGGTTTCTGACCTTTCTTCACAGACGCTGCACTTTCATCAGTGTTGCTTTTTTGCGGCATTGCGCGTAAAAAGGGGGCATCCACTGTTGACCTTTAACAGGCCCTGCCATCGGGGCCAACGATGGGGAGCTTGGCTGCCCGTGGGTCTGGAAAAGAGCCCGGTCTTCAGACGGGCCATCATTCCCTGGTATGACCGGACACCGCTGTGCCTGATTCTCATGGCGGCCATGGCGGGCGTGTTTTTATTCGCCCTTGCCGGCATCGGGGTTTCCCTTGAAGCAGAGCCTTCCAGAGGCGTCCTCTGGGTCCCGGTGGTGCTTTTGCTGTTGAGCGCGACCGTCATGGTGTCCCTCTTTTTTCGCCTCCTTCGGCGGTATCTCAGGCGTCTTCCCGAATGAGGCGTTTGTCTGGTTGAGCCCGAGCCGGACCCGATGGAAAGGCCGGGTAGAGCCGTTCGAGGAAAAAGTGAAGGATCTTGCCGGTCACGCCCCAGATCCGCACCCCCTGGATGGGATAGACCAACTCCTGAACATCCGGCAAACGGTCATGGTATCCCCGGGCCAGGTGGATCTGAAACAAGGCGAAAAGGGGAAGTTGAAGGACCCGCGCAATTTCGGCCTTGTCGAAGCTTAAGATGTTCCGGCCCTTCCAGATCCCCGCAAAGACCTCGATGTCCTTGTTGTTGATGGTTTGAAAGTGCCCCAGGGAACCGATATACCGGATCTCCTTTCTGGGGATACCCAACTCTTCTTCCACCTCCCGGAAAGCGGCCTCCAAGGGGGTGGCGTCCCTTTCGTCCACGTGACCTCCCGGAAGGGCCACCTGGTTGCGCCAGGGGTACCCTTTGGTGTCGGTTTTCAGTACCGCCAACAGGTGCGGATTCAAGGGGTTGAACAGGAGGAGGAAGACGGCCGTGGCGTCAAAACCCTTCCCCCCGGGCCGAAGGCGCGGTCGTGTCTTTCGGAGGATGCGCTCCACCGTGGAAAGCGCCACGGCCGCCTTCTCTGCGTCCATGGGAGGGAGGCCCCGGCTTCACCGGCCTTTGAGAAAGGTCTTCAGGCTCATGGTCTTGTAACTGTCGCTTTGGATATATTGCAGGGTGGCAATGAGATCCTTGGCCGAGATGAACCCCGGCCTTTGCCCGATGGGGTCTCCTGTTTCAGCAATGAAAAAGGCCGTGGGAAGCCCCCGCACACCGTATCGGGAGGCCACCCGGGGTTCCCGGTCATAATCGATCTTGATGCTGATGAAACGGCTGTTCAGGTAATCAATGACCTGGGGGTCCACAAAGGTCTCTTTGGCCATCTTGGTACAGTAGCCGCACCATTTGGCCCAGAAATATAAAAAGACCTTTTTCCCCTGTTCCTTGCTCAACGCCATGCCCTCCGAATAATCGTGCCAGAGGATGGACGAAGCGCTTTTCGATTCCGTAGAAAATGCGGGTGCAAAGCACAAGAAAATGAAAGGCAGGATGAAAAAGACCGTCCATTTCTTTTTTTTCTGGAACATGGTCACCTCGAAAAGTCTAACAGACTCAGTTTGTTGGTTATCAGAAGCAGTCCCATACCGATCAGAAGCACCCCGGCGGCCGGGTTGATGTATCGCATGGCCTTTTGTGTCTTCCGGAGCATCGATAAAAAGACAGGGATGAACGCCGAAAGGATTAAAAAAGGGATGGCCATCCCGGCCGCGTAAACCCCGAGAAGGAGGATCCCTTCCAACACCGTGTTCTGGTTTCCCGCCAGAATCAATATGGACCCGAGCAAAGGGCCGATGCAGGGACTCCAGCCCGTTCCGAAGGCCATCCCCACCACCATGGTCCCCAGGGCATGGGCGGGTTTCGTTTTGAGGTGGGCCCGCTTTTCGAACTCAAGCAATGGTATTCGAAAGAGCCCGGCAAGGTGGATCCCGAAAAGAAGGATCAAGACACCCCCGATGATCCGGACCAGGTCCTTGTGCGCAAAGAGAAGCCCCCCAAGAAAGGAGGCGGAAGCGCCCATGAGGATGAAGACCAGGGAAAAGCCGGAGACGAAAGCGAGCGTGGCCGTCAACACCCGCCGACGGACGGCCTTTTCGTGGTCCGTGAGTTCTTCCAGGGACAAGCCGGTGATGAACGTGAAGTACGCCGGCACCAGAGGCAGAACACAAGGCGATATAAAGGATAACAGCCCTGCAAAAAGGGCGGCGGGGTAGGAAACGGTTTCAGTCAGCATCAAAGGGCGCTTTCAAGAAAACGGGCATGGTCCTTGGTGCATTCTTTTTGTGGGGCGCCGGGTCCTCAGCGGCGCCCTCCAAGGCAAAGGGCCCATACCAGACATAAATTGTTAAATCCGACTCAATCAAAAGGAATATATATAGTCTAGCGTTTTTGTCAATTTAAACCCCCTGGGGAGGCACGCTTGAGGCGGCCCCCTTTGATGTCGATGGGGAATGCTTTGCTCGGGCGGGTCAGGCCCGGTTCACCGGCTGAGGGCTTGGGCACGCCGTCTTGCCGCCCCGATGGCTTTGATGATAAAATGGCCCACGCGGCCTTGCTCCATGACCTCAAGGGCCGCTTCCGTGGTCCCGCCGGGAGAGGTGACGCGCCTTCGGAGTTCCTCCGGGGAGGCCGCCTGCTCATCAAGGAGCGCCAGGGCCCCGCGAAACGTTTCCAGGGTCAATCGTCTGGCAGCCTGTTTGCCCAGGCCGATCCGGGTGCCTCCTTCGATCATGGCCTCGATGAAGTAGAAGACGTAGGCAGGCCCCGACCCGGAGAGAGCGGTGACCGCATCCAGGTCCTTTTCGGCAAATTCCATGACGCACCCGATGGAAGAAAGGATCTTCCGGGTGGTTACGATGTCGTTTCGGGTGGCGTACCGGTTGGGGCTCATGCCGCTGATCCCTTTGAGGACCTGGGCAGGGGTATTGGGCATCACCCGGATGATGGGGAGACGCTTTTTACCGGTTTCGGACAACGGGGCATAGAGGCGACGCTCCAGGGTGTTGAGGGGGATCCCCGCCGCAATGGAGATGAGCAGCTTTTTTTGCCGGTGTGTGGGCCCCAGCCCCTCAGCGATTTCGGAAAGCACGGCATCCATTTGCTGGGGTTTCACCGCAAAAAGGATCACACGGCACTCCGAAAAGATTCTCAAATTCTTGGTTGTCGTCTCGATGGAATAGATTTTTTTCAGTTTTTTCAGGCGTTTTGTGTCCACATCGGAAACGAGGAGGGCCGAAGGATCCACGGCCTCCGACCGGATCAGGGCCCCGATGAAGGCTTCCGCCATGTTTCCTCCACCGATGAATCCCATGCGCTGCGCGGGCTTGAGAATCTTTAACGTCATGATTGCATTGCCTTTTCGAGATAGGGTTGCGGAGTCTCTTTTACGATGCGGCCGCCCCCTGTGTCAACGGCCCCGGAGCCGGGTATGAATGAAAGATCTTGACTTATTCCCCATAGTATACATAATCGATGGCGGGTCTGTCTTTCCGCCATAAAGAAGAATTTATAGACATCAAAGCGTTGAATCGGGCAAAAAGCGAAGAAGATCCCTCCTTGCTGCGGCTTCCGATGAGGGCAAGGGAAAAGCGGCCATGGGATTGGGATCCGCCTTAACCGCCCAGGCGCGGGTTTGAAAGAACACCAAAGATAAAGGATATCTCAAAAAAGATGTATATTTTCGGGTACTTGTTGATGGGGATCGCCAAGGTCATGGATATTGTGCTCCTTTTGTTCATGTGGATCGTTATCATACGGGCCGTGCTGTCCTGGGTCAACCCCGATCCCTTCAACCCCATTGTTCGGTTCATCCATAACATCACCGAGCCGATATTGTATCCGATCCGCTCCAGGCTGCCGGTGGGTTTCGGGGGCTTCGACCTGTCCCCCGTGGTGGTATTTTTGGCCGTGATATTCCTTCGAACCTTTCTTGTCAGCTCCCTGATGCGGCTTTCTGCTGGCCTGTTGTGACGCCAATCGGTTGACGAAAAGGAGGCACCCATGGGAATCACCCCCGCCGACATCCAGGCAAAACAGTTTCGAGTCCGGTTCAGGGGTTTCGATGTCCGGGAAGTGGACGCCTTCCTGGAAGAGATGGCCCAGGCCTTTCAAGCCCTGATTCAGGCCAATGAGAAGCTGAAAAAAGAGCTTCAAATCTTCAAAGGGGAAATCGCCCGCCAAAAGGAACGGGAAAAGACCTACGAGAAGGCGCTGGCCACTTCCCAGAAGCTCCTGGATCAGATGAAGGAAAACGCCCGGAAGTCGGCGGAACTCATCATTTCCGACGCAGAGGTCAAGGCCGAGAAGATGCTCAATCGCGCCCACAACCGCCTGGCTCAGCTCCATGAGGATATCGCCGAATTGAAGCGGCAACGGATGCAGATCGAAGTCCAGATCCGGTCCATCCTGGAAGCCCATGCCAAGCTTTTGGATATGGAGCGGGAAGGGATGCAGGCCATGGACGAGGAAGACGACAAATTGAAAGTGCTCAAGCCGTCCAAGGGCGCCTAAGGCACCTGCGGACGGCCCCCGTGTTCCGGCGTCAACGAAGAAACGCATGGACAAAGGAAAGATTCGATGGCAAAGATCGACGCATTCTTCAAACTGATGCACGAGCAAGGCGCTTCGGACTTGCATCTGGTGGCCGGTCAACAACCTGTCATCCGGATCCGGGGGGACATGGAACGGATCAAGTTCAAGGTCCTCGACAGCGACGATCTCCGGGCCATGCTCTACGAAATCACGCCCGAAGAAAAGATCAAGGCCTTCGAGGAGGCGGGCGATGTGGATTTTGCCTATGAAATTCCCGGGCTGGCCCGGTACCGGGCCAACTTTTTCATGCAAAAAAACGGGATCGCCGCCGTGTTCCGGGAAATCCCCAGCATCATCATGACCCCTGAACAACTCGGGCTGCCGCCGGTCATCTCCAAGCTGGCCATGTTGCCAAGGGGTCTGGTCCTGGTTACCGGCCCCACGGGGAGCGGCAAATCGACGACCCTGGCCGCCATCATTGATACGGCCAACCAGCAGCGCAAGGATCACATCATCACCATCGAGGATCCCCTCGAATTCGTCCATACCAGCCAGAACTGCATCGTGAATCACCGGGAGGTGGGGACGCATACCCGTTCTTTCAGCGCCGCCTTGAGGGGGGCGCTCCGGGAGGATCCGGACATCATCATGGTGGGGGAAATGCGGGACCTGGAAACCATCAGCCTGGCCCTGGAAGCAGCCGCCACCGGGCATCTGGTCTTTTCCACCGTACATACCACCAGTGCAGCCAAGACGGTGGACCGGATCATCGAAGTCTTCCCCTCGCACCAGCAGCCCCAGATCCGGTCCACCCTGGCCGACGGGATCCGCGCCATCATTGCTCAGGTGCTTTTTAAACGGATCGACATCAAGGGACGTTGTGTGGCCCTGGAAGTCTGTATCGCAACCCCGGCCGTGCGCAACCTCATACGGGAATCCAAGACCTATCAGATTCCTTCCGCCATGCAGACCGGGAAAAAATACGGGATGCAGCTTTTGGACGACGCCATCATGGACCTGTATACCAGGGGGCGGATCAGCGCAGATGATGCCTATCTCAAGTCCAACGAGAAGTCCCGTTTCAGGCCCCTCCTCAAAGGGCCGCCATCGGATTTCACCGAAGTGTAGCCCCTCTTAACCCAAAGGGAGATTCGGATGCGAAGACAGGAAATCGATTATCTCTTTTCCCATATGCTCCAGTCGCACGAGGGTGTTTCAGACTTGAATTTCACGGTGGGAAAGCCGCCCCAGGTGGAGGCCTATGGAGAACTGCTGCCGGTCACCACCCAACCGCCCATCAAAAAGCTCACCCCCTATCAGACCGAAACCCTGGCTCTCAGCCTCATCAATGCCAACCGCCGTCTCACCGAACACCTGCTGACCATGGGCTCTTGCGACCTTTCCTATTTCCTGGGCACCAAGGCCCGGTTCAGGGTCAACATCTTCTCCCAGTCCGGGAACTATTCCATTGTCATGCGGAAACTGGAATCGAAGGTGCCCACCATCCAAGAGCTCGATTTGCCGAAGGTCTTCTTCGATATCGCCATGGAAAGAAACGGTATCGTATTCTTCACCGGCGCCACCGGAACCGGGAAAACAACCTCTTTGGCAGCCATTCTGGAAGAAGTCAATGAGAAGAAGCCGGTCCATGTGATCACGCTGGAAGACCCCATCGAATACCAACACACCCACAAACGCGCCACCTTCAACCAGAGGGAACTCGGAGCGGATTTCGACACGTTTGCCCACGGCCTGAGGGCCGCCCTCCGCCAGGCCCCCAAGGTGATCCTGGTGGGCGAAATGCGGGACCGGGAGAGTGTTGAAATCGGGCTGACCGCGGCGGAGACCGGGCATCTGGTCCTCACCACCCTTCACACCGTGGATGCCGGACAGACCATCGCCCGGTTGCTGGGGATGTTCACCACCGAGGAGGAACGGCAGATCCGGATCCGACTGGCCGACACCCTGCGATGGGTGGTGTGCCAGCGGCTCCTCCCCAAGAGGGGGGGCGGACGGGTGGCCGCCTTTGAAATCCTAAGGACCAACCTGAGGGTGAAGGACGCCGTCTTGCACGGAGAATCCGAAGGGAAGACCTTTTATGAAATCATGCAGGCCGGCAGGGCTTTTGGAATGACCACTTTCGACGAGTCCATCGTGGGACTGTACGAGGCCGGGCTCGTCACCGAGGAGACGGCCCTGGCCTATGCCTCCCGGAAAGCCATGGTGGGCCGGGGCATCGACGCGGTGAAGAGCGCGCGGGGGGAGGCCACCACGGATATCGAGAAACTCGAACTGGACAGATCCTACAACAAATCCCGCTAGAAGGACCCGCCGCTTAAAGGAGAACCTTTTCGATGACTATCAGGTGTCAGGCGTGCAAGAGCGTGTTCAAGATTCCCGATGAGAAGATTGAAAAAATGAAAGGCACGGTCTTGGCGTGCCCCAAGTGCGGCGGGAAGGTCCCCGTCCACGGATCCGGGGCGCACGCCGCCGGTGGGGAGTCGAACCCGGAGAAGCCCCTCACCTACGATGCATCCAAGAAGCCTTTCGATTTCCTTGATGCCGGAAGCCGGACCGCCATCGTCTGCGCCACGGATCCCCCCGTGAAGGCGGCCATGCTCAGGGCCCTGGAGGAGATGGGCTACCATGTGACCCGGGTCCAGAATTCCAGGGAAGCCTTGAGGAATATGTGGTACCACACCTATAACCTCGTTTTGCTGGATGAACTGTTCGACACGGACCACCCGGACCGCAACCGGGTGCTGGCCTACCTGCAGGGGCTGGGCATGGCCATGCGCCGGGAGATGGTGGCGGTCCTGTTCAGCCGGAGCCTCAACACCATGGACGAGATGGGGGCCTTTCAAAAAAGCGTCAATCAGATCATTAACGTCAAGCATCTTCCGGAGACCTCCCGGATCCTCCGGATGACGCTTAAGGCCCATGAGACTTTTTACCGGATTTACCGTGATGTGGCGCAAAAGGAGACCACCTTATAAAGGAAAACCCTTTGCATAAAGCGCCCCCTCCTTTACGGCGACCCCCGGGAGCCGAAATCCAGCGGGTTTTTCAGGGACTCTATCATATCACCCTTCCCGGTCCACTTCCCGGATTCCATCGTTTCATCAATGTATGGCTGTACCGGAACCGGGAGACCTTTCTGGTGGATGTGGGGCCGGCGTCCACGGCGCCTGCCCTGGTGGACGCCCTCAGGCGGCTGGATATCAAGCGCCTGGACTGGATCCTCTTGACCCACATCCACCTGGACCATGCCGGCGCCGTCGGGAGGGTGGCCCGCCGCTTTCCGGAGAGCCGGGTGGCCTGCCATGCCTCGGCCATTGACCATCTTGCGGCACCGGAGCGTTTGTGGGAAGGCACCCTGAAGACCCTGGGGAGACTCGCCGAGGCTTACGGCCCGCCGGAGGCCCTTTCCCGGGCCCGCCTGGTGGAGGCCGCAGGCCTTGATCTTCCCGGAGTGCGCGCCGTCCTCACCCCGGGCCATGCCGCGCATCACGTGAGCTATCTCATGGGGAAGACGCTCTTCGCGGGTGAGGCCTCCGGCGTGATCCTCCCCGGAGGGTCGCCTTTGCCCTACATCCGTCCGGCCACGCCGCCCAAACTCTTCCTGGAGACCTTCCTCGAGAGTCTTGACCGGTTGATGGGCCTCAACCCCGAGAGTCTTTGCTGCGGCCACTTCGGGATCCATCCGGAGGCTGTTTCCCTCATGCGCGCCCACAGGGACCAGCTGCTCTTGTGGCGGCGATGCATCCTTGAGACCTTGGACCGAACCCGGGGAGAAGATCCGGCGACGGCCTGTCTGGAGGCCCTCCTGGAAGCGGATCCGAGGATCCGGGGACTTTTTCGCATGGATGGGGCGACCCGGGAGCGGGAGCGCTTCTTCATGAAAAACAGCGTCCGGGGCTTCCTGGAGGCCCTTGGGAGGGAAAAAAGGCCGTGAAAGGCTTCCGGCCGGACCAGATCAGGGTGGCCCTGGGGATTGCGCTTGTGGCCCTGGCCCTTTTTGTCTACCGATGGCTTCGACCCCGGTGAGATGCAACGGGGGCTCGCCCTGACGCCGGTTCTCCCGTCTTTTCCAGGGCCTTTTGGATGGCGTTTGCGATGCCCATGGCGGCTTGCCTGGGGTCTTCGGCGTCCCGGATGGGGCGACCGATCACCAGGTAGTCGGCTCCCTCCCGGATGGCCTTCGCCGGGGTGACCACACGCGCCTGGTCGTCTGCGGCAGGGACCTCCCCGGCCGGTCGGATCCCGGGCACCACGGCAATAAAGTCCTTGCCGAGGGCCTCTTTGATCCGTTTCACTTCAAGACCGGAGCAGACCACGCCGGCGCATCCGGCGTCTTTGGCCATGGCCGCCCTTTTCAGGACCAGGCGGCCGGGGTCCTCCCAATAGGGACCGCCGTATCCGGCCTCTTTGAGATCTTCTCCAGAGATGCTCGTCAAAAGCGTAACCCCCAAAAGACGCACCCTTTGCCGGCTTCCCGTCACCGCCGAGGCGAGCATGGCCCTGGAATCGCCGCAATGGAGGGTGGCAAATGCCACATCCAGTTCGGAAAGGGCGCGGGTGGCCCGGGATACCGTCTCGGGGATGTCGTGGAGCTTGAGATCCAGAAATATCTTGGCCGACCCCATGGCGGATACCGAGCGAACAATGGCCGGGCCGCAGCGGATGAAAAGCTCCAGGCCGATCTTGAAAAGCCCCACGGCGCCCGAGAGCATCCGGGCATAAGCGAGGGCCTCTTTTTCGGAAGACACGTCCAGGGCGAAAACGATGCGGTCTTCGGGCCGGCGGGGCGTTATCATGGAAGGCCTCCTTTACTTGACGGCCCCCGGCGCGGCGCCGGCGGCCAGCGATCCGGCGTCTCCGGGGATCCGGGTGACAGAAGTTTTGAATCCTCCGAGGATCCTTTGGGCCCGGGCGGCAACGCGGGGCCCTTGGGTGGCGGTCGTCCCTCCCCTGGATTGGGGGTTCACGATGAAGACCGTATCGGGTGAAGCCATGGGTTCTCCTTGCCACCATCCGGGACCGTGTATTCCCGGGGCATCCGTGCGTTCCCGGGTCCCTTCATAGGACAAAACGCCCCATGCGAAAAGCTTTTTTGCCGGAAAAGGGCGATGAAAAATCTGTTGAAGGCATCGGGGGGATGATGATATGGGCTTTTCGAGTCGGGTTGCGACCACGCTTCAGAAAAAGCACGCCCGGACCGGATGGAGCGGCCCCGGGCCACAGGAATTCTGAAAAGACGGGAGAGGGAGGCCCTTGAAGATCATGGAGCAGGGAAATGGAAAACAGGCGCTGTTGCGGGCGCTTCCGGGTGTGGACCGGGTGATCGCTTCCGCCAGGCAGGATGCCTTTTTCGATCCGGTTCCCCACACCCTTTTGACCCAGGGGGTGCGGGAGGTCCTCTCCTTGTTACGCCAAGCGATCCTGGCCGGAAAAGAGGGCCTCGAGGCAAAAGACCTGGCCATGGAGACGATATTGGCGCGCGTCCGGGAGCGCGTGGGGCGACGCCTCTCACCCCGGCTCAAGCGGGTGGTCAACGGAACCGGTGTGGTGGTCCATACCAACCTCGGGCGTTCCCTTCTTCCCGAGAATGCGGTGGACAATCTTGTTGCGCTGGGGTCCGGCTATTCCAACCTGGAGTTTGATCTTTCCAAAGGGGTCCGGGGCTCCCGGTATGCGATCGTGGAGGCGCTCTTGTGCGAGATCTCCGGCGGTGAGGCGGCCATGGCGGTGAACAACAATGCCGGCGCCGTCCTCCTCTGCCTGGAGACACTGGCCAGGGGGAAGAAAGTCATCGTTTCCCGGGGAGAGCTGGTGGAAATCGGCGGGTCCTTCAGGATCCCGGATGTGATGACCAAAAGCGGCGCCTTCCTGAAGGAGGTGGGCACGACCAACCGGACCCATCTTTTTGACTACGAGAATGCCATCGAGGAGCAGACGGCGCTTCTGCTCAAGGTGCACCGGAGCAATTACAGCGTGGTGGGATTTACGGCCAGCGTCTCCTTGAAGGCCCTCGTGGAACTGGGCCGAACCTATCACCTTCCCGTCATGGAAGACCTGGGCAGCGGGACCTTCATCGATTTTTCCGGGTACGGACTCACCAAAGAACCCACGGTGCAGGAGTCCATCGCCTCCGGTGCCGACGTGGTCACCTTCAGCGGGGATAAGTTGCTCGGCGGTCCCCAAGCCGGGATCATCATCGGCAAGAGGGAGATTTTGGAAAAAATCAAAAAAAACCCCTTGACCCGGGCCCTGAGAATCGACAAGCTGACACTTGCGGCCCTGGAAAGCACCCTGGCCCTGTACCGGGACGAGAACAGGGCCGTTGCGGCGATCCCCACCCTGAAGATGATCCTGGCGCCTTTTGCCGAGATCGAAAAGCGTGCCCGGCGCCTGCAGCGGATGTTGAAATCCCTGGGCTCCAGGCGTCTTCGGATTGTTTTGATGGATCTTCCTTCCCGGGTGGGGGGCGGCGCCTTGCCCCTGCAGGATCTGCCCTCCAAGTGTCTCGGTATCCAGGTGGAGGGGATGTCGGCCAATGCCGTGGAACGGTTCATGCGGGAAGAGGCCGAGACGCCGGTCATCGGCCGGATCGAAGCGGATCGCTTTGTTCTGGATCCACGGACCATTCAAGAAAAGGAGATGCCTCTCATCAAAAGCGTTTTTTCCGAGTTGCTCCAAAGGGGCTGAAGATGTCTGACGGCAGGACGATCCCCTTCAAAGACAAGACCGCCTCCGGCGCCGTTCTCTTTTCCAGAAGCGATTTTCAGCACTTAAAAAGCCGGACCGCGCCGCAGGATGGCGCCTCCTTCGCTTTTTTGCAAAAGGCCTTTCCGCAGGGGGCGTCCGAAGAACCCTTCATCGCGTATGCCCTCGGATGCTTAAAGGATTTTTCACGATTCGGCGTCCTCATGATCCGGCTGGATCCTTTGAATGCGGATTCGGCGGACACCGGCCAAGAAGGGGAAAGCCGGGGGAAGGCACTCGTTCAAGTCCTTGGGGCCTTGTGCAGCGGGAACGGGTCCGGATGGGGCCCGTATGCGCCGGACCTCTTGTGTTGTTTTTTCCCCAACAAGAGCGATCAGGAGTGCCTGGAGACGGGGAGGAGGCTTCAGGAGCGCCTGAGCCGGCACCGGGGGGGCACCGTGAGCGTGGGCTGCGCCCGGTATCCCATGGTCCATTTTTCCAGGATCCAGACCTTTGAGAATGCCCGGAAAACCCTTGATCATGCCGCCTTTTTCGGACCCGGAAGCCGGGTTGCCTTCGATGCCGTCACTCTCAACATCAGCGGGGATAAACGGTACCAGGAAGGGGATATTCCCGGAGCCATCCGGGAGTACCAGGCGGCCTTGAAAATCGACCCCACCAATGTCAATGTGCTCAACAGCCTGGGGGTTTGCCACGCGGTGACCGGAAACTGGAAGGAGGCGGTGGCGCTTTTTGAGACCGCCCTTTGGATCGATCCCGGTGAAGTCATGGCCCGGTACAATCTGGCCCTTGCCGATGAGGCCGACGGGGATACGGACCGCGCCCTTGGAAGGTACCATGAAATCCTTGGGATTCAGGAGGACCACTTCGAGACCCTGTTTCAGATCGGCCGCCTCTGTTTCGAAAAAGGCCTGCCGGAAAAGGGCAGGGCGTACCTTGAAAGGGCGGTCTCCGCCAGACCGGGTTCGGGTCCTGCCCACCGATATCTGGGGGAGTGCCTCCTGGCGGCGGGCAACATCGATGAGGCCCTCAAGGCCTTCAAACAGGCCGTCAAGATCAACCCCAACGATGCGGCGGCCCTTTCCGCACTGGGATACCTTTTCAGCGAGATTGGGGAAAATCCCGAGGTGGCCCTGGCCTTTTGCAGACAAAGCGTCACCATCGCCCCAAAAGAAGGGCGTTTCTGGTATCGACTGGCCCTGCTTTACCATCGTCAAGGACAGACGCGAAATGCCCAAAGGGCCCTTTCGGAAGCCGTCCGGCTGGGGCATCCGGAAACCGACTTGATGGATAAGATCAAACACGACCAAAAGGACCTTCCCGATGAAGGCCGACCTTGAAAATCATGTCCTGCAGGCGCTTGAAGACAGCCTCCATGTGAAACGCCGGGCCGTCCGGGAGAATCTTTCCGATCTCGTCCGGTGCGCCGACCTCATGGCCGCCTGTCTTTCCAGCGGCCACAAGATCCTGATTTTCGGAAACGGCGGCAGCGCGGCAGACGCCCAGCATATCGCGGCGGAATTCGTGAATCGCTTCCGGACCGAACGCCCCCCCTTGGCTGCCGTGGCCCTGACCACCGATACCTCCATCTTAACGTCTGTGGGAAACGATTTCACCTTCCATGAGATCTTTTCCAAGCAGATCCAGGCCCTGGGCAAGAAAGACGACATGGCTTGGGGGATCAGCACCAGCGGCAACTCCCCCAACGTGCTCAAGGCCCTGGAGACGGCCCGAAACATGGATCTGATTCCCATTGCCATGAGCGGGGAAGGCGGAAAACTGCCCCGGTACGCAGACCTGTGCCTGCGTGTGCCCGCCGCCAGCACCGCCAGGGTCCAGGAGACCCATATCACCATGGCCCATATCCTGTGCGACCTGGTGGATCGACTCCTTTTCCCCGAACGGTTTTAGCAAGAAGGAACGCCCATGGCCCGCGCTTTCAACCCTCTCGATTTCAAACGGATCAAAACCTATCCCCTCAAAAAAAGGCCCAGCAAGGTGGAAGCGGCCCAGTTTTGCCGCACGCATCACATGGGGAGTTCCTTTGCCGATTTCTTGTCGAGCCTGCCTGACGTATTGGCCGGAAAACAACTCAAAGAAGTGATCGCCGCCACTGCCGCCGCCGCCGAAAGGGGGAAAACGGTGCTGTTCGGCATGGGCGCCCATGTCATCAAGGTGGGCCTGAGCCCCCTGGTGATCGACCTCATGGAACGGGGCGTCCTCTCGGCGGTGGCCATGAACGGGGCCGGCATGATCCACGACGTGGAGGTGGCCCTGGCCGGGAAGACTTCCGAGGAGGTGGGCCCGTCCCTGGAGGACGGCACCTTCGGCATGGCCGAAGAGACCGGCGCGTTCCTCAACCGTGCCCTGTCTTCAGAGAGCGGAGGACTGGGCGCCCGCGTGGGCAGGGCGATTTTGGCCGGGAACATGGCGCATCCGGAGCTTTCCATCCTGGCCGCAGGGGCCCGCCTGGGAATCCCCGTGACGGTCCATGTGGCCTTTGGGACCGATATCATTCATATGCATCCGGGCTTTGACCCGCAACGCACGGGACAGGCCACCTTCGCCGATTTCGAGACCTTTGCCGCCGTGGTGGCCACCCTGGAGGAAGGGATCTACTTCAATGTGGGCTCGGCGGTGATTCTGCCCGAAGTTTTTCTCAAGGCCCTGGCCGTGGTGCGCAATCTGGGCCATCCCGTGAAACATCTCACCACCGTGAACATGGACTTCATCCGCCACTACCGCCCCATGACCAACGTGGTCTCCCGTCCCACGGCCCGGGGCGGCAGGGGGTATGCGCTGGTGGGGCACCATGAAATCATGGTGCCCCTTTTGGCCGCAGGGCTCATCGAAGCCCTGCAGCCCTGATCCGCGGCCTGTTTCCGATGGAAATCTACCTGATCACCGGAAGCATCCGGGACCTCATCCGCCGGTACCGGTTACCGTTGACGGATCTTCCCGGTTTGGCACGCAGGCATGGATTCGAAGGCATCGAAATTTCCGATCGGCAGGTCGGCGGTGTCAACGAGGCGGTGCTGGCCCGCCTGAAAGGCGAGTGCGTCCGCAGGAACCTGGGGATCATTTTGGATGTGGGCTGTGATTTAACCCTTCCTTCGGGGCGTCTCCTGAAAGACCAGATCGCCCATGCCGCTGCCATGACCCGGGCGGCAAAGACCCTGGGCGCCCGCGGGATTCGCATCTGGCTGGGGGGCCAGATGCTCAGCATCCAACGGCTTGTGGGCGGCTCCAGGGGCCCGGCGTTGGGTGCGGAAGGATCCCGAACCCCCGGGAAAGGCTTCCGAGCCCGTGTGAAGCGGCTCTTGACCGCCAGAGCCGTCACGGGCACGGCCCATGAAATCCGGGCGCATCTGCCGCAGCCGCGCTTCGGCGTCCAAGAAAAAAAACGCCGGGCCGCGGCGGCATTGAAACAGATTGTTGAGGATCCGGCGGCGGAAGGCCTTTTTTTCGCCGTGGAAAATCACTGGGGCATCAGCGCCAGGCCGGAAACGCTGATGGCCGTCATCGACGCGGTGGGGTCTGACCGGCTGGGCACCTGTCCGGATTTTGCCAATTTCCCGAAAGGGGTGAACCGGTACGAGGCGTTGAGACGATTGGCCTCCCGGGCCTTTGTGGCCCACGCCAAGTTCATGACCCGGGGGCCGGTCCGCCAGAGGGAGGTTGACTTTCGTCGATGCCTGGCGGTATTGAAGGAAAGCGCCTTTGACGGGATTTTGGCCGTGGAACACGACGGCCCGGGAGACGGATTGGAACGGTGCCTGACCCTGCAGCGCATGATCCGCGAGTTCTGGTGAAAAAGCGGTCTTTTTGGAGTTGAAAAGGATCTGCCACTGATTATGTTTGAAGGACAAAGGGCCCGGGACCCCGACAAGGGACAAGGCCCTGAAAAGACGATCCACAAGGAGCACCCATGCCGATTTATGAATATCAATGCAAGGCCTGCAACACGTGTTTTGAGTTCCTGGTCCTGGGGAACAAGGAACCTGACTGCTGTCCCTCATGCCGGAGCAAGAAGGTTTCCCGCCTCATGTCCGCCTGCGGTTTCGTGAGCAAAGGCAAGGGCGGCGAGACCGTCTCCAAGTCCGCGGGGTCCTCGTGCACCGGCTGTTCCGCCACCAGTTGTGCAGGCTGCGGATAGCCGTGCCCGGGTCCATCAAGATCGGCACCCGGGGCAGTCCGTTGGCCCTGTGGCAGGCCCGCTGGGTCAAGGACGCCCTCCACCGTGCAAATCCCGGCGTGCATGTGGAGATCGTGCCCATCAAGACCACCGGCGACAAGATTCGGGATGTGCCCCTGGCCCGCGTGGGGGGAAAAGGGCTCTTTGTGAAGGAGATCGAAGAGGCCCTCCTCAAAGGACGCATCGATCTCGCCGTGCACAGCATGAAGGATATGCCGGCCCGGCTCCCCGAAGGCCTGAAAATCGGGGCGGTCCCGGAACGGGAGAGCGTCCAGGACGTCCTCATCTCCAGGTCCGGCAAGACACTGGCCCGGTTGGCCCGGGGTGCGCGCATCGGCACCAGCAGCCTCCGCCGCACCGTCCAGCTGAAGCACCGCCGGCCGGATTTCCGGATCCTTCCTTTGAGGGGAAACCTCGATACCCGCATCCGAAAACTTCAAACCGAAGCCCTCGATGCCATTGTGGTGGCCGCCGCCGGCGTGAAGCGGATGAACCTGGAGGCGCATATCGATGAATACCTGGATGTCTCGGTGATGCTGCCCGCCGTGGGGCAGGGCGCCCTATGCATTGAGATCCGGGAAGCCGATGCCGACATCACCGCCCTGGTGGGAGGGTTGAACCATCCCTCCACGACACTTGCCGTAAGCGCGGAACGCGCCTTTTTGAAGCGCCTGGAGGGAAGCTGCCAGGTCCCCGTCGCGGCCCTCGGCACGGTGGCGGGGGACACCGTTTCCCTTCGGGGGCTCATCGCCGACCTGGAGGGGAGACGCCTGCTCCAGGGGGACCTTTCAGGGGACCGGGATGCCCCGGAACAGGTGGGGATCGATCTGGCCGACCGGCTCCTGGCGACAGGGGGCCGGGAGATCCTTGAAACCGTCTTTGCACAGATGAATGGGGAAAATGAAGGGTAGCGTCTATCTGGTGGGTGCGGGCCCGGGGGATCCGGAGCTGATCACCGTGAAGGGGCTCGAATGCATCCGAAAGGCCGACGTTGTCATCTACGACTTTTTGGCCGCCCCCGGCCTCCTGGCCCATGCCCCGAAGGAAGCGGAGATCCTCTACGTGGGAAAGAAAGGCGGGGACCATACCCTGTCCCAGGAAGCCATCAATGCGCTGATCGTGGAAAAGGCCTCTCAGGGCCTTAAGGTCGTCCGCTTGAAGGGGGGCGATCCGTACATCTTCGGCCGGGGCGGGGAGGAGGCCGAGGTCCTGGTGGATGCGGGCATCCCCTATGAAGTGGTCCCGGGAGTGACCTCCGCCATCGCGGCGCCCGCCTATGCAGGCATCCCCTTGACCCATCGGGCCTTCACCTCCACGGTGGGGTTCATCACCGGGCACGAGGACCCCACCAAGACGGCATCCGGGATTCACTGGGACGCCCTTGCCCGGGGCATGGGCACCCTCGTCTTTCTCATGGGCATGAAAAACCTCGAAAACCTTGTTTTGCGGCTCAAGGCCGCGGGTCTTTCCGGAAGCACGCCCGTTGCCCTGGTCCGGTGGGGCACCACGCCCGATCAGGTGACGGTGACCGGCACCCTGGATACCGTCGTGGAAGCGGCCGGGGAAGCCGGACTGAAGCCCCCCGTGGTGATCGTGGTGGGAGACGTGGTGCGCCTGCGGGAGAAGCTGGGCTGGTTTGAAAAGAAGCCGCTTTTTGGAAAACGCATCGTGGTGACCCGGGCCCGGGCCCAGGCCAGCGATCTGGTACAGGCCCTTTCCGGCCTGGGCGCCCGCTGCCTGGAATATCCCACCATCCGCATCGTTGCGCCTGACGACTTTGCACCCCTGGATACGGCCATTGAGCGCCTGGATACCTATGACTGGCTGGTGTTCACCAGTGTCAACGGGGTGGCGTTCTTTTTTGAGCGTCTCTTTCACAAGGGAAAGGATGTGCGGGCCCTGGGGCACATAAAGACCGCTGTGATCGGGCCGGCGACGCGGAAAAGGCTCCTTGAATTCGGGCTCAAAAGCGACCTCGTGCCGGAAAGCTATCGGGCGGAATCCGTGGTGGCGGCCTTTTCCCGGGAACCCCTCCAAGGGGCCGCCGTCCTCCTGCCGCGAGCCGGAAAGGCACGCCCCGTCCTTCCGGAAGCCTTGAAAAAAAGGGGGGCAATCGTGGACGAGGTGGTGGCCTACCGCACGGAGGCGGTCACCGACGGGGCCGAATCCCTCCTGCAGTTGCTGGAAGAAAAGCGGGTGGACCTGATCACCTTCACCAGTTCTTCCACGGTGAAACATTTCAAGGCCCTGTTGCCGGACCACCGCTTCCCCGCCCTCATGGAGGGGATCCGGGTGGCCAGCATCGGCCCCATCACCAGCGACACGGCCCGCCGATTGGGGTTCACCGTCCATATCACGGCCGAGACCTTTACCGTCCCGGGCCTGGTGGAAGCCATCCTCCGGCACCTGAATCCTTGACCCGGGCGCCTTTTTGGCACCCGGCCCTTCCTTTCAGGGGGCTCACTTTTCCACAGAGATCAATTCCACTTCGAAGATCAGCGTGGCATTGGGACCGATGGGGCCGCCCGGGGTTCCCCGCTGGCCGTAAGCCAGCTGGGGCGGGATGACAAGCTGCCACTTGGCCCCTTCTTTCATGAGCTGGAGGGCTTCTGTCCAGCCCTTGATGACGCCGTTGACCGGAAACGTGGCGGGCTGGCCCCGTTTGTAGGAGCTGTCAAACTCGGTGCCGTCGATGAACATGCCCCTGTAGTGGACGGTGACCTTGTCCGTGCTTTTGGGGGAGGCGCCTTTTCCTTCCCGGAGGACGCGGTACTGCAGACCGCTGGGAAGCGTTTTGACGCCCTTTTTGGTTTTGTTTTTGGCAAGAAACGTTTCGCCTTCAATCCTGTTTTTTTCTCCCATGCTTTTCCTTGCTTTCTCCTTTTCGGCATCGGCCTTCCGTTGCTTTTCGGTCAACTCTTTCTGAAGGGCCGCCAGGACGCCCTCGATCTCTTTTTCGGACAGCAGCGTCTTTTTCCCGGTAAATCCGTCTTTCAAGCCCTTTTCGATGAGGGCCGTATCCAGGTCCAGGCCGTGGGTTTCAATAAAGCGTTTCATGTTTTTTGCCGTGCGGACCCCCAGGGCATAGCTGAGCTTGTCTTTTTTCGTTTTTAACGGGGACGCTTCTTGTGCCGAAACAGGAAGCGCGGCGGCGGCCAGAAAGACCAAAGCGATAAAAATGCGGCAAATCATGGTGTTCCTTTCAGAGGATGGGGTTAATGATTCGAATGCATCGAACCTATCGGCCGGGGGAAAGGATGTCAATGCATTGTTCGGGCGCGCCTTTCAGGATGTCCACGGACAATGTTTCACGCCATCTTCCGGATGCGCACGTCGATGTCTCCCGCATCTTTCAACAGCGTCACCAGGCGCATGGGATCGGTTTGATCGAAGTGATACGGATATAAGATCTTCGGCCTGAAGGCTTTGGCCGCATCGGCCACCATTTCCGGGGTCATGGTGTAGGGAAGGTTCATGGGCAAAAAGGCCACGTGGATGTCTTTGAGCGCTTTCATCTCAGGTGTATTCTCAGTGTCTCCCGCCACATAGACGCGCGAGTCCCCGAAGGTCATCACGTAGCCGTTGCCGTTTCCCTTGGGATGGTAGAGCCTTCCCTTTTCGTTTTTATGAATCAGATTGTAGGCCGGAACCGCCTCGATCAAAATCCCCAACAGTGTTTTGGTGTCCCCGTTTTCCATGCAGATGCCCGCTTTGAGACGTCCGGCGCATTCTCGGGCAAAGACGGGCACGGTGTTTTCCCCGGAAACTGCCGCCATGGCCTCCGGGTCGAGATGGTCGGCGTGCGCGTGGGTGATCAGGAGCAAATCCGCCTTGGGAAGGGTCGTATAATCGGCCAGCTTGCTGTAAGGGTCCACGTGGATGACCTTGCCTTGAAAGGTGAACATGAGCGTTCCGTGGCCGATGAAGGTCATCTCCAGGGCTCCGGCGGACGTGGGGATCCGGTCCGTTTCAAAGGCGGATCCGCGGCTTTTCGGGCGGTCCAACGTCAAAGAAAGCAGGGTGAAAAGCGCCGAGAGGGGCATGGGGGAATCCTCCTGGATTGTTTTCAAATCAGGACCTTTTTCAAAAAGGCCCTTGGAAACGGTTCGATACCTTGTAAAAACGATGAAGAATTAGTATGAAAAACCCATTGTTGGCAAGGGAAAATCGAGGGGATGCCTTAAAAGACACGGAAAACGGGAAGAAAGGGATTTGAAACCGCGTGGAGGGCGCGACCTTCATGAGCCATGATCGCTGTTGAGAATCTGAGCAAAAGCTACGGGTCCAGATGCCTGTTTGATCGAATCACTTTTAAGATCAATCCCAAAGAAAGGGTGGGGCTGGTGGGCAGAAACGGACACGGGAAGAGCACCTTGTTCAAGATCCTTTTGGGCCGGGAAGATTACGATGATGGCGCCCTTTTTGTCCCCAAATACTACCGCATGGGCCATGTCTCCCAACGGCTCGATTTTACGGAAGATTCAGTCCTCAAAGAGGCCATGCGCAGGCTTCCGGCCAACGAAAGGGATCACCACTGGAAGGTGGAAAAGGCCCTGGCCGGTCTCGGCTTTTCAAACCGTCAGATGGAGCGTCCGCCGGGACGGCTTTCCGGGGGGTTTCAGGTGCGCCTGAACCTGGCCAAAACCCTGGTCTCGGAGCCGGATCTGCTCCTTTTGGATGAGCCCACCAATTATTTGGACATCACCGCCATTCGGTGGGTCCGGCGCTTTTTGGCGGCCTGGCCCCGGGAGCTGATCCTCATCACCCATGACCGCAGCTTCATGGACGCCGTCGTGACCCACACCATGGGAATCCATCGCAAGAAGATCCGAAAGATCGCCGGCGATACAGGCAAGTATTACGCCCAGGTTGCCCGGGACGAAGAAGTCTATGAAAAAGCGCGGATCAAGGACGCCCGGAGAAGACAGGAAATGGAGCGGTTCATCGCCCGTTTCCGCGCCAAGGCCCGCCTGGCCGGTCTGGTCCAAAGCCGCATCAAGACCCTTTCCAAAATAGAAAAAAAGGAGAGGCTGGAAAAGCTCCGCAACCTGGAATTCGCTTTCACCCACCGGCCTTTTAAGGGAAAACAGCTCCTTCGCGTCAATGACCTGACCTTCGGGTATCCCGGGCAGGGCCCCCTGATTCAGGAGCTGGATTTTTCCCTTCACCCAAAAGATCGGATCGGTGTCATCGGCCCCAATGGGAAGGGGAAGACGACCCTTTTGAAACTGTTGGCCGGTGTGTTGACCCCGGACTCCGGTACCATCGCCTACCATTCCGATGCCGCCGTCGGTTTCTATGAGCAGACGAACATCGAACACTTGCGGAATTCCCTCACCGTGCTTGAGGAGATCCAGGCCGCCGTTGAAAACGGGGGGCTTCAGAAGGCCCGGGATATCTGCGGTGCCATGCTTTTTGAAGGCGATGATGCCCTCAAGAAGGTGGGTGTATTGTCCGGCGGTGAAAAGGCGCGCGTGCTCCTTGGGAAGATCCTCGCGGCGCCGGCGAACCTTCTCCTTCTGGACGAACCCACCAACCACCTGGACATGGAATCCGCCGACGCCCTGTTGGAGGCCATGGACGCCTTTGAAGGCGCGGTGATCCTCGTGACCCACAATGAGATGTTTCTCCACGCCCTGGCCAATCGTCTCGTGGTCTTTCTCGAGGATCGCATTGTCTTTTATGAAGGCACCTATCAGGAATTCCTGGAGGCCGGAGGCTGGGACGAGGAAGGCGCGGCGCCGCCTGCACGCTCCGGTTCCGGCGCCGGTTCGGGGGAGGGCGTGCATCCGGGAAAAAGGAATAAAAAGAGTCTCCGGAAGATGCGCTCCAAGATCATCGCCGAGCGTTCCAGGCATCTCAAGCCCCTGGTGCAGAGAATCGACGAGACGGAAGCCTCCATCGAGAATCTTGAACGGCGGCTGAAAGAGACCCAGGCGGCCCTGATCGCAGCCTCTCAGGAACAAAGAAGCCGTCGTATCGCCGAGCTCTCCACGGCGTCCAAAGGCTTCCAGCAGGAGATCGAGCGACAGTTTCACGTCCTGGAGAGGTTGTATTTGCAAAAGGAGACCCTGGAGGCCGAATATGGAGAAAAACTGGAATCCCTCGGACATGCGTGAAAGGGGGGGGAGCCCATGAAGAGAAGGCCCCTGTTCGGCTGTCTTGTCGGCATCTGCCTGGGAATTTCTTTTGCGGTTCCACAACCGTCGGCCCGGGAAGGGCCGGGTCCGTCCGAGGAGCGGCCCGTCTTGCGTTACGGGGCCCATGTAAGCCGTATCGGGACCCTGGATCCGCACCGGGCGTCGGCTTCATCCGATCGCGCCATCGCCGACATGCTCTTCAACGGGCTCCTCAGGTACCGTCCCGGCCAGGCGCCTGCCATCGAACCGGACCTGGCGTTGAAGATGCCCGACATGCAGATTCTCAACGGAAGGCAGGTCTGGACCTTTAAGCTGAAAAAAGGCGTGATGTTCCATCCCGGACCCGGGATTGCCCCTTATCCGCTCACCGCCGATGATGTGGTCTTTTCTTTCAAGAAAGCCGCGGATCCGGCTTTTTCCGCCTATGCCGGCGAGTATGCCGGAATGACCTTTGAAAAGGTGGACCGGGATACCGTGCGCATCGTCCTGGAAAAGCCCCTGTCTTCCATCCTCTTTCTGCCCAAGGTGGCCGACTATGCCGGCGGATTCATCATCAGCAAGCGGGCCGTTGAAGCCCGGGGATACGCCTGCTTCAAGAACCGTCCCGTGGGGACGGGGCCGTTCATGTTTCAGCGCCACATCCCCGGTAAAAAAGTCCTCCTCAGGGCCAACGACGCCTATTTCCGGGGACGGCCGCGGTTGGCCGGCGTCGAGATCCGCCTGATCCCCCGCATTGAAAAACGGGAGGCGGCCCTGAAGGCCGGGAGGCTCGATGTGATGACGGGCTCGGGGAACCCCGCTTGGCTCAAGCGGATGCGGAAGGACCCGGAAGTGGTCGTGGACCTGCACGGCGTGGGGGAGGTCATGACGGTCCATCTCAATACATCCAAAAAACCCCTCGATGACATCCGGGTGCGAAAAGCCATTCTTTACGCCATCGATCGGGAGGAATTCATCCAAAAGGCCAGCCCCCTCATGGTGAAGAAGGTCTTTTCGCCGGTACCGGCGCAAGCCATGCCCGGGGGCATCCGGGAAGCAGAAGCCAAGAAGCTGGGACTCGATTACCCCGTCGACATTGCCAGGGCCAAGCGCCTGCTTGCCGAAGCCGGGCTTCCCCGAGGCTTTTCCCTCAAGGCCATCGCTTCAGAAAAACGGATCTACCGCTTTGTCTATGATTTGCTGTCCAAACAGCTGGCGAGAATCGGTGTGCGGTGCCGGGTGGAAACGGTTCCCCATGCCCAGATGCACCGGCGGATCCGGGCCGATGAAGCGGACATCGTCATTTACGACGCCTGGCGCCCCAATGCCGACGTGTACCTGACGCGCTTCTTTCATTCCGATTCCATTGTGGTCTCAGGACGGACGCCGGATACCAACTTCTCCCATTACACCCGGGCCGACGCCCTCATCGAAGCCGCCCGGGCCGAGATCGATCCGCAAAGACAGGTCCGGCTTTGGGTCCATGCCCAGATTCAGATATTAAGTGATGCCGCGGCCTATCCCTTGTTTTACGGCATCCAGTGTCAGCTGCGGCGCCCCGAGGTGGATTATGGACACCCCATAAGGGCGAGCATGGCGCTGTATCCCCAGTTCACGGAAAGGACGCGCATCCGAAGGGATGGGGTCCCATGAGTGTATACCTGAAGATCCTGTTTTCCATCCTTCCCGTTTTACTCTTTTCCCTGGTGGGGGCCCTCGGAACCACCTACTATTTCTGCCGGGGGGCCCTTCGGGACCTGGCGGTCCACTGGCTCGAGATCCGTCTCGAGGAGGCGTATCAGCAGGCCGTGATTCAAGAAAAGATGCTCGAGCAGTTCAACCTGGAAGAAATTGTGGCCAGTGCCCGGAAAGCCCAGATGGATGCCGGGAAGATGATCGCCTCGGTGAAGGTGGGGGGAAACGGCTATGCCTTTGCCGTCAACCGAAGGGGTATGATCGCAGCACATCCGGATCCCGCCAAGATCCAAAAGCCCATGGCGGATTCCCGTTGGTTCGAAGCCCTTCACGGCGCCGAGCGGGGACGTGTCACCTTTGTCGAGAAAGGGCGCCGGTATTTTGCCGTCTTTAAACACTTTTCACCCTGGAACTGGTATATCCTGGTGGCCACGCCCGAAAAGGAACTGCTCGGTGCGCTGACCCGAACCCATCCCTATGTGGTGACCTTCGTCTTTTCCGGCGGAATCGGAGTGGCCATGGTACTCATCTTGATCTGCCGCCGGCTCACCGCCCCCTTGCTGGAAATTACAAGGGCCGCCGAACGCATCGGTGAGGGGGATTTGGAGGTGCGCATCGCCGTCAAGAGGAAGGACGAACTGGGGAAACTGGTGGCAGTGTTTAATCAAATGGCCGACCGGCTATCGGAGAGCATGGCCGCCCTGAAACGGAGCGAAAAGCATTTCCGGCGCCTCATCGAAAACGCCTCGGATATCATCCTTCTTTTGGACAAAAAGGGGATCATGATTTATGCGACGCCTTCCCTGGAACGTGTCATGGGGTATCCACCGGAGCAACTCATCGGCCGGTCCATTTTTGACTATGTGCATCCCGAGGACCTTGATGCGGTACGCGGGCGGTTTGCTGCCTTGGTACAACGGCCGGGGATCACAATGGGAGGGGCATACCGTTTTCGACGAAGGGACGGTTCCTGGCGTTACATGGAAGGGGTGTCCAACAACATGCTGGAAGACCCGGCCGTATCCGGCATCATCGTGAATGCCCGGGATGTCACGGAAAAAAAGCATATGGAGGCCCTCCGGGAGGCCAAGCGGGCCGCAGAGTCGGCCAGTCGCGCCAAAAGCGAATTTTTAGCCAACATGAGCCATGAAATCCGGACCCCCCTGAATGCCGTGGTGGGGCTGATCAACTTGATGCAAAAGACGGATCTCACCCCCAAGCAGCGGGATTACCTCGCCACCATGCATCGGTCTGCAGGCGTGCTTTTGGCAATCATCAACGATGTCCTGGATTACGCCAAAATCGAAGCAGGCGAAATGATCCTGGAAGAGAAGGTCTTCGAACCGGGAGCTGTGGTGGACCATGTGGTGGGCCTCTTTTCAGAGCAGGTTTCGGAAAAAGGCCTGGAACTGATGACCTTTATTTCCCCCCAGGTGCCTGAAGCCGTCAGGGGCGATCCCACCAGGCTGGAACAGGTGCTGATGAACCTTGTGAGCAACGCCGTCAAATTCACCGCAGCCGGGGAGATCGTCATCCGGGTTTTGCTGGAAAGCCGCGATTCAGATGCCGTCCGCCTCCGATTCTCCGTGAAAGATACCGGAATCGGGATTGCCGAAGAAAAGCGTTCCCAACTGTTCTATCCGTTTACCCAGGGCGATGCGTCTTTTACCAGGAAATACGGGGGGACCGGCCTTGGTTTGACCATTTCCAAGCGCATCGTCACCGCCATGAACGGGGATATACGGGTGGAAAGCCGGGAAGGCGTCGGCTCAGACTTTATCTTTACGGTAAATTTGAAACCCGTCCCCGGAACGGGTTTGTGGTTCACCGAGCGACGCGGACCCTGGACCGGAAAACGGGCCCTGGTCCTCCATCCCAATGCCACATTCCAGGAGATGATGCGTCATTTGATGCGTTCCTTTCAGATCGATACGGTTTCGGTTGCAAGTCTTCGGGAAGCCGTGGGGCTTTTCGATGCCCCGGGCGGCCGGGCCGACGCCGTGGACATGGCCTTTGTCAACGCCACATTGGCCGATGCCCCGGGGATCGAGGCGGCAAAAAAGATCAGGGCACAGGGCGTGGATTGTGAAATCAAAACAATTTTGATGGTCCCATACGGCTCTCAACACGGAATAGAATCCAAAGCAGCCGGTGCCGTGGATGCGCACCTGGAAAAGCCGGTCCGCATGGGCGCATTTCAGGAAGTGTTGAAGCATCTCTTCCGGCGCCCCCAAGGGGCTCCGGAGATCCCGGAACCCGGGAAGATGCAGGGGGTGCACCCCCTGGGGAGGCTCCGCCTTCTGCTGGTGGAAGACAACCCCATCAACCAGGAGGTCCAGCGCGAGATCCTATTAATGTCGGGGATGGCGGTGGATGTGGTCCAAAACGGGAAACAGGCCGTATCCGCTGTCCGGAAGTCAGCATACGACCTGGTCCTGATGGACATCCAGATGCCCGTCATGGACGGGATCGAAGCCACACGGGTCATCCGAACGGATGCAAAATTCCGGGATCTCCCCATTGTGGCCATGACGGCCCATGTCTTTTCAGGGGAACGCAAACGGTGCATGGCCGCGGGCATGAATGATTACCTGGCAAAGCCCGTGGATCCGGAGCTCTTGTTGAAGGTGATCGCCAAGTGGACCAAGAGGTCCCGGGCCGATGTCACCCGTGGCGTTTCCAACCGGGATGTCCGGCATCCGGAAACCCCTTCCCCGGTGGTGGATCTGTCCGAGGCCCTTTCAAGGATCAGTGGCAGGCGGGTCCTCCTGGATAAGATGATGCACATGTTTGCCGATTCCTACAAAAACGCCGCGGAAAGGATCCGGCAAATGGTTGCCGCAAGGCATCGACAGGAGGCCGCCGAGTTTTGCCATTCCATGAAAGGTGCGGCCGGGAGCATCTCCGCCAAAAGGGTCTATGATGCGGCCGCTGACCTGGAGAAGGCCCTCGCGGAAGGCGGCTTTGGCCCCGTAGCCGAACTTATCGAGCGTTTGGATGCGGAACTCCAGCAGGCCATCCGGTTCATCCAAGACCATGAGGCGGCCGGGCATTCATCTGAAAAGAACCGCGCCTTGTGACTTTTATGCGGTTGCCGATCTCTTTGCAGCATATGAAAAGGAGGCTTCTTCCGGGGTGCCCGCTTTGTCCTTTTTCCGGGGGCTTTATTCAACGGCTTTCAAAGAAACAAGGCAAAAGCCCCTCCATAAGGTCAAAGGCGCCCAAAAGGGGGGTTTGGGTCAAGTTGACATCCCCCGTAAAGTTCATTATTTTGTATGCCTTAATGCACATGAAAGTTCCAAACTGCCATCTTTCGGGAAAAACGGTCGAGATTTTCGAATGTATAAAACAAGGGCGTTGACGAAAATGAAAGCAAAGGGGTTTGCCCCGGGAGTGTGGGGGGTCTTATTCGTTTTATTCGGGGCATTGCACGGGACGGTTGGAAACGCAAAGGATGCCCCCGGGATGCCTTTAACCCTTGAAGAGGCCGTGCAAAAGGCCCTTTCCCGGCACCCGCAGATCAAGGCCGTCATGTATCAGATCGAGGGTGAAGATGCGGGCCTCAAAGGCGCGCGCGCCCCCCTGTATCCCCAGTTGCACCTGGCAGAGAAATTTAACCGCACCAACAATCCCATGTGGGCCTTCGGGACCCGGCTCAACCAGGAGCGGATTACCCGGGAGGATTTCGATCCCGACCGGTTGAACGATCCGGACGCCATCAACAATTTCAATACTTCTTTTTCCGTTTCCTGGCAGCTTTTCACCGGCGGGCGCACACGTGCCGGGATCGAACAGGCCGAGCAAAGGCAACAACTGGCCTTGGTATTGCTCCAAAAAACCCGCCAGGAGGTCATCGCCCACACCGCCAAGGCGTATATGGGGCTTGTTTTGGCAAGGGAGAACCTGGATGTGATGGGGCAGGCCCTGGATACCGCACGGTCTCATGTGGCGTTCATAGAATCCCGGTACCGGGGGGGATTCGTGGTCAAGAGCGACCTTCTCCGGGCCCGGGTCCGCGTGGCCGAGTTGGAGCAAAAGCACCTTAACGCCCAAAGCCAAGTGGCGGTGGCCCAGGCCGCGCTGAACGCGGCCATGGGGAACGCGGACAACCCTTCGATCCGAACGACCCCGCCGTTTAAGAGATCTTTCGAAAAGGACGCGCCCCTTGAGGTGTGGCTTGAAAAGGCCCTTTCCAGCCATCCGGATCTCGGGCGGTTGGATCTCATGCGGAAAATTGCCGAAAAGGAAATCCAAAAGGCCAAGGCGGGCCATTGGCCTTCGTTGCATCTGGTGGGGTCCTACGACCTGAACACCGAAGATTTCGGCGATATGGGAGACAGCTATGCCGTCGGCGCCATGGCCCGATTGGAGCTGTTCGGGGGAGGGCGCACAAAGGCCGGGATCCTCGCGGCAACAGCGGCCCTGAAACGGGTCGAGGCACTTAAAAAGGCGATGCGATTGAAAATCGCACTTCAGACACGGCAAGCCTATTATGACGCCCAAAGCGCCCGAAAGCGGATTGAAGTGGCCCAAAGCGCCCTGGAACAGGCCGAAGAGGGCCTCCGCATCGTTGAAAACCGGTATCGCAACGGGATGCTTACCCTCGTCTCGTTGCTGGATGCCGAGACGGCCCGCCGGGAAGCCCAGCTCCTTCACTTCAAGGCGCTCCACGATTACAAAGTGGCCCAAATCGATCTCGCGCTTGCCGTGGGGATCATCGACAGCGAATGGGTGAAATAGGGGGAGACAGATGAAACATTTCAAAAGCCCGGTCTGCCTGGGTGCCCTTCTTATGATGCTGGTCTTGTCGGGTTGCAACGGGAAGATCGAACCCGGCCATACCCCGGCCAAAGAAGGCCGTCTCATCCGGGCGCCGATAGCCGTTGTCAAGACCTTCAGCCTTACCGAGCCCTATGAAGCGGTGGCAACGGTGACGGCCAGGGTCCATGCCACCGTTTCAAGCAAGATCATGGGGACTGTGCTGGAAGTCCGCGTGGAAGAGGGGGACCGGGTCAAGAAGGGGGATGTGCTGGTGCGCATCGACGACCGCCAGGTCACCGCCCGCCTGGAACAGGCCCGGGCCGCCCTTGATGAAGCCAGGCGCGGTGTGGCCTCGGCCGAATCGGCGAGGGATGCGGCGAGGGTCGCCGCGGAACTGGCCGAAACCACCTATCACCGTTATGAGCGCCTTCTCAAGGAGCAATCGGCCACGCAACAGGAGTTCGATGAGGTGGAGGCCCGTCACCGCCGGGCCCAGGCCGCCCTTGCCCAGGCCGAAGCCGGATTGGCCGGGGTTAAAAACCGGGTGAAACAGGCCGAAGCCGCCGTGAAGGCCGCCGCCGTCTCGAAAAAGGATGCCGTCGTCCGAGCGCCCTACGACGGCCGTATTACCCGGAAATGGATCCATGCGGGGGATCTCGCCGCCCCGGGATTGCCCTTGATCACCCTGGAAAAGGAAGGACGCTACCGGGCGGAGCTGCGCCTCCCGGAAAGGCACATGAGGGACATCCATCCGGGGCAGCGGGTCACGGTGTCGGTCCCCGCCCTTGGGGCCGTCTCCCTCAAGGGCGTCATCGGTCGCATCACGCCCAGCGCCGATGCAAGGAGCCGATCCTTTCTCGTGAAGGTGGACCTCCCGGAAGAGGCGGCGTTGCGTTCCGGGATGTTTGCCCGCGTTTTGATTCCCCTGAAGGGCTCCGGAAGGGTGGTCATCCCCCAAAAAGCCCTGGTGAGGCAGGGCCAGCTTTCGGGGGTCTATGTCCTGGAGGAAGGAAATGTGGCCCGGTTCCGGCTGATTCGAACCGGGAAGACCCTGGACGACCGCATCGAAATTCTTTCCGGCCTCAAACCCGGGATGCGGTATGTCGCTGTCCCGCCTCCCACCCTTGAAGACGGCATGAAAGTGGAGAACGTTTCATGAAGTCCAGGATCGGACCTTCCGGGAAAATCGCTTCCTTTTTCATCGACTCCAAGCTGACCCCGCTGGTGATCGTTGCATCCATACTCCTGGGCATCGCGGCGGTGGTGGCCCTGCCTCGTGAGGAGGAGCCCCAGATCATCGTTCCCATGATCGATATTTTCGTGAAGATGCCCGGCGCCAGCGCCGAGGAGGTGGAACAGCGCATCACCTATCCCATGGAGAAGCTCTTGTGGGAGATTCCGGGGGTGGAATACGTCTATTCCACTTCAAGCCCCGGCATGTCCATGGCCGTGGTGCGGTTTTATGTGGGGCAAGACGAGGAAAAATCCATCGTCCGGCTCCAGTCCAAACTCATGGCCAACTATGACCGCATCCCCTGGGCGGCCTCGCCCCCCCTCATCAAGCCCCGGTACATCGACGATGTTCCCATCCTGGCACTGACTTTCTGGAGCGATGATGCGGATCACTACCTGTTGCGCCGGGTGGCCGCGGAGGTGGAGACGGTCATCAAGCGGGAAACCAACGTCTCCATCACCACGCTCATCGGCGGAACACCCCGGCAGATCCGTGTCCAGCTCGATCCGGCCCGGCTGGCGGCCCGGGGACTCTCCGTGGCGGCGGTGGCCATGAGGATCCAGGGGGCCAACCAGGAATCGGATTCCGGACAATACCCCTCCCCCCGGGGACAGGTCCTGATCCATACCGGGGCCTTTTTAAAGACCGTAACCGATGTCAAGCGCCTGGTGGTGGGGGTGCATCAGGGCAGGCCCGTCTATCTGGAAGATGTGGCCCAGGTGGTGGACGGCCCCGGTGAAATCGATCAGTACGTCTTTTTCGGCATGGGGCCCGCGGCGGAACCGGAAGCGGCGTCCCCGTCGTCGTCAGCCCCGGTTTTTCCCGCCGTGACGCTGACCGTGGCCAAGCGGAAAGGGACCAACGCCATCGATGTGGCCCATAAGATCCTCAAGAGGATCGAAACCGTCCGCGGAAGTCTCCTGCCGCACAACATCCACATGACCGTCACGCGCAACTACGGGGAAACGGCCAAGGAAAAATCCGACGAACTCTTGTTCCACATGATGATCGCCGTGGTCTCGGTGACCTTCTTGATCGGGTTGACCCTGGGGCGCCGGGAATCGGGCGTCGTGGCCTTTGCCATCCCCGTCACCCTGGCCCTCACCATGGCCATTTTTTACCTCTACGGATACACCCTCAACCGCATTACCCTCTTTGCCCTCATCTTTTCCATCGGCATATTGGTGGACGACGCCATTGTGGTGGTGGAGAACATCGTCCGGCATTACCATTTGCCTGAAAATCAGGGCCGGTCCCGTTTCACCGTGGCCATAGAGGCCGTGGACGAGGTGGGGAACCCCACCATCCTGGCCACACTCACCGTGATTGCCGCCATCCTGCCCATGGCCTTCGTGGGCGGGCTCATGGGTCCCTACATGCGCCCCATCCCGGTGGGGGCGTCGGCGGCCATGGTCTTTTCCCTCTTGGTGGCGTTCATCGTCACCCCCTGGGCGTCCACGCGCCTGCTTGGAAGGGAAGGCCCTTCCACTTCGAAAGAGGCCCACGGCCGGGAGGACTGGAGTACGCGCCTGTACCGCCGGGTCATGTCCCCCT
>JALVQN010000132.1 GCA_027025555.1 Desulfobacterales bacterium
CCCACGTCCCCCATGAAGACCTGGGCCGGATAGGTGTTGAACCACAAAAAGCCCAGGCCGGCCCCCACCAGGGCCCCGCAAAAAACGGTCACCTCCCCGCTTCCGGAAACATGTTGTATCTGAAGATAATCGGCGATCTTCACATGCCCGGCCACATAGGCGAAGACCATGTACGTGGCCGCGGCAATGGTGACCGGGCCGATGGCCAGCCCGTCCAGGCCGTCGGTGAGATTCACGGCATTGGACGCGCCTGCAATGACCAGGGCGGCGAAAAGGATATAGAAGCCCCCCAGATTGGGCGACACATTCTTGAAAAACGGCACCGTCACCCGGGCATCAAAGCTGGGGTGGATATAGATGAGCCCTGCGGCAAGAAGGGCGGCGGCGATCTGAAGGCCCAGCTTCTGTTTGACGTTGAGCCCCTTGTTGAGCTTCTTGATCTGCTTGAGATAATCATCCACAAACCCGATGGCGCCGTAAGACAACAGGATCAGCAAAAGGATCCAGATATGGAAATTGGTCAGGTTGGCCCAGAGAAGGGTGGAGGAAACGACGGCGAAAAGGATCAGGACGCCGCCCATGGTGGGGGTTCCGGCCTTTTGTTGATGCATGCTCGGTCCGTCCTCCTGGATGTATTGCCCCACCTGGAGACGCGCCAGTTTCCGGATGACCCCAGGCCCCAAAAGGAAACAGATCAAAAAGGCCGAAAGGCTCGCATAGATGGTCCGGAAGGTGATGTACCGGAAGACATTGAATGCGGAGATGTGGGTATGAAAGGCATACAGGATATGGTACAGCATCTTATACGGCTTCCCTTCTGTTTGAGCCCTGTCCGGCTCCCTGTCTTTTCCGGTCCTTTGCGGCCCAGGTTTTCAGCGCCTCCACCACCGTCTCCATGGCCATCCCCCGGGATCCCTTCACAAGGATCCAGTCCCCGGGTCGCACCCGTTCAATGAGGTCTTTGAAAAGGGCGCTTTTTTCTCCGATGAAAATATCTGTTTTCCCCATGCCCGCCTCCACGGCCCCCGAGGCCACGGCCCGGGCAAAGCGCCCGGTGACGTAGATCCGGAAGGCGCCCAGATGCGCGGCATGTCTGCCCATGCGCCGGTGCAATGCTTCGGAATGGTCTCCCAGCTCCAGCATGTCCCCCAGCACCATAAAGCCCCGGCCCTTTTTCCCTTTCAAGCGCATGAGGGTGTCCATGGCCGCTTCCATGGAACCCGGGTTGGCGTTATAGGTGTCGTCGATGAGGGTCACGCCCCCTTTCAAGGGCACCCGGGCCATTCTTCCTCTTTCCGGAACAAAGGCCTCAAGACCGGCCCGGATCTGATCCGCCGAAAGCCCCACCAGGTGCCCCACCGCAGCGGCGGCCAGGGCATTGGAGACCATGAACCGTCCCGGCGTGTTCAAGACCACGGGGACGCGCGTCTGGGACACGTGCAAAAGAAACCGCACCGCGTGCCGTGTCTCCCGAACGGCGGTGGCCCGCACCGAGGCCCTTTTGGATCTGCCGAACAGACAGACCCTTTGCGTCGCCTGCCCGGCGATTTTCATGACATTGGGATCGTCGGCATTCAAGACGGCGGTCCCTCGGTTTTTAAGATGCGCCAAAAGCTCGGCTTTGGCACGCACCACCCCATCCACGGAACCCACCCCCTCCAGATGCGCCGGCGCCACATTGGTGATCACCCCCACATCCGGCCCGCAGATGCGGGCCAGGTGCCCGATCTCTCCGGGGTGGTTCATCCCCAGTTCCACGACGGCCCACTCGTGTGCCGGGCACAGGTTCAAGAGGGTGAGCGGAAGCCCGATGGCGTTGTTGTAGTTGCCCACCGTGGACAGGGTGACAGGGCCCTGGCCAAGCACGGCGGCGGTCATCTTCCGGGTGGTGGTCTTTCCATTGGATCCTGTGATGGCCACCAGCCTTCCGCCCCACCGGTGACGGTGGTGGGCGCCCAGGCGCCCCAGGGCCTGGATTGTATCGGGCACCGACACGCACACGATCCCCTGCTTCCGGAACCGCAAAAGGGGAATCCGGCGCACGGCGCGCCTTTCCACCAATACACCGGAAGCGCCCTTCTCCACGGCATCGGCCACGAAACGATGCCCGTCGAAGCGTTCGCCGACGATGGCGATGAAAAGCTGCCCGGGAAGGATACGCCTCGAATCGATCCCGACACCGGAAAACCGGCGCCGGGGATTCCCTGAAAGGCGCCTGCCGGCGGTGGCTTCCAAGACCCGGGAGACGGTCCACAGATACCTTGACGGCCCTTTCCCCCTCGGGTCAGCCATGGTCGGGGATCTCCTGTGTTTTTCGGGACAAGGCCGCCTCGGCTTCCTCCCGGTCATCGAAATGGATCACCCTGTCTTTGAATATCTGATACGTCTCATGCCCCTTTCCTGCGATGAGGACCGCGTCCCCTTTCCGGGCGGCCCGGATCCCCATGCAGATGGCGGCCCTTCGATCCGGTTCGATGCAAAACCCCTTGTGACCGGACGGCAAGGGCTTTAGAGGATTTTTCGTTTCAGGGCAGGATTGGACGACACCGTGCCGGATTTCCTCGATGATGGCTTCCGGATCTTCTTTCCTGGGGTTGTCCGAGGTGATGACGACCAGATCGCTGAGCCTGCCGGCGACCTCCCCCATGAGGGGTCTTTTCTCCCGATCCCGGTCTCCCCCGCATCCGAAGACCGTGATGACCCTTTTCGGCTTGAAAGCCCGCACCGCTTTCAGGGCGTTCTTCAGGGCATCCGGTGTATGGGCGTAGTCGATGATGACATGCCTTCCGGCCCCATCGGGAACAACCTCGAACCGTCCGGGAATCCGGGCAACCGCCTCCAGGCCCCTTCGAATCGTCTCTAACGAAAAGCCCAGGGCAAGGCCCACGCCAGCCGCACATAACAGGTTTTCCAGGTTGTGATGCCCCACCAGGCGGGAGTTGAGGAAAAAGGAGCCCTTCGGTGTATGGATCGTGGCCCGGATTCCGGACAGGTCCAGTCCCCGGACTTCGGCTGACACCGGATTTTCCGGGTCAAACCCCACGCCGATGCCGGAGTCGGGAAACTGTTCCCTCAGCATCCGCCCCCTGGGGTCGTTGCAGTTGAACACGCAGCGCGCCCGGTCCTTCTTGGGACCGGTGGCCAGCAACTCCGTGAAGAGACGCTTCTTGGTTGCCCAGTAGTGCGCCATATTCCCGTGAAAGTCGAGATGGTCCCGGCTCAAATTGGTAAAGACGCCCACATCCATCCGGCAGTCCGCCACCCGGGAAAGCGCAAGGGCGTGGGAGGAGACCTCCATCACCGCGTGCGTGACGCCGCATTGTCGCATGTCAGAGAGCATTTCCTGGAGGTCGAGGGACTCGGGCGTGGTGATGGGGCTGTGGGCGCGTTTTCCGGCATACCGGCAACAGATGGTTCCCATAAGGCCCGTGCGATATCCTGCCTCTTGGAAGAGGCTTTCCACCAGAAAGGCGGTGGTTGTCTTTCCGTTTGTTCCCGTAATCCCCACCAGGGTCATGCCCTCGGACGGATCCTGGTAGAACTGGGCCGCCGCGCTGGAAAGCGCCCGCCGCGTGTCCGCCACCACGATGCAGGGAAGATCGACGGAAACAGGGCGCTGGGTCACCACCGCCGCGGCCCCGCGCCCAATCGCCACGGGAATGTAATCATGGCCGTCGGCGTTTCGGCCTTTAATGGCCACAAACATGCCGCCTTTTTCCACGGCCTGGGCGCGGTAGGAGATGCCGCGGATCTCGATGTCTCCGTCCGCGGGCAGATTCAAGGTCTTTACAGCCTGCACCGATGCCATCCTTTGAATCAATTGGGATAGGATCAACCCGCCTCCTCAATGCAAACCCGGGCGGTCAGGTCTTCTGGTGCCGCGTCCGGCGGAACCTTCAGGTATCCCAGGGTCTCCCGGGCGATTTTCCGAAAAGCGGGCGCGGCCACGGTACCGCCGGAGTGCGCCTTTTTGGGTTCATCCACCACCACCAGGACGGCGATTTTCGGATTGTCCGCCGGCGCAAAGCCCACAAAGGAAGCCAGGTATTTTCCCTTCACATACCCCTTACGGCTTCCCGCCTTTTGGGCGGTGCCGGTTTTGCCGCAGACGGAATACCCGTCCAGGGCGGCTTTGGCCCCTGTCCCGTCTTTCTCGACTACGCCGCGCATCATCCGCTTGATTTCAAACGCCGTCTTTTTTGAAACCGCCCTGCGGACCCTCTTCGGTC
>JALVQN010000133.1 GCA_027025555.1 Desulfobacterales bacterium
GTCCAGCATCGCGCCGGCATGGTGCACTCCCGGTACATCATCGCCATCAACAAGGATCCCCGGGCCCCCATTTTCCAGGTGGCCGACTGGGGCATCGTGGGGGACCTTCACGAGATCGTTCCGGAAATGATCCGTCAGCTTAAAGCGGCAGGGGCGTGAGCCTCTTCACGCCGCCTCGTCATGGGGGGATTTCAACGCCGCAAGGAGACCAAAGAGATGATTCGATCCAACCCTGAAACCTTGATTCGCCAAAGCATGGCCCGCTTTGTGGATAAGGAGGTCATTCCCAGGGCCCAGGAGATCGATGCGTCCGGGGAATTTCCCATGGCGCTCTTTAAAAGAGTCGGGGAAATGGGCGTTTTCGGCATTCGGTATCCTAAAGACAAAGGGGGCAGCGGCGGAAACACCACCCTGTATTGCATCATCTGTGAAGAACTGGCGCGGGGTCTCATGAGCCTGGCCGCCGTGACGGCCATGCAGTGCCTCATGGGGACCAACTTCCTCTTTCATTACGGTACCGAAAAGATGCGGGAGAAGTACTTCCTTCCGGCCATGCGGGGGGAGATGATCCCCTGTTTCTGCCTCACCGAGCCGGAAGCCGGCTCGGACCTGGGGGCCGTGAGCACCCTGGCCCGGCGCACCCGGGAGGGGTTCGTGATCAACGGGATGAAGACCTGGGTGACCAACGGTCCTGTGGCCGACTTTTTCACGGTCCTGTGTCAGACCGATCCGGCCAAGAAATTGAGGGGGCTCAATTTCTTTTTTGTGCCCAGGGAAACCCCGGGCGTCTCGGTGAGCGCCCCCTTCGAGACCCTCGGCACCCGGACCACCCGGATGTCGGAAGTGGCCTTTACCAATGTCCACATTCCGGAAGAGTTCATGCTGGGGCAGGAAGGAGAGGGCGTGACCAATCTCATGGCCATCCTTTCTGAAATCCGCGCCATGACCGCGGCATTGGCCGTCGGGCTGCTGAGGGCGTCCATGACAGACGCCATCCGCTACGCCAAGGAACGTATGGCGTTCGGCCGACCCATCGGCAAGTATCAACTCATCCAGGCCAAGGTGGCCAACATGGCCACGGAACTGGAGGCTTCCCGGCTCCTCACCTACCGGGCCACGGAGATGATCGACAACAAGATCCCCTGCCTCAAGGAGGCCACCATGGCAAAGTACTTCGCCACCGAGGCGGCCTGCAAGGCGGCCGACGAGGCAACGCGCATTTTCGGGGCTTACGGATATTCCATGGAATATCCCGTGCAGCGGTATTACCGGGACAGCCGGTTTTTACTCAACGGGGGAGGGACCCACGAGGTCCTCCAGACCAATATCGCCCGCTGGGCGGGCTTATAAGGGGGCAAGTGAATCGTACCGGCAATGGGGTATCCTTTAATTTAGAGGCGTTGCCCCGCTTTTCCGAAAGGCGGTCCCTGGGAGATCGAGTCCTGAAAAGTCTCCGGCAGGCCATCGTGAGGGGCGCCATCGGGCCGGGGGACCGGATGGTGGAAAACCGGATCGCCGAGGCCATGGGGATCAGCCGGACGCCGGTGCGGGAAGCACTGCACAAACTAGAACAGGAAGGCCTCCTGGAAAGGCTGCCCAGGGGCGGGTTCGTGGTGTTGGGCCTGAGCCGAAAAGACATTGAAGAAACCTTCGGAATCCGAGGCGTCCTCGAAAGCTACGCCGCCCGGCTTTCCGCCCTCAAGTATCAAAGAGACGAACTGGTGCCCCTTCATGAGAAGGCGGCCGAATATGAGCGTTTCCTCAACGGCCGGGATCTGGACGCCCTGACCCGGATCAATACCCAGTTTCACGATCTTCTCTATGCACTGAGCCGCAGCCCCAGGCTCATTCGGATGATCAACGAGTTGCGGGATCAGATTTTTCGATTCCGGCAGATCATCCTAAGCAATGCAGCGCTGGCCAGGGTGAGCCACGAAGACCACAAACGGATGCTTGAACGGATTGAAAAGCGGGATGCGGACGGTGTGGAACGCCTGGTGAAAGACCACATCATGCGCGGTTGCGCTGCTGTCCTTCAGGCATATGATGACGATCAATCTTCCTTTAACCCGTCCCCCGGAAGGCTCCTGGAAGAAAGACTCCGGGCGGGCGGAGAGAAGAGACAAGGAAAGGGGCAATAGGAGACGAAGGGGTGTCGGCAATGGAGACGAAAAAGAAAATACGGGTGCTCATCGCCAAGCCGGATCTCGACGGGCATGACCGGGGGGCCAAAATCGTCGCCCTGGCCTTGCGGGACGCCGGGATGGAGGTCGCATACACGGGACTGCATCAGAGCATCGAACAGATCGTGTCCACCGCCGTTCAGGAATCGGTGGATATCATCGGGTTGAGCATCATGACCGGGGCCCATCTTTCCATCAGCCAAAGGCTCATCGGGCAGTTGAAAGAGGCGAAGATGGACCATGTCAAGGTGGTCGTGGGGGGGGTGATTCCCAAAAAGGACATCAAGGCGCTGAAGGAGATCGGTGTGCACGCCGTGTTCCCCGGCGGAACACCCTTTTCCGAAATCACAGATACCATTCAGGCGCTGGTCAACGGGGGATAGAAAATGGGTGTGGCAAGATATATACGCAACGAGAAGGATGCCATCAAGGAGGTCCTCTACCAAAGCGGTATCCGGGTGAAGACCGCTTACGGGCCCAAGGACCTGGAAGCGGTGGGGTTTGATTATGAAAAGGACCTGGGGGATCCCGGTGAATATCCCTTTACGCGGAGCCTCCATCCAGGGGGCTATCGCACCCGGGCCTGGACCACCCGGCAGTACACGGGATTCGGGACCCCCCAAGAGACCAACCGGCGCTTCAAGTGGATGATTTCCCACGGCCAGACCGGCTTGAACGTGGCCTTTGATCTGCCCACCCAGATGGGTCTCGATTCCGACGACCCCCGGGCGCGAGGGGAGATCGGCCGGGTGGGGATGGCGGTGGATTCTTTGAGGGATTTTGAGATCGCCTTTCAAGACATTCCCTTTGACCGCATCGGCTCCGGGCTGACCATCAACGCCAATGCCAGCGTCATGCTGGCCATGTATCAGGCGGTGGCGGAGAAGTTCGGCTACGCCAAGGAGGTCATCAGCGCCACCCCTCAAAACGACATCCTCAAGGAAATGATCGGCCGGGGGGCCTGGATCTTCCCGGTGGAGCCGGCCGTCCGCCTGGTGGGGGATTGCATCGAATATGCGGTCAAGGTCCTTCCCCGGTGTAATCCCGTTTCCGTGTGCGGGTATCACATCCGGGAATCGGGGGCCACCCCGGCCCAGGAGATCGCCTGCGCCCTGGAGATCGCCCGGGCCTACATCGACAATGTGGCGGC
Organism: Desulfobacterales bacterium; assembly: GCA_027025555.1. Lineage (GTDB taxonomy): Bacteria > Desulfobacterota > Desulfobacteria > Desulfobacterales > UBA2156. The sequence goes on from JALVQN010000133.1 coordinate 3,334, forward strand.
CCGGGGCCTTTCCCCGGAGTCCTTCGTGGGGCGTTTTTCCTTCAACCTCAATGTCTATGGCAACCTGTGGGAGCAGGTGGCCAAGTTCAGGGCGGCCCGGAAGCTGTGGGCCACCCTGCTCAAAGAAGAATACGGCGTAAAGAATAAAAAGGCACTCTTTTTGCGGGGCCTTTTCGGCGGCGGCGGCAGCGGCCTCACCAAGGAACAGCCGGAAAACAACATCATCCGGGGGGCCTACTATGCCCTGGCCGCCGCCCTCGGAGGCGCCCAGACCACGGCCCTGTGTTCTTTCGACGAGGCCTATACCATCCCCACCCCCCGGGCCGCCTTGTTGTCCTTGAGGACCCTGGAGATCCTCATGGAGGAAGTGGGGCTGCGGGACACCGTGGACCCTTTGGCCGGGTCCTATTTCATCGAGACGCTCACCAAGGAGATGGAAGAGAAGATCCTTGAAGAGGTGGCGTGGATTCGTAAAATGGGCGGCATGATCCAGGCCGTGGCCACCGGCGCCATCCAGCGCGCCGTGACCCAGCAGGCCTATGCCTTTGAAAAAGGCTTACAAAACAAAGAGATCATCAAAGTGGGTGTCAACAAGTACACCGAGGGGGACCCCCCGGAAGTGGAACTCCATGAATACGATGAAAAATGGGCGGAAAAACAGATCCAGAGCCTCAAGGCCCTTCGAAGACAACGGGACAACCGGGAGGTGATGCGCACCCTGAAGGCCCTGGAGTCCAGCACGCGCGCGGGCAAGAACGTCATGCCCGACCTGGTGGCGTGTTGCAAGGCCTATGCCACGGTGGGAGAGATGACGGGCGTCTTCCGCGAGGTCTTCGGCGAATGGGAAGAACCGAGTATCTTTTGATGAAAAAGCATGTTCGAGCCTGTGAGGATGCTGCCTTATGAAGACTGAACACGCCTCAACCCCCGGCCGCTTTCGATTGGGTTGCGACATCGGGGGGACCTTTACCGATTTTGTGCTCGTGGATGACGAGACCGGGGCCTTTTTTGTCTACAAATGCCTCACCACCCCGGCCGACCCTTCCGAGGCGGTGGCCTACGGCATCGGCCGGCTCCTTGAAACGCATCCGGGGTTTGTGGAAGCCCTCGGGGAGGTCATCCACGGCACCACCCTGGTCATCAACGCCATCATCGAACGGAAGGGGGCCAAGACCGGCCTCATGACCACGGAAGGCTTCAAGGACGTCTTGGAACTGGGACGGGAGCTCCGATACGATGCCTACGACATTTTTGCCGAATACCCCGAACCCCTGGTGCCGCGACCCTTCCGGAAGGAGATCCGGGAGCGGATCGCCAGTGACGGCCGCATCCTGAAGCCCCTGGACGCCGCCCAGGTGGAAAGGGTGCTCAAAGGCCTGCTGGACATGGGGATGGAGTCTTTGGCGGTGTGTCTCATCAACTCCTATGAAAATCCGGCCCATGAGAGGCGCATCAAGGAAATCGTGCGGGAAAAGGCCCCGGAGCTCACCGTTTCCACGTCCTTCGAGGTGCTTCCCCAGATCCGGGAGTATGAGCGGACCAGCACCACGGTCACCAACGCCTATGTGCGGCCCATCACGGAAAGGTACCTCAAGAAGCTTTCCCGACGGCTGGAGGACATGGGCTTTTCCGGCCGGCTCTACATCATGCTCTCCAGCGGCGGCATCACGTCCGTGGAAACGGCCCGGGCCTTTCCCGTGCGCATCATCGAATCCGGCCCCACGGCCGCGGTGATCGCCTCCCAGCATTACGGGAAGATGTTTGCCGTGGAGGACATGTTCTGCTTCGACATGGGCGGGACCACCGCCAAATCCTGTCTGATCCAAAAAGGGGAGGCGGGCCTTGTCTCCACCTTCGAGGTGGGACGTGTGCAGCGCTTCAAGAAAGGGAGCGGCCTGCCCATCCAGGTGCCCGTGGTGGATCTGATGGAGATCGGTGCCGGGGGCGGGAGCATTGCACGGATCAACCGCATGGGGCTTCTCCAGGTGGGCCCGGACAGCGCCGGGGCGGATCCCGGACCGGTCTGCTACCAACGGGGCGGCACACAACCCACGGTGACGGATGCCGACCTGGTTCTCGGATATCTGGACCCCGATTACTTTTTGGGCGGCACCATGCCCCTGGACAAATCCCTGGCGGAACAGGCCATCACCGAGAAGGTGGCCGCTGTCCTGGGGACGCCGCCGGTGGAGGCGGCATTCGGGATTCACGATTTGATCAATGAAACCATGGCGTCTGCGGCCAAGACCCACATCGCGGAAAAAGGGGGCAACCCCCAACTGGTCCTCATCTTGGCCTTCGGCGGTGCCGGGCCCGTGCATGCCTACGGCCTGGCCAAGAAGATCGGTGCCCCTCGGATCCTGGTGCCCCCCATGGCCGGCGTGGGGTCGGCCCTGGGCTTTTTCACGGCGCCCGTGGCCTTCGACCTCTCCCGGAGCCACCGGGTGCAGCTGGACAACGCCGACTTTGAAGCCCTGGAGGGACTCTTTGCAGACCTGGAAAGGGACGGGGCGGCCGTGCTCCAGTCGGCCGGGAAGGCGGAGGCGGTGACTTTCCAGCGGACCCTGAGCATGCGTTTCGTGGGCCAGGGATCCGAGACGGACCTGCCCATTGAACGGAAACCTTTTTTTCATTTTTCAAAAAAAGAGATCCGGGCCCTTTTCGATGCCGCCTACCGGAAACTTTACGGCCGCACTTACCCGGAGACGCCGGTGGAGTTTGTCACCTTCAAGGTCCGGGCCCGGATACCCCAGGTTCCCTTCAAGATCCCGAAGCGCAAGGCCGAACAGACCGATCTGGCGTCGTGCATCAAGGGGGTGCGTGACGCCTTTTCCGTCAACCGGCGGGCCTTCATGCCTTTCACCGTCTATGACCGGCTGCGCCTTTTTCCCGGGGCTTCCTTTAAGGGTCCGGCCATCGTGGAGGAGAAGGAGTCCACCATCATCATCGGGGAGGACGCCCGTGCCACCGTGGACGATTACGGCTTTGTGTGGATCGATCTGGAAACGCAAAACGGAGGACGCCATGCCCAAGCGGTTTGATCCCATCACCCTCGAAATCCTCTGGCGCCGGCTGGTCTCCATCGTGGACGAGGCCGACGCCTCCGTGGCCCGCACCGCCTTCTCCAGCCTCCTTCGGGACGCCCATGACTATACCTGCATGTTCACGGACAGCCGGGGGCAGGAGCTTGTCCAGGGAACCTTCTGCACGCCGGGACAGGCCGGCGCCATGGCCCTGGGGGTGAAAAAGATCATCCGGTCCGTTCCTTTAAAACAGTACCGGGAAGGGGATGTCTTCATCGTCAACGATCCCTGGCTTCTGGCCGGGCATTTAAACGACGTCTGTGTCCTGAGCCCCATCTTTTACCACGGCCGGCCCGTGGCCTTCACCGCCTGTGTCTTTCATCATTCGGACATCGGGGGACGGGTCTCTTCGGACAACCGGGAGGTCTATGAGGAGGGGCTCTTCATACCCCCTTTGAAACTGTACGACGCCGGCGTCCTCAATGAGGGGGTCTTGAACCTGATCCGGTGGAACGTCCGGACCCCCAAGGAGGTGGTGGGGGATATCCGAAGCCAGGTGGCCGCCAACCATGTCTGTTCGAGAAAGATCATTGAAATGCTTGAAGACGAAGGCCTCGAGACATTGGACGATCTGGCCGATGAAATCATCGGGCGCACCGAAAAGAGCATGCGGGCGGCCATCTCCAAGATCCCGGACGGAAAGTATCCTTATCAGGGCGTGATCGAAGGGGCGGGGAAACGCAAAGACATCGGGATCAAACTCTGTGTCACGGTGGCGGGGGACGACATCACCGTGGATTTTGACGGGACCTCTCCCCAGGTGGACTGGGGGGTCAATGTGGTCTATAATTTTACCTATGCCTATGTCTTCATGGCCGTCAAGAGCGCCTTTGATCCGGAGATCCCCATCAACGAGGGGGCCATCCGGCCGGTGAAGATGACGGCACCCGAGGGCTCCGTGGTGCACTGCCGCTTCCCGGCGGCGGTGGCCGCCCGCATGCAGATCGGGCACTTCATGACCGAAATGGTCTTCCGGGCCCTTTCCAAGGCCGCACCGGACCGCATCATCACCGACAGCGGCGGCACACCGGCCCAAACCAACATTTTCTACGGGAAACGCCACGACGGCGCCCCCTGGCACACCATGATCATCCGGGGGGGCGGCCTGGGGGCGAGCAGCCGGATGGACGGCCACCACTGTGCCATTTTCCCGGCAAACGGAGCCAATACGCCCGTGGAGATCTTCGAAAGCGACACGCCCCTGATCGTGGAATCCCGGGCCCTGGTCCCGGATTCAGGCGGCCCGGGGAAACAACGGGGAGGCCTGGGAAGGAAGATGGTGATCCGCATCCCGGACGATGCAAAGGCCCCCCGGGGCCCGGTGGCCGTGGCGGTCCAGGCCGGACGCTTTCGATATCCGCCCCAGGGCATCTTCGGCGGGGGCCCCGGCGCCAAGGCCCGGTTCCTCAAGAACGGCACACCCGCCGACCCCAGCGGGTTGACCCTCTGCCAGGCCGGGGATGTGCTGGCCTTTTACAGTGCCGGCGGGGGCGGGTACGGTGATCCCTTAAAGCGGGAGGTGGAAAAGGTGCAACGGGATGTGGCGTACGGGTACGTGAGTGTTGAACAGGCAAAAGAGGCTTACGGCGTCGTGCTCGATCCTGACACCCTCCGAATCGACACGGTCCGAACCGATTCCATACGTGGTGAAAAACAAGAAGAAAAACCCGGACCAGGCCGATGACATTGTACCCGAAAAGAAATACCCAAGGGGAGTTTGGCGTAAGATGAGGACAGGCGCATCGCAAAAGGAGCAAATTCCATGAAAAAGACCTTCATGCCGGACGTTACCGATCTTTCCCAGCTTCAGGAACACCAGCTTAAAGGGCTGAAGTGGACCGTGCAGCATGCCTATCAGGGGTCGCCCTTCTATCGGAAGCGGCTGGACGCGGCAGGGGTGGGGCCGGACTCCATCCGGTCTTTGGAAGACGTAAGGCGTCTGCCCTTTACCACCGCCGACGACCTGAGAAAAGGCTATCCGTTCCCTTTGCTTGCCGTGGATCTGTCCCGAGTGGTGCGGATCCACGCCTCTTCCGGCACCACCGGGAAAAAAAAGGTCCTCGCTTACACCCGAAAGGACATCGAGGACTGGCAACACATGTTCGCCCGGTGTTACGAGATGGCCGGGGTCACCCCCATGGATCGGGTCCAGATCGCGGTGGGATACGGGATCTGGACGGCGGGCGTCGGCTTTCAACTGGGATGCGAGCGCCTGGGCGCCATGGCCGTCCCGGCAGGTCCCGGCAACATCGACATGCAATGCCAGTTCCTGGAGGACCTCCAGTCCACGGTCCTTTGCTGCACCGCTTCCATGGGGCTGCTCATGGCCGAGGAGATCGAGCGAAGGCGCCTGAGGGGGAAGATCGCCTTGAAAAAGTTGATTTTCGGCTCCGAGAGAAGCGGTGACGCCATGAGGGCGCGCATCCGGGACCTCATGGGGCTTGAAGACATGTTCGACATTCCCGGGATGACCGAGCTTTACGGCCCCGGCACCGGCCTCGACTGTCCAAAGCACGAGGGGATCCATTATTGGGCCGATTACTACATCCTGGAGATTCTGGACCCGGAGACCCTCGAGCCGGTGGCGGACGGGGAGACCGGGGAGATGGTGGTCACCACGCTGAAAAAAGAAGCGGCCCCTTTGATCCGTTACCGGACCCGGGATTTAACCCAGAGGATCGACCGGCCCTGCTCCTGCGGCAACATCCTGCCCCTGCACGGCAGGATCCTGGGGCGCTCGGACGATATGATCATTTTCCGGGGGGTCAACATCTACCCGGGACAGTTCGATCAGCTCCTGTCGCAACTTCCCGGTATCAGTTGTGAGTACCAGGTTCATCTGAGACGGGAAGCCGATGGAAAGGATTACATGACCCTCAAGGTGGAATGCCGGCCCGGGGCGTCGGAAGATTTGAAAGACGACCTGTCCAAAGCCATCGCCGATGCAATCAAGAAGCAGATGATGGTCCGTTGCAATGTAGAGATTTTGGACTGCGGATGCCTCCCGAGATCCGAGAGGAAATCGAAGCGGATTTTCGATGAGCGGGGGCAGTAGATGCACCCCCATGACCCTCCCACAAGCCATTGAAGAGGTGGACATGAGGCGATTTACCTATATGATTCCCAAGTCGTTGGACGAGGCCATTTCCATGCATGTGGCCCATGGCGAACGGGCCAAGTACATCGCCGGCGGCACCGACATCCTGATCAAGATCAAGGAGCGAAAGGCTGCTCCGGACTATCTCATCTCCCTGAAACACATCCTCGGACCGGACCGACCCCTCTTCAGTCAGGAGACCGGCGAATTGTACATCGGGGCCTTTGTCACCCATCGCCGGATCGAAACCTCCAAGACGGTCCGGACCCGCTATCCCATCCTCCATGATGCGGTCAAGAATATCGGGTCCGTCCAGATCCGGAACGTGGCCACCATCGGCGGCAATCTTGTCAATGCGGTCCCTTCGGCGGACGGGGCCATCCCCCTCATCGCCCTGGATGCTGAAATCCGGATTCACGGTCCCAAAGGCCGACGCAGCATGGACCTTCTGCACTTTTTCCTCGGCCCCGGGCAATGCGACCTGGAAACCGGTGAAATCCTCACGGAGATTCTCATCCCGCCCGTGTTGCCCAGGACCGGGAGCGCCTACCTGAAGTTCGGAAGAAGGCAGGCCATGGAACTTCCCCTCTTGGGCGTGGGCGTCGTCCTTTCCCTGGAGGAAGACTTCAAGACGTGCTGCCGGGCCCGCATTGCCCTGGGCGTGGCCGCGCCCACGCCCATGCGTGCGATCCAGGCCGAGGCCTTTTTGAACGGAAAGCCTGTTGACGAAAAGACCCTGGAGGAAGCCGGCAAGATTGCTGCAGAGGAATCAAGGGTCCGGGACAGCATCCGCGGGGTGGCCTGGTACCGGCGGGAAATGGTGGGCGTTTTGGTGAAACGCATGGGCCGGAAAGCCTTGCAGCGGATTCATGAAACACATGGGCGGCGTTGATTTTTCCCGAAGGAGGACATTATGGGGCGAGATGTCTCGTTTGTGTTAAACGGACTTGAAACGCACATTCGCATTGAGGACCACTGGACGCTTTTGCACTTGCTCCGGGAAGAGCTGGGCCTTTTGGGGACCAAGGAAGGGTGCGGAAGCGGGGAGTGCGGGGCGTGCACGGTCCTGGTGGACGGGATGGCGGTGAATGCCTGCCTTTATCTGGCGGCCGAAATCGATGGAAGGACGGTGCTGACCATCGAAGGGATGGAGGCCCCCGACGGGACCCTCCACCCCCTTCAAAGGGCTTTCGTCAAGCACGGCGGGATCCAGTGCGGTTTCTGTTCACCGGGAATGATCCTGTCCGCCAAGGCGCTTTTGGATGAAAGGCCCGATGCCGACGAGGAAGCGATCAAGGCGGCCATTGCCGGGAACATCTGCCGGTGCACGGGGTATGTTCAGATCATCGAATCGATCCGCTCCGTCACCCGGAAAGCCGAAGAGAAAGTGAAAGTGATGGCCTGGCAGGCCGACGAGGAGACCTGATTGCAACAGGAAAGGCCGCAGGGCCCTTTGAAAAGACCCTGCCTTTGGGTCTAGAAAAGCGGGGGATTTATGGACCAGTATCAAGCCGTTGGAAAACGGGTTCCCAAGCTCGATGCCGTGGACAAAGCCACGGGGCGCAGCCAGTATATCCAGGACCTGAAAGTGCCCGGGATGCTCTACGGGAAAATCCTGTACAGCAAGTACCCGCACGCGCGGATTGTCCACATGGATACGTCCAGAGCCAAGAGGCTTCCCGGGGTTCGCGCGGTTTTGACCGGTGCCGACATTTGCGAAATCAAGTTCGGCGTCTACAAGGACAACCGGCCCCTGAAGGCCGGAAAGGTCCGGTCTTACCGGGACGAGGTGGCGGCGGTGGCGGCCATCGATCCGGATATCGCCGAGGAAGCCATAAGCCTCATCCAGGTGACCTATGAGGCCCTTCCCGCAATCTTCGACCCGGTGGCGGCCATGGAGGCGGATGCCCCCCTGGTCCACGAGGAACACAAGACGAACATCCTGAAAATGCCATGGAAACTCCACTACGGGGATGTGGAGGCGGCCCGAAAAGAGGCGGCCCACGTCGTGCAGGAACGTTTTTCCACCACCTGGGTGACCCACTGTTGCATGGGGACCTCCGGCGCCCTGGCCCTGTTCGATCATGCCGACAACCTTACCATTTATACCAATACCCAGATCCCTTCCCTGGCCCAGAAGGACTTTAGGGACGCGTTGCAAGCCATGGGGATTCAAAACCCCAAGGTCCGGGTGATCAAACCCGTCCTGGGGGGCGGGTTCGGGAGCAAGCTCGACACCTACGCGTACGAATATATCGCCATCCTCCTGGCCCATCGTACCCGGAAACCGGTGAAGATCGTTTTTGACCGGCAAGAAGAGTTCATCGCCACCTCCACGCGGCAGCCCACCCTCATCGATATCGCCCAGGGCTGCGATAAGGAGGGGAGGCTCCTTTTCCGGGACGTCTCCATGATCCTGGACAACGGGGCCTACACCTCCTGGGGGGCCACCACGCCCTCGGTCATGATGATGCCCATCACCACCCTTTACAAGGTGCCCCATATCCGGTATACGGCCAAGTGCGTCTACACCAACAACACGTATGCCCAGGCCATGCGGGGATACGGCAATCCCCAGGCCACCTTCGCCATCGAAAGCGCCATGGATATGCTGGCCGAAACCGCGGGCATCGATCCCGTGACCTTCAGGAAAATCAATGCCAACGAAAGCGGATACGTCTCCCCCCAGAATTTCAAGATCACCACCTGCGGTCTCAAGGCATGTATCGATGCCGTGGTCCGGGAGCTTGAGATCAACCGGCCCAAGGAAAAGGGGGAGGGGGTGGGAATCGCTTCCCTGATC
>JALVQN010000134.1 GCA_027025555.1 Desulfobacterales bacterium
CGTTGTGATCCTCCCGTCTTCTTCCCTGATAAAGGTTCCACGGCGGTTTTCCAGGGGCCCCGGTTCCATGGGCAGTTGGCATCATTGCCCCTGACAGGCGCCGCCGTGGGTGCCGTGTGGAGGGATTCCCAAGGCCTGTTTAATCCCCCGGTGCCGTCAGAAAGAGGCCCGGCATTGACGCGGCCTTTCCCGTGGGATATTCAGAGGACAAGAGGAAAGGCCTGATTTTCCCATGAAAGCGAAAATGGCCCGGTGGGCAGCGGTAATTGTCATTGTCGCGGGCATTGGCATCTACGGATGGTTCATCACCCGGCCCGAGCCGGTCGAAGTGGTGGTTCGTCCGGTGGCGCGGGGGCGGGTGGAAAAGACCGTCTCCAATACCCGTGCCGGCACCGTCAAGGCCTGCCGCCGGGCCAAGCTCTCCCCGGGCATCGGGGGACAAATCGCCGAACTCCCGGTCCGGGAAGGGGATCGGGTGAAAAAAGGCCAGCGCCTTTTAGAACTGTGGAACGCGGATCTCGTGGCCCAGTTGAATCTCGCCAAAAAGGAAGTCCGGGAGGCCCGGGCAAGGAAAAGAGCGGTCTGTTTGCGGGCCGAGAGGGCCCGCCGGGAAGCCCGTCGGCTGACGGCCCTCGGGAAAACCGGAGCGGCTTCCGAGGAGCGGACCGACAGGGCCGTCACCGAGGCCGAGGCGTTGCAAGCCGAATGTGCCGCCGCCGAGGCATCCGTTTCCACCGGGGCGGCCCGTGTGGCCGCCGTCATGGCGAACCTGGAACGGACCCGCCTCGTGGCGCCCTTTGACGGCATCGTGGCCGAGATCAACGGGGAGCTCAATGAATACGTCACCCCGTCTCCCATCGGCGTCCCCACCCCGCCTGCCATCGATCTCATCGATACGTCCTGCTTCTACGTGGTGGCGCCCATCGACGAGGTGGACGCGCCCCGGGTGACCGTCGGCATGCCCACAAGGGTCAGCCTCGATGCCTTCAGGGGCCGCCGCTTCATGGGGAGGGTGACCCGAATCGACACCTATGTCCTGGATCGCGAGCGTCAGGCCCGGACGGTGGATGTCACGGTGCGCTTTGACTCTCCGGAAGCCCTCCCGCCCCTTTTGGCCGGATACAGCGCAGACATCGACATTGTCCTGGAGGTTCACCCGGACACGCTTCGCATTCCCACGGAGGCGATCCTGAACCGAAAGCACGTTTTTGTCTTTGACCCGAAAGAAAAGAGAATCGTGAAGCGACGCGTGGAGATCGGGATCTCCAACTGGGATTATACCGAAATCCGCTCCGGTCTCGAGGCGGGTGAGCAGGTGGTCCTCAACGTGGACCAGCCCGGCATCACAGACGGTGCAAAGGCGGGGCTGCGAAGCGGGAAGCGCCCATGATTCGGCTGACGGACGTGGACCGCGTGTTCCATGTGGGGGACGAACGGGTTTTTGCATTGAAAGCCGTCACCCTTTCCGTGGCGGCGGGCGAGTATGTGGCGGTCATGGGACCCTCCGGATCCGGGAAATCCACCCTGTTGAACATCATGGGTCTTTTGGATCGCCCCACCCGGGGGGCCTATCTTATAGACGGCGTGAACACCACGGAGCTGACGGACACGGAGCAAGCCCTGGTCCGCAGGGACCGAATCGGATTCGTGTTCCAGTTCTTTCATCTCATCCCCCGGCTGACGGCGGCGCAAAACATTGAGCTGCCCCTGATTTTGGCCGGCGTGGAGGCCGGTCGGCGGAAGGAGCGCGTCAGCGAGGCCCTGAAGGCGCTGGGGATTCAGGACCGGTCCCGCCATCGCCCGGACCAGCTCTCGGGCGGGCAGCGTCAGAAGGTGGCCATTGCCCGGGCCGTGGTGATGCGGCCTTCCGTGATTCTCGCCGATGAGCCCACCGGAAATCTGGACCGCTCTTCCGGCATGGAAGTCGTTCAGATCCTGGAAGGATTGCACCGCAGCGGCATGACATTGATCCTGGTGACCCATGACCCGGCCTTGGGAAGCCGGGCCAAGAGGAAGGTGATCCTGGAGGATGGAAAGATCGTTTCCGACACCTGAAACCGGTTCTTTTTGCCTTTGAAGCCCTGTCATGAAGCCCGAAGACAGACTCCGGTTCAGCATGCAGGCCCTTTTGGGGTATCCCGCGCGCACGCTTTTTGTCCTTGTGGCCGTGGCCATGGGCGTGGCCTCGGTCCTCCTCCTGACGGCCCTGGGGGAGGGGGCGCGAAGGTATGTGACGCGGGAATTCACTTCCTTGGGGACGCATCTTCTGTTCGTCCTGCCGGGGCGCTCCGAGACCGTGGGCGGTCCGCCCCCTTTGTTGGCCCAAACACCCAGGGACCTGACCCTGGCGGATGCCATGGCGTTGACCCGGATCCCCTCGGTGCGTCGCGTGGCCCCGGTGGCGCTCGGATCGGCCCCGGTCTCTTGGAACCGGAGGGACCGGGAGGTCACCATCCTGGGTTCCACCGCGGCGCTTCTTGAGATCCGTCAGCTTTCCATGGCCCGGGGGGCTTTTCTTCCGCTGCGGGACCCCTTCCAGGGGGGCGCGGTGGCGGTCTTGGGGGCCCGGGTGAAGCGGGAGCTTTTCGGCAATGCCAATGCCCTGGGCGAATGGGTCCGCATCCAGGACCGCCGGTTCCGGGTCATCGGAATCCTGGCCGAGAAGGGGCACTCCCTGGGATTGGATATGAGCGATGTGGCCGTGATCCCGGTGGCGTCCGCCCAATCCCTTTTTAACACCGCCACCTTGTTCCGAATCCTGGTCCAGGCCAAGGATCGTTCGGCCCTGATGCAGGTCAAAAGTGCCATCATTCAACGGATCCGGGAAAGACACGACGGCGAGGACGACATCACGGTCATCACCCAGGATGCGGTTTTGGCCACCTTTGACCGGATCCTCGTCGTCATGACCCTTTCGGTGGCCGGTATCGCCGCCATCAGCCTGGTGGTGGCAGGGATCCTCATCATGAATGTGATGCTGATTTCCGTGTCCCAGAGGCGGGCCGAAATCGGCCTCCTCAAGGCGGTGGGGGCGCGGTCCGTGCAGATTTTGGGTCTGTTTTTAACAGAGGCCTCTGTATTGTCTTTCACCGGTGCATGCCTGGGCGTGGGATTGGGCTATGCCGGGACCCGAATCTTGGCTCAAGTCTTCCCCTCGTTTCCGCTGAAGATTCCCCCCTGGGCCTTGGCCGGTGCGGTCTCCGTGGCCCTGGGCAATGGATTGCTTTTTGGGGTGTTGCCTGCACGGCGGGCCTCCTGCTTGGACCCGGTCGCGGCCCTGGCCGGACGGTGAAGCAATTTTTTAAAAAAAGGATGCCATGACCCTCAAGGATTCCCTTGCCCTGGCCTTTTCCGCCGTTTCCGCCCATCGCATGCGCAGCGTCCTGACCGCACTGGGAATCGCCGTCGGCATTGCCTCCGTGGTCCTTCTCACGTCCCTGGGGGAGGGCGTCCACCGGTTTCTCCTGTCCGAATTCACCCAGTTCGGGACAACCCTCATCGCCGTCAATCCGGGAAAGACCACCACAGCCGGTGTTTCCGGTGCCCTGGTGAGCAATGTCCGGCCCCTGACCCTCGAAGACGCCGAGGCCGTCAAGAGGATCCCGGAAGTGAAAGGAGCGGTTCCGGTGGTATGGGGCAACGCCGCCGTGGTCTTTGAACGGCGCAGTCGCCGGACCTATGTGTTCGGCACCGGATCCGAAGCGCCCCGGGTGTGGAAAATGACCGTCTCCATGGGCCGTTTCCTCCCGGAGGAGGATCCCAGAGCGGCCCGGCCCTTTGCGGTTCTGGGAAGCCGGGTCAAAAGGGAGCTTTTCGGATCCGTCAATCCCCTGGGAAAATGGGTCCGTATCGGCGGAGAGCGTTACCGCGTGATCGGTGTGCTGGCCTCCAAGGGACAAATGCTCGGCTTTGACCTGGATGACACCGTCTACATCCCGGCGGCACGGGCCTTGAGCCTGTTTAACCGGGACAGTCTCCTCGAGATCGATTCGGTCTATGAAGGCGGCATCAGCGCCGATCAGGTGAAAAATAAAATCAAAAAGCTGCTCGTTGCCCGGCACTCGAGGGAGGATTTTACCCTCACCACCCAGGAGCAGATGCTGGCGGTGCTCGGGTCGGTGCTTCATATCCTCACATTGGCCATCGGCGGCTTGGGGGGGATTTCCCTCGTGGTGGGCGGGGTCGGCATTTTAACCATCATGACC
>JALVQN010000135.1 GCA_027025555.1 Desulfobacterales bacterium
CATGGTGGCCATGGCCAATCCCGCCCCGTTGACCATGTTCCCGATATTCCCGTCCAGGTTGATGTAATTGAGATGGTACTTGGAGGCTTCGATCTCCAGGGGATCCTCCTCTGTCAGATCCCGGTACGCCAGGACCTCCGGATGGCGGAACAGGGCGTTGTCGTCGAAATTGATCTTTGCATCCAATGCCGCCAGCCGGTCTTCGGCGGTGAGCACCAGCGGATTGATTTCCACCAAAGAACAATCATAGTCCACGAACAACCGATAAAGCTGCAGCAGCATCTGCTGAAAGGGCTTCATGGCCGTTTCCGGCAATTCCAGGGCATAGGCCACTTGCCGGCAGTGGTAGGACCGGATCCCGTCAAGGGGGTTGATGAAGACCTTGACGATCTTTTCCGGCGTCTGTTCGGCCACGGCCTCGATGTCCATTCCGCCGGCCTGGCTGGCCATGACCACGATCTCCGCTGTGGATCGATCCGGAATGATGCTCAGATAAAGCTCCCTGGCGATGTGGAGTCCCTGTTCCACCAGGACCTTCCCCACCTGCCTGCCTTCCGGTCCCGTCTGATGCGTCACGAGGGTCATGCCGAGCATTTTTTCCGCGATTTGCCGGACCTCATCCAGGGATCGGGCCAGTTTGACGCCGCCGCCCTTGCCCCGTCCGCCGGCATGAATCTGGGCTTTCACCGCCACTGGAAACCCGGGAAGGCTTTTCGCCCTTTTCATCGCTTCTTCCGGATCAAAGGCCACGCCTCCGGCAGGAATCGGGATCGTGTACTTTTGGAACAGTTCCTTTGCCTGGTATTCATGGATTTTCATGGGTCGTTCCTTATCAATGGGATCGGAAAAACCATTTAAAATCGTATTTCCACCCTTTGATCCCTCTCTTGCGGGCCCAACAAGGCGGGCATTGCCATGCGTTGAGGACCGCCCGGCCTTACCCGATCACGCAAAGGACGTCGTTTTTGGCCACCGAGTCCCCGGAGTTGAAGTTGATGGACTTGATCGTTCCCGAAACCGGTGCCGGGAGGGCGTTTTCCATCTTCATGGCCTCCAGGATCACCACGGTTTCGCCTTCGGCAACACTGTCGCCCACCTCTTTTTTATAGCTGACGATCATGCCCGGCATGGGCGCCACCAAGGGGGTTCCCTCCGCCGGGGCCGCCCCTTTTTCCGGCGCTTGGGCTTCGGGTTTTCCGGCATCTGCCGGCGGGGCTGCAGGACGCGGCGTCTCTGCCGGGGGAGCAGCGGCCGGCGCTTTCACCGGCGGGGCAGGCACGGCCGGCATCACGGGCATCTGCGGAAGGGCGCCGATCACCGGGGATCCCCCCACTTCATCCACCCCCACTTCAAAGTATTCCCCGTCCACGAAGACATTGAACGTCCGTGCGTTTTCGCTTTTGGGCGGCGCCTCCTTTTTGGGCTTTTCCACAAGCTCCCCGGCCAGGGCTTTTTTCACCATTTCCTCCCGGGCCTTGACCTCTTCAAGGGTGATGGGCCGGACCTCTTTGGGCGGTTCTTCCTTCCCATATTTCCATTTTAAGAACTTCTTCCCCGTGACGGGATAAAGGGCGTAAATGAGCAAGTCATCCATGTCCACGGCCAGGTCTCCGATCTCTTCCTTGGCCTTCTCGAGTTCCGGCTCCAGCACTTCCGCCGGGCGGCATGTGATCGGTTCTTCGCCCCTGGGATACCCTTTCAGCGCTTTCTTCTGCACTTCCGGGTCAATGGGAATGGCCGTCTTTCCATAAAGGCCGTAACACAGATCCTTCACCTGGTCCGTGATCATTTTGTAACGTTCCTCAGGCGTATCGAACAAGACATTGTTCACCGTCTGGATCCCAACGATCTGGCTCGTGGGGGTGACGAGGGGGACCTGACCCAGTTCCTTGCGCACCCTCGGGAGTTCTCGATAGACCTCTTCGAGCTTGTCCAGGGCATCCATCTGCTTGAGCTGGTTCACCAGATTCGACAGCATTCCGCCGGGCGTCTGATGCAACAGGACGTTGATGTCGATGATGCTCATTTTGGAATCGTCCAAGAGGTGCTTGTACTTGGGCATGACCTCCTTTTCCAGGATCTCGTTGATGGCCGCCAGGTGTCTGATGTCAAATCCCGTGTCCCGATTGGTGCCCAGAAGGGTCATGACCAACGGTTCGATGGCGGGATGGGAAGTCCGATACGCATACGGCGACATGCAGGTGTCCACGATATCCACACCGGCCTCGATGGCTTTTAGCTGGCTCATGGCCGACATGCCGGAAGTAAAATGGCTGTGCAGGTGGATGGGGGGCTTCACCGCGGCCTTCAGGGCCTTGATGATGGTATACGCGTCATAGGGCGCAATCAGCCCTGCCATGTCCTTGAGACAGATGCTGTCGGCCCCCATGGCCTCCAGATCCTTGGCCTTGTTGACGTAGTATTCCAGGTTGTAGACATCCCCCCCCAACCGGGGTTCCGTCAAGGAGTAGCAAATGCATCCCTGGAAGTGGCGCCCCGCCTCTTTAATCACCGGAACCACGGTTTCGAAATTGCGGTAATCGTTCAACGCATCAAAGGTCCTGAAGATATCCATGCCGTTTGCAATGGCCCGTTCCACGAATGCCTTGGCCACATCATCGGCGTAATTCCGGTATCCCACCAGGTTCTGTCCCCTCAGGAGCATGGAAAAGGGGGTCTTTTTGATGTAGCGCTTCAGCGTCCGGATGCGTTCCCACGGATCTTCATTGAGGAATCGATGCATGGTATCGAAGGTGGCGCCGCCCCAGACTTCCATGGCCCAGAACCCCACCTCATCCATCATCTCCGCCACAGGAATCATGTCTTCTGTCCGGCCTCGGGTGGCGAACAGGGACTGGTGTCCATCCCGGAAGGTCAGGTCTTCCACCTTCAACGGGTTTTCTGCCGCCGGCCTGTCCTTCTCATAGTGCATTGACGTCATTTTCACCTGGTTATGATCGCTCATCTTCTTTCTCCCTTGATTCATCCGGATTCAAAGGCTTGGAGACTCCACCGTCGGAAGCCCTGAGTGCGGCCTCTTCGATCCGAGACCTCCAAGACCCCGAAACATCCGTCATTTACGGTGATAGGCTTTCAGTTGCATCTGCATCCGCATCTGCATCTGGTCATGACGGCCGCTCATCTGCCAAGGACTGAAGCGATCCGCAGGCCCTCTGCAGGCCGCCTGCGGCATCGCCCTTAAGGCCATGACAGCCTCCTCTTCACTCTTTATGTATGCGGCCACCGCCGTAATGGCTGCAACGATCGTCTTGGGGTCTTTCATCCCTGGCTCCCTTGGCAGGTCATTTTTTTATTTAAGTCCGCTGCATGATTGAAATTCACACGGGGATGTTGCCGTGTCTCTTGGGCGGCCGGATCTCCCGCTTGGTGCACATGACCTCCAGGGCGTCGATGAGGCGCGGCCGCGTTTGAGCGGGCTCGATGACCGCGTCGATGTAGCCCCGATCCGCGGCCCGGTAAGGATTGGAGAAGAGATCCTCATATTCTTGAATCTTTTCTTTGCGCTTGGCTTCCGGGTCGTCGGCGTTTTTGATCTCTTTTCGATGGATGATGTTGGCCGCGCCGGCGGCGCCCATGACGGCGATTTCGGCGGTGGGCCAGGCCAGGCTCATGTCCGCCCCCAGATCTCTGGAACACATGGCCAGGTAGGATCCCCCATAGTCCTTCCGGGTGATCAAGAGCATCTTGGGAACGGTGGCCTCCGAGTAACACCACAACAATTTCGCGCCGTGACGGATGATCCCTCCCCATTCCTGCTGGCTGCCGGGCAGATACCCGGGGACATCCGCAATGGTGAGCATGGGGATGTTGAAGGCGTCACAAAAACGGATGAAGCGGGTGGCCTTGTCCGATGCATCGATATCCAGGCAACCGGCAAGGACCTGGGGCTGATTGGCGATGATGCCGATGGTCCTCCCGTTGAGCCGGGCAAAACAGACGATGATGTTCTTGGCATAATACTGATGCGGTTCGAAAAACGCCCCGTTGTCGACAATGCCGGCGATGACCGCCTTCATGTCGTAGGACTGGTTGGGATTGTCCGGAATGATGCTGTTGAGTTCAGGGGAAATCCGCCTCGGATCGTCGCCCGTCTCCACCCGCGGCGGGTCTTCCATGTTGTTGGACGGCAAGAAGGTGAGCAGCTTCTTGATCTGGTCGATGGCATCTGCGTCGTTCTCGCAGGCAAAATGGGCCACGCCGCTTTTTTCGTTGTGGGTCATGGCGCCCCCCAGAGCTTCGAAGGTGATCTCCTCGCCTGTCACCGCCTTGATCACTTCCGGTCCCGTGATAAACATGTAGCCGGTCTTTTTCACCATAAAGACCCAGTCCGTCATGGCCGGTGAATAGACAGCCCCTCCCGCCGTGGGGCCCATGATGGCCGAAATCTGGGGAATCACCCCGGAAGCCAAGGAATTCCGGTAAAAGATCTGGCCGTATCCCGAAAGGGCGTCCACACCCTCCTGGATCCGGGCCCCCCCTGAATCGTTGAATCCCACCAGGGGCGTCCCCGCCTTCAAGGCGAGATCCATGACTTTACAGATCTTCTTGGCATGCATCTCCCCCAGGCTTCCGGCCCTGGCGGTAAAGTCCTGGGAATAGGCGAATACCGGACGGCCGTCCACCAGCCCGTGACCGGTCACCACACCGTCTGATGGGATATCGATCTTTTCCATGCCGAAATTCGTACACCGGTGCCTCACGAACATATCGATCTCCCGGAAGGTGCCCCGATCAAACAACCGATCCAGTCGCTCCCGGGCGGTGAGTTTCCCCTTTTTCTTTTGTTGGGCCACTGCCTTCGGGCCGCCCATCTCAAGGATCTTGGCCTGCTTTTCTTTTAATTGTTTGAGCTTATCTTCCACAATGCCCATCTTCCAATTCCTTTCACGGCACGCTTTGGCCATCTGCATGGCAGGATCCGGCAACCGGTCCCTCGCCGTTTAAAAAACCCATTGCCTCGATGCGAGATGGGGCGCCTGTTATCCCGATTATAAAGCGCCAAAGCATGATCAAAGACCCCTTCATTGTCAATGAAAAAATTGTATCGGGTGGATTCGGGAAACACCCCCTGCCATGGAATCGGGAAAACAGTAAAAAGGCACGATCCGATGCCCCTCATCCGCGCCGCTTTTCCAACGCATCCAAGACGTCATGGGCCGATTCCACCACCGGGGTGCCGGGGCCGAAAATCCCCGCCACCACATCCGATGTTTGATATAAGAACTCGTAGTCGTTCGGCGGAATGACGCCGCCCACCACCACCAGGATCTCCTGGCCGCCCTCCTCTTCCAGGGCCTCCACCAGCTTGGGAACCAAAACCTTATGGGCCGCGGTAAGCGAAGAGACGCCCACCACATGGACGTCGTTTTCCACCGCCATCTTGGCCGCCTCCTGGGGGGTCTGGAACATGGGCGCCAAATCCACATCGAATCCCAAATCCGCAAAGGCGGTGGCAATCACCTTGATCCCCCGGTCATGACCGTCCTGCCCCAGCTTGGTCAGCAGGATTCGGGGACGCCGTCCCTCCCTTTCGGAAAAGGCCTCCGTGCGGCGACGGACCGATTCGATCTTCTCCTCATCCCCGTACTCGGTGGCATAAACGCCGGAAATGCATCGTGTCGTTGCCTTGTAACGGCCAAATACCTTCTCCATGGCATCCGATATCTCCCCCACTGTGGCCCGAAGCCGGACCGCAGGAATACAGGCCTCCAAAAGGTTTCCCTTTCCCTCTGCACAACGGGTGACGGCCTGGAGCGCCTTTTCCACCGCGTGGTTGTCGCGCGAGGCCCGGATCCTTTTCAGGCTTTCAATCTGCTCGTCCCGTACCGTGGAGGGAACTTCCAATACCTCCACCTTCACCTCTTCTTCGATCTGGTACTTGTTGACCCCCACGATGATATCTTTACCCTGGTCAATCCGGGCCTGGCGCCTGGCCGCCACTTCCTCGATGCGGAGCTTGGGCATTCCGGTTTCAATGGCTTTGGCCATGCCCCCCAGGGCTTCCACTTCTTCAATGACCTTGCGGGCTTTTTGAATAATCTCTCCGGTCAGGGCCTCGATGTAATACGATCCGCCCAAAGGATCCGCCACATGACAGATGTGGGACTCTTCCTGGAGGATGATCTGGGTGTTCCGGGCGATCCGGGCCGAAAAATCCGTGGGCAGGCTCACCGCTTCATCAAAGGAATTGGTATGCAGGGACTGGGTGCCGCCGAGCGCGGCTGCCAGGGCTTCCAGGGTGGTCCGGATGATGTTGTTGTAAGGATCCTGCTCGGTGAGGCTCCACCCGGAAGTCTGCACGTGGGTCCTGAGCATGGTGGATCTCGGGTTTTTCGGGTTGAACCGGCTGACCAGCTCATGCCACAGGAACCGGGCGGCCCGAAGCATGGCGATTTCCATGAAAAAATGCATGCCCACGCCGAAGAAAAAGGAAAGACGCGGCGCGAAGGCGTCGATGTCCAGGCCCGCCTTCAACGCCGCCCGCACATATTCCAAGCCGTCGGCGAGGGTAAAGGCACACTGGAGCACCGAATCGGCCCCGGCTTCCATCATGTGGTACCCGCTGATACTCACCGTGTTGAACTTGGGCATGTGCTTCGAACAATAGGCGATGATATCCGATACGATCCGCATGGAAGGCTCGGGGGGATAGATGTAGGTGTTGCGCGTCAGGTATTCCTTCAAAATATCGTTTTGAATGGTTCCGGTCAATTGCCCCTGCTGGACCCCCTGCTCTTCGGCCGTCACGATATAGCCGGCCATGATGGGCAGCACCGCCCCGTTCATGGTCATGGAGACGCTCATCCGGTCCAGGGGAATCTGGTCGAACAGAATCTTCATGTCCTCCACCGAATCGATGGCCACACCGGCCTTTCCCACGTCGCCGATGACACGGGGGTTGTCGGAGTCGTAGCCCCGGTGCGTGGGCAGATCAAAGGCCACCGAGAGTCCTTTTTGACCGGCAGCCAGGTTGCGGCGATAAAAGGCATTGGATTCCTTTGCCGTGGAGAAGCCGGCATATTGCCGGATGGTCCACGGTCGGCCGGCGTACATGGTGGCCATGGGTCCCCGGACATAGGGCGGGAAGCCGGGGAGCGTGTTGACATGGGGCTGGTTTTCGATATCTTCCGCCGCGTAAAGGGGTTCGATGGCAATCCCTTCCGGCGATTCCCAGCGGAGGCTTTCCACCGGTTTTCCCTTCATCTGTTTCGTGGCCAATGCCTTCCACTTTTCATATTCAGGATGTTTGGACATGACGGACTCCTTTGATGGATATTCCTTGGGATACCGTTCCGGCGCAACCCCTGCCCCGATCCGGGCTGCCCCGGTTTCCGGTGATCCCTTCCAGGTTATGCTATTTTTCGTCCGAGGCCAGCTGGGCCCTGAAAAACTCCCGGTTGAGCCTTGCGATGTGGGCGATGGAGATCTCCTTGGGGCATTCCGCCTCACACTCGGTGATGTTGGAACAGTTTCCGAATCCCAGCCCATCCATCTTTTCCACCATGCGGATGGCACGCCGGGCCGCTTCGGGTCGTCCCTGAGGGAGCAGCGCCAAATGGGAGACTTTTGCGGCCGCAAAAAGCATGGCCGACCCATTGGGACAGGCTGCCACACACGCGCCGCATCCGATGCAGGCGGCCGCGTCCATGGCCTTGTCCGCCGCCCCCTGGGGCACCGGGATGCTGTTGGCCTCTGGAGCCGATCCCGTGTTGACGGAAATGTAGCCCCCGGCGATGATGATTTGATCCAAGGCCCCGCGATCCACCACCAAGTCTTTGATCACCGGAAACGCGCGCGAGCGCCAGGGTTCGATCACCAGCACGTCCCCGTCGGAAAAATGCCGCATGTGCAGCTGGCACAAGGTGGTGCCTTTCTCAGGGCCGTGGGGACGACCGTTCACCACGGCCCCGCACATCCCGCAGATCCCCTCCCGGCAGTCATGGTCAAAGGCAATGGGTTCCTTCCCCGAGTGGGTGAGTGCTTCGTTTAAAACATCCAGCATTTCCAAAAAGGACATATCCGTTGAAATGTCTTTCAAGGGATACGTCTCAAAGCGTCCTTTGTCCCCGCCGCTGGCCTGCCGCCAGACCTTGAGTGTCACATGAATGCTTTTTTTCACTTGTAGCTCCTCTGGGCCAATGTCACGTTCTCAAAGACCAAGGGTTCTTTATGCAATACCGGCTCACGGTCCTCTCCTTGATATTCCCAGGCCGCCACGTGGCAAAAATGCGCATCGTCCCGAAGGGCTTCGTGGTCCGGCGTCTGGTAGGCCTCGTTGAAATGGCCGCCGCACGACTCCTGCCGCGCCAGGGCATCTGTCACCATCAATTCCGCAAACTCCAGGAAATCCGCCACTCGACCGGCCCGCTCCAGGCTTTGGTTGAAGGTTTCGTTTTCGCCGGGCACCCGCACGTTTTCCCGGAATTCGGCTCGAAGCGCCCGGATCATCCCTTTGGCTTTCTCCAGGCCTTCGTTGTTCCGGCTCATGCCGCAATAATCCCACATGATCCGTCCCAACTCCCGGTGAAAATCGTCCACCGTCCGGCGCCCGTCCACGGCGAGCAATGTATCGATCCGTTTTCGGGAGGACTCGATGGCTTCCCCAAAGGCCGGATGCGTCCCGTCCACCGTTTCAAGGGGCGTTCCGGCAAAATACCCGCCGATGGTGTAAGGAATGATGAAATAACCGTCCGCCAGCCCTTGCATGAGGGCGCTGGCCCCCAGCCGGTTGGCGCCGTGGTCTGAAAAATTGGCCTCCCCCAACACAAAGAGGCCATCCAGTGTGCTCATCAAATTGTAGTCCACCCACAGGCCGCCCATGGTGTAATGGACCGCCGGGTAGATCATCATGGGCGTCTTGTAGGGATCCTCTCCCGTGATCTTTTCATACATTTGGAAGAGGTTTCCGTACTTTTTTTCGATGACCGCCCGGCCGTCCCGCCGGATGGCATCCCTGAAATCCAGGTACACCGCCAGGCCGGTCTCGCCCACCCCTTTGCCGGCGTCGCACTGGGCCTTGGCGGCCCGGGAAGCCACATCCCGGGGGACCAGATTTCCGAAACTGGGATACCGCCTTTCCAGGTAATAATCCCGCTCCGCCTCGGGGATCTCTTCAGGACGGCGTTTGTCCCCGGCCTTGACCGGCACCCAGACCCGGCCGTCGTTTCTCAGGCTCTCACTCATGAGGGTGAGCTTGGACTGATAGGTGCCGTGCACCGGAATGCACGTGGGATGGATCTGCGTGAAACAGGGGTTGGCGAAACAGGCGCCCCGTTTATAGCAACGATAGGCGGCCGTCACATTGGAGGACATGGCGTTGGTGGAAAGGAAGTAGACGTTCCCATATCCTCCGGTGGCCAGGACCACGGCATGGGCACTGTGGGTCTCCATGGCACCGGTGAGCAAATTTCTTGTCACAATCCCCCGGGCCCGTCCATCGATCACCACCAGATCGAGCATCTCACGGCGGGGAAACAGCCTCACCCGGCCCGCCGCCACCTGCCGCATCATGGCGCTGTAGGCGCCCAGCAAGAGCTGCTGCCCGGTCTGTCCCCGGGCATAGAAGGTCCGGGACACCTGGGCGCCGCCGAAGCTTCGGTTGGCCAGCAAGCCCCCATATTCCCTGGCAAAGGGAACGCCTTGGGCCACGCACTGGTCGATGATGGCGTTGCTGATCTGGGCCAGGCGATAGACATTTCCCTCCCTGGACCGGAAATCCCCCCCTTTTATGGTATCGTAAAAGAGCCGCCAGATGCTGTCCCCTTCATTGGTATAGTTCTTGGCCGCGTTGATCCCCCCCTGGGCCGCGATACTGTGTGCCCGCCGGGGACTGTCCTGGATGCAAAAGGTCTTGACGTTGTACCCCAGCTCCGCCAGAGCCGCCGAGGCGCTGCCGCCGGCCAGGCCCGTCCCCACCACGATGATGTCAAATTTGCGTTTGTTGGCCGGGCTTACCAGCTTCAATTCGAACCGGTGTCGGTCCCATTTCTCGGGCAGGGGCCCCTCCGGTATCTTCGCATTCAATTCCATGAGATCCAAACCCCTTGTGTCATGTCTTAAACCAAAGTCATATAGATCGGGATGAACCCGAATCCGATCCCCACGACCACCGAAAAGATCAATCCCAATCCCCTGATAAGCGGCATGTATTTCGGATGATTGGCGCCGAGGGTTTGAAAAGCGCTCCAAAAGCCGTGGCTTATGTGAAGCGCCACCGCCGCCATGGCCACCATGTAGATGGCGATTTCTAAGGGGCTTTGAAAGGCGTTTTTCACGATTTCGTAAATGGTCACCGACGTTTTATCCGCAAAATGGAAACGGATGAGGTGATAGACCACAAACGCCAAAATCAAAAGGCCGGTGTAGGGCATGGTGGCCGATCCCCATGTCTGTCCCGGGCCACTCTTTCTCACCCGATATCCAATGGGCCGGGCCCGATAATTTTCGTAAAAAAGCCACAATCCAAAAAGGACATGGATCAGGGCAAAAACCAAAAGGCCGAATTCAAAAACCATCAACAGCCCGCCGAAGGCATGCAACCGCGCCGCATAGGCGTTGAAGGCGTTCCCGCCCCGGTACAAGAGCAGATTCCCCGCCAGATGGGTGCCGAGAAACAGGATAAAACCCAAGCCGGTCAGCGCCATCAAAAACTTGCGCCCGATGGAAGCTGTGAAAAATCTGAAAAGCCAGAGCATGTTCGAAAAACCCTCCTTGGTATCCGTTTTTCACGTTTTACGCCCGATGGCGCCCCTTGTCCATCCTGCCGGGACGGGACGAAACACGCAAGCTGCAAAGCCGTTTTTGACACGCCTGCCGCAGGGGTTTCAAGCGGATCTGAAAAACGGGAAAATCCTTATTACGCTTTAATAAATCAAAAACTTTTTTTATAGCATACTAATTTCGGTTTTCAATGGAAATTTCCACAATCGCCCATCTCACCGGGGCACTTTTTCCCACAGGGCCGTGTTGCATTTCATCTTCTTTTTTTTTATTATCATCAACGAGTGCTTTGAAACGGCAAATTCCGCGTATGACATGCAAGAGTTAACGCATCTGATCGCATGTCTTGAATGCGATCTCATCCAGTATCTTCCACGGATTGCCCCGGGGCATGCGGCCCGATGCCCCCGGTGCGGCGCCCTCTTGAGACGGGGAAGGAAAAACAGCCTCGAACATACCCTGGCCCTTGCGGCCACAGGATTCATCTTGTTTGTTATCGCCAATACGTTTCCTTTTCTCATATTCAAAATGAAAAGCCAGGTGCGTCAGACCACGCTTTTCACCGGCATCCGGGAGCTCTATCATCAGGGCCTTCAGGGCGTGGCCCTCCTGGTCCTGTTGACCACGTTGATCATTCCCCTGGTCCAACTTGCCGGGACGTTTTATGTGGTTTTCCCGTTATGGCTGAATCGTAACACCCCCAAAATGATGGCCGTATTTCGAATGATGCAGCACCTGAAGCCCTGGAGCATGGCCGAAGTCTTCATGCTCGGGGTCCTGATCGCCATCGTCAAATTATCGGATACGGCGCAGATCGTGCCCGGTATTGCATTGTATTCATTCATGGCGCTCATCTTTGTCCTGGTGGGCACCACAATGACCCTGGATCCGAACAGGGTCTGGGAACGTTGGAACGCCGATTAAAAAATGACGCTTCAGGCAACCTCAAAAGCCTTGAATCTGGTCAGTTGCCATTGCTGTCACCTGCTTTGCCGGCCTCCCCTTTCCCCCGTCCCCCGGAAATGGCGATGCCCTCGATGCGGCGCCTCCTTGCACTTGAGAAAACCCAACAGCATCGTCCGCACCTGGGCGTTGATCATTGCCGCGGCCGTCCTTTATGTCCCCGCCAATGTCCTGCCCATGACCACGGTGATCTCATTCGGCAACGCCCAGTCCGACACCATATTAAGCGGCGTGCTTTACTTCATCAAAACCGGCATGTGGCCCATCGCCTTGATCATTTTTGTGGCCAGCATCGTGGTGCCGTTGGCCAAGATATTCATCTTGAGCTTTCTTTTAATTACCGTTCAGCGCGGCTCGACCTGGCGCAGGAGGGATCGGACCCGTCTTTATCGGATCACGGAAGCCATCGGTCGATGGTCCATGGTGGACATCTTCGTTATAACGATCCTCGTGGCCCTGGTGAACCTGGGGTCTTTGGCTTCCATCCAGGCGGGTCCTGCGGCCGTCTTTTTCGCCGCCGTGGTCATCCTCACCATGCTTGCCGCCATGGGATTCGATCCCCGGCT
>JALVQN010000136.1 GCA_027025555.1 Desulfobacterales bacterium
GTCTGGGGGCGGGGGCCAATCCCCAGCTGGGTCGGGAGGCGGCCCTGGAGACCTGGGACACCCTGAAAAGCACCCTCGAAGGGAGTCACATGGTCTTCATCACCGCCGGCTTCGGGGGCGGCACCGGCACAGGCGGCGCCCCGGTCATTGCCGAGATCTGCAAGGAGGTGGGGGCCTTGACGGTGGCCGTGGTGACAAAACCGTTCTCTTTCGAAGGGAAGAAGCGGACCCGCCAGGCGGAAGAGGGCATCGAAAAGCTCAAGGACGTGGCCGACACCGTGATCACCATCCCCAACGACCGCCTCAGGGGGATCGCGCCCAGGAACGCCACATTGCTGGAGATGTTCAAAAAGGCCGATGAGATTCTCCTGCACTCGGTGAAAGGGATTACGGATCTCATCATGGTGCCCGGCCTCATCAACCTCGATTTTGCCGACGTGCGGACCACCATGTCGAAAGCCGGCATGGCCATCATGGGGATCGGGTTTGCCAGCGGTGAAAACCGGGCCACATTGGCCGCGGAAAACGCCATTTCCCATCCGCTTCTGGAGGATATGTCCATTTCGGGCGCCAAAGGGGTCCTGATGAACATCACCTCCTCCAGCGACCTGACCATGGATGAGACCACTGAGGCTTCCGAAAGGATCTACAAAGAAGTGGGCGAGGATGCCGAAATCATCTGGGGGGCGGTCCTGGATGATACCCTGGGCGATGAGATGCGGGTGACGGTCATCGCCACCGGCATCGGTGGGGAAACCATGCCGGCGCGGCCGGAAAAGATCAGGGACCCGGGGACCAAAGGGCGTGTCCGGGATGTGACGCCCGCCGATCTGGAACACGGCGGAAATCTCGACCGGCCCACTTTTCTCCGGGTGAAGGAGGCTTCCGGGGAGCGTTCCGGCGCCGTCTACCGCGGCTACAAGGGGCTGATCATCGACAACGGGGATCTCGAAGTCCCCACGTTTTTACGGAAAAAGGCGGATTAGAAGTCCCGGCGTGTTCCTTTGGCCGGTCCCGCGGCATGCCTGATGAACTGTTCCGAATAAGATCGGTGACGGGGACCCGAACCGGGATTCATCCTCATGGTCAAAAAGGCACATCCCTTTGTTTCGGAGGAGATCGGGGCGGTTCCGAAACCCAGGGACGCCCGCGTGAAGGTGGCCCTCGTCTATCCCAACCGGTACGCCTTGGGGATGGCCAACCTGGGGTTCCAGGCCGTCTATGCCCTCTTGAACCGGCTTCCCGGCGTTTCCTGCGAACGCGCCTTTTATCCGGAACCGGACACCTCGGAATATGCCGGGATCTCTACCCTGGAGAGCCGAAGGCCGATTTCAGATGCCCATGTCGTTGCCTTTTCGGTTTCCTTTGAAAACGATTATCCCAACCTCCTTTCCATCCTTCAACGGGCAAGGCTCCCCCTGCAATCCACCGAAAGAGCCTTCCCCCACCCTTTGGTGGTTGCAGGGGGAGTTGCCACCTTCTTGAACCCGGAACCCCTTGCCCCCTTCATCGACTGCTTCTTGATTGGAGAGGCAGAAGCCGTGGCGGCGGATTTTTTTGCCGTTCTTTCCGATGCCCCCCCTTCGGCATTAAAAGACCGATACGGCCTGCTGTTGCGCATGGCCAGGGAAGTCCCCGGGGCCTATGTGCCGCGGTTTTATGCCCCCTCTTTTCGGCCGGACGGCACCCTTAAAGCCTTTCAGGTGCTTGCCGACGTGCCTGAAAAGGTCCGCAGGGTCTTTTCAAAGGATCTTTCCATCCATCCCGCCCACAGCGCCATCGTGACGCCGAAGACCCCTTTCGGCCGTGCTTTCCTGGTGGAGGTGGGTCGCGGATGTCCCCATGGGTGCCGCTTTTGCGCCGCCGGATACGTCTATCGCCCCCCCCGGTTCCAAGGGGTGGCGGCGTTGCGGGAGGCCCTGAAAAAGGCGAAAGGGATGACGGATAAGGTGGGCCTGGTGGGGGCCGCGGTTTCGGATCATCCGGAAATCGACACCCTCTGCCGCGATATCCTCCATGGGGACATGGAGGCCGGTTTCAGTTCCTTCAGGGCCGATGCATTGACGGATTCCCTGTTGGCCCTTTTAAAGAAAAGCCGCACCAAAACCGCCACCCTGGCCCCGGACGCCGGTTCCGAGCGGATGCGCGCCGTCATCAACAAGGGCATGAACGAAACACAGATCCTTGACGCTGCCCAGGTGCTGGTGGAAAACGGCATCTTGAATTTGAAGCTTTATTTCATGGTGGGGCTTCCCACGGAAACCCCGGCAGACGTGGAGGCCATCGTGGATTTGTGCAAGCGGATCAAGCACCGCTTTCTCAAGGCCAGCCGGGCCAAAGGCCGCATGGGAACCATCACCGTGAGCCTGAACGCCTTTGTCCCCAAGCCCTTTACCCCTTTCCAGTGGTGCCCCATGGACACGGCCCGTGTCTTGAAGGAAAAGATCAAAAAGGTGAAAAGGGGCCTGGAAAAAGTCTCGAACTTCCGTGTCCATGCGGATGTTCCCCGCTGGGCCCTGATCCAGGGGATCCTCTCCCTGGGGGACCGCCGGGTCGCTGAGCTCCTTGTTGCCGTGCTCCAAAATCAGGGGAATTGGCCCCGGACCTTGAAGACCGCTCCCCTCAATCCCGGCTTTTTCATCCACCGGCAAAGAGACACGGAGGAGCTTCTCCCGTGGGACTTCATCGATCACGGCATTCAAAAGGCCTATCTTGTAAAGGAATTTGCCAAAGCCATGGAAGCCAGGCCCTCCCCCCCGTGCCGCGTGGCGTCCTGCCGGGCTTGCGGGGTCTGCTAGGGGGCAGTCTCTCCGGCGCTTCTTTTGCCTTGGGGCAGGACGGATCGATTTTCAAAATTTCCCGGTATTTTCCCGCCGCCCGGTCAGCGGTTCCCCTGTTTCCATATAAACCGGCCCGTTGGATGCGCCGGTGAAGATCGGCCGCAACGGATTCTCTTCGGGGGGGATCCGAAAGATGGCAACAGCCTGCTTCCGGGTCCCGGAAGGGCCGAAATCCTTGCCTTCCGGATTTTATCGGTTCAGGAGGGGTTCCATCTTTTCCCAAAAACGGCCGTCCGGGCTGACATAAAGGCGGAATGCAGGCCGTTGGTGCGCCATTTTGCAGGCGTTTTGAAAACACCGTTGACGCAGGGCCCGGCGGTCTTTTGGGGGGATCATCTCAAGATATGTCTTGAAAACCTGATTGGCGGAGGCATTCAGAAGCACCGCGGTCTTGCCTGGGCCCAGGGGTTCAACGGCATCCTTGGGGCCCTTTTCAAGGAAAAAGAATCCCGAAAGGGGCGCCGAAGACCGGACATCCCACGTCCTTTGGGTCCGTTTCCAGAAATAATCGCTCCATGTGGGAAATGGATGGACCCGGTATTTTCCGTCCTTGCCGAGGACCACCAGGGCCTCATCGTCGCAAAAAGGGTGCCAGGGGCGGGGGAGCCGGCGGCAGCAGGTCGATTTTCCGGAACCGCCCGGCCCGATCAGCAGGGCCCCCCGGCCTTCAAGCGCAACGAGGGCGCCGTGGATCACCAGCCCCCCTTTGTGGACGCTTTTCCGGAAGATGGGGAAAAGGCCGTATCGCATGTGCAGGTATTGAATTTCCGGATCCCGGTCGCCGCCGGCCTCGCAAAAGATATCCTCTTTTCCCACGATTTCCCTGAAACGAAAGGGGGTGTACGCCCTGCCGCTTCCCGTGAAGCCGGTTTCCTGCCGGGCGTCCTTACTGCAGAAGATGAGCCTGGAGCCCCCGTCCAGGGAGCCCCGGCGGAGTCGCATGATGGAAGCCAGCCGGTCCAGGACGGAGGTGTTGCGGCGATCCGCCGAAAAACACCATCGGCTGCCGTCACGCAGGGACAGATGGTAGGCCCTGGAAGCGCTTCCGAGCGTGAAATCGTCAGGGTTCACCGGACTTTTTGGGATGCCTTCGGTTTCTCTTGTCCGGCAGGAACATGATTTAACCGGAGCGATTTTTTGGAACCCTCCACCCCATGGGTATTAATAGTTCGGCCGGTGGCCCAAGCCGCAGGCGGTGCCCGGCGAGTTGCCGGTTGCGCATCGGAGGTCCGCCGAGTTGCCGGTCAGGCATGGGAGGGCCGGCGAGTTGCCCATGCTGCATCGGGAGCCCGGCGAGTTGCCGGGTCTGCATGCGGTGCCCGCAGAGGTGCCGGCTCTGCATCTTAAAC
>JALVQN010000137.1:0-8313 GCA_027025555.1 Desulfobacterales bacterium
TCCGATTCCTGCTCCATGGCCTCCAGCAGCCCGCTGTTGATGAAAATATGGCCGGCCGGCGCGGCGAAAGCGTTGTAAACGCTCTCTTTGATGACGTAAAACCGAAAGCGAAAAGGCGGGTTGGGAATTTGGGCCGCAATCCGCTTTCCCACGGTATTGACATAGGAGAGGATCAGGGGATCTTGGATGAGGGTGTAATTGCCGTGGATTAAGCGAAGGAATTCATCGGCCAGCTCCTCTTCCTGCTTGATGGAAAGGGCATGGGCCTTGCCGGGGACCCGGAAACCGAAAAAGAGATGAAATATCAATAAGATTGAAGTAATTTTAAAAAAAAGAGGTCCTGATTTTCCCATCTTCAATCCGCTTTTCAACGGTTTTAATCTATGTTACAAGAGACATCATGCCACAGATCCTATGCATTGCCAACCAGAAAGGGGGCGTGGGAAAGACCACCACGGCCGTCAACCTCTCCGCCGCCCTGGCCCTTTCAAAGAAGACCGTCCTCTTGGTGGACTGTGATCCCCAGGCCAACGCCACGACGGGTGTCGGCATCGACAAGGCGGCCTTGAATCAGACCCTTTATCACGGGTTGATTCAGCAACAAGAGGCAACGCACAATCTCATCGTCAACACCCAGATTCAAAGGCTGAAAATCATCCCTTCCCGTGTGGAGCTCATCGGGTTCGAAGTGGAGATGAAGGAAACGCCGGGGCGGGAAATGGTATTGAAACGGCTGCTCGATGGGCTGAGAGCCGATTTCGATTTCATCATCCTGGATTGTCCGCCGGCTTTGGGCCTGTTGACCCTCAACGCCATGACCGCCGCCGATGCCCTCATCATCCCTTTGCAGTGCGAATTCTATGCCCTGGAGGGACTGGGGCAGCTCATTCAAACCGTCAAGCGGGTCCGGAGGCATTTGAACCCGGGCCTGAGAATCGCCGGGATCCTTTTGACCATGTTCGACACCCGGACCAATCTTTCCCATCAGGTGGCCGAAAACGCCGCCAAATATTTCAAGTCTCTCCTGTTCAAGACCCGGATACCGAGAAACGTCCGCCTGGGGGAAGCGCCCAGCTTCGGGAAACCGATTCTGCTCTACGACGCCGCATCGCCGGGGGCCCTCAGCTACGTTTCCCTGGCCAAAGAGATCCTCAATCACAGGACCTGATGAAACCATGAAAGCAACAGACCGCCCCAAAGGCGTCAAGTCCGTGAAAAAAAAGACCCGGAAAGTGGCCCTGGGAAGGGGGCTCGATGCCCTGTTTCCGGACATGGAGGCCGTGGAAAGTGAAAACAAGGGATACTTTGTCTGTGACATGGACCTGATTCATCCCAACCGCTATCAACCCCGGGTGCTCTTTTCCGAAGAAGAGCTGGAGCAACTGTCCCGCTCCATCCGGGAAAAGGGTGTCCTCCAGCCCATCGTGGTCCGGAAGGACAAGGGGGGATACGAAATCGTGGCCGGGGAAAGACGGTTTCGGGCCGCAAAGATGGCGGGGCTTACCCGGATTCCGGCCGTCCTGGTATCCATCGAAGACGATGAACTTTTGGAACTGTCCATTGTGGAAAACATCCAGAGGGAAAACCTCAACCCCGTGGAAGAGGCCGAGGCGTATCACCAGCTCATGACCCGGTTTCATCTGACCCAGGAGGAGGTCTCCCGTCGGGTGGGGAAAAACCGCTCCACGGTGGCCAATTTCCTGAGGCTCAGGCTGCTTCCTGAAGAAATCCAGGAGCATCTCTTGAAAGGCGATCTGAGCATGGGGCACGCCCGTGCCCTCTTGGGGGCGGAAACGCCCGCCCGTCAACTTAAGGCCTGTCGGCAGGTTCTTTCCAAAAAGCTTTCGGTGAGACAAACCGAAACCCTCATCAAACGGATGCGCTCTTCCACCACCCGTGCCAAGGGGGATGCCCAAAAGTCTGCGGATCCCTATTTTTCAGACCTTGCCGACGCCCTGTCCAGGCAATTGGGCACCCGGGTTCAAATCAAACGGAAAGGCCGGGCCGGAAAGGTGGAGATCGATTTTTACAGTGACGCGGATCTGGACCGCCTCATTGGCATCCTGAAAAATGCAACCCCCTGATTTTCCCTGTATATCCTTTCATCATGGCGCTTCACATCCTCATTGACGGCTACAATCTGATCAAAAGCGGCGCCCTTTCCGGCATTGCCGACAGGGGCGATTTGCAACAGCAACGCGAGGCGCTCATTGAGATGCTGGCCGAGTATAAGCGACTGAGACACCACCCCATCACGGTGGTCTTCGACGGCGCCAACGCCCCGGGGTCCCTGACCCGGAAGGAGCGCGCGGGGGGCATCGAAATCCGGTTTTCACGACCGGGTCAAAGTGCCGACACCCTCATCAAGAACATGGCTGCCCGGCAGCGGGAAAAGGCCCTGGTGGTCACGGCCGATCGAGAGATCGCCCGGTTTGCCGAATCCAAAGGCGCCACGGTTCTAAACAGTTTCGAGTTCGGGAAAAAGATTGCCCGGGCCCGAATCACGGAAGGAGCTTTCATGGATCCGGAAGAAGACATGGAAGGGGGATGGCGACCCACCACGCGGAAGAAAGGGCCCCCTCGACGTGCCCCGAAACGGGTGAGAAAAGCGCTGAAAAAGATGAAAAAACTGTAAAAGGTGTTTAAACGATGAAACGGATCTGTGTCATGGACGGCCAGGGCGGCGGCATCGGGAGTGCGGTCATCAAAAAACTCAAAGAGGTTTTCGAGGAGCGCGTGGAAATCGTGGCCTTGGGCACCAACGCCATCGCCACCGCCCAGATGCTGAAGGCCCGGGCCAATCGGGGGGCTTCCGGCGAAAATGCCATTGTGCAGAGCGTCCGGCGTGCGGACGTCATCATCGGGACCATCGGGATTATCATGGCCCACGCCATGATGGGAGAAGTGACCCCTTCCATGGCCGCCGCCGTGGCGGCGAGCCCTGCCCGAAAGATCCTGATTCCCCTGTCCCAGGAATCCGTGGAAGTGGTGGGGACGGTGCGGGCGCCCCTGCCCCATCTCATCGAAGCCCTGGTTCATGAACATTTGGAGCCCATGATTCAATAAAAATAGAAAGGATTTCAATCATGTGTGAAGCCAACGCGTATCTGGTCTCAGGAGATGAAAAGACCCTCATCATGGAAGCCGTGGATACGGTGGAACCCGAAGAAGAGGGTTTGAAACTGGTCAACATTTTCGGGGAGCAGAAGTTTGTGAAAGCCCGCATCCATTCCCTGGCCCTGGTGGACCACAATATCTATTTGACCCCTGAATCCTAGGGGTGCAAGCCGGTTTTCGTGAAAATCGTTCTCGCCAAGACCGCGGGGTTCTGCATGGGGGTTCGCAGGGCCGTGGAACTGGTTCTGGACAGCCCCAAGAAGTATCCGGAACCGATTTTCACCTATGGGCCCCTCATTCACAATCCCCAAGTCCTGGCCCTTTTGGAAGAAAAAGGGATCTCGGTCTTGAAGGAGATCCCTGAAAAGGGCTCCGGAACGGTCCTGATCCGCGCCCACGGGGTTCCCCCCGAGGTGAAGCGCAAGCTCAAAGACTCGGGGATGACGGTGGTGGACGCCACCTGTCCCCGGGTCATCAAGGTGCAGACCATCATCCGAAAATACGCCCAACAGGGCCATGCCTGCATCATCATCGGAGACAAGGATCATCCGGAAGTCATCGGCCTGTTGGGGTGCGCCGAAGGGAGGGGATATGTGGCGGCGACGCTCAAAGAACTTGAGGCGCTTCCCCCCTTTGAAAAGGCCATCGTCGTTGCCCAGACGACTCAAAACAGCCTCTTTTTCAGCAAAGTCGAGGAATGGTTCCGGGACCATTTTCCCCATTACCGGGTCTTTCACACCATCTGTGATTCCACCGAGAAACGTCAGGCGGAGGTCCGCCGCCTGGCCGAGTCCGTGGATGCCGTGGTGGTGGTGGGGGGGAAAAACAGCGGGAACACCCAGCGCCTCCTGGAACTGGCCAAAAGCAAAGGGAAAAGGGCCTACCATGTGGAGTCCGAAGAGGAACTGGATGAAGCCCTCGTCCAGGCCCGTCGGGTGGGTGTCACGGCCGGCGCCTCCACGCCCCATTGGGTCATCCGGCGGGTTTACCGGGGGCTCCAGGCGCTTCCCTTTCGGAAAGGGAAGGGGTGGCGGCGCGGATGGTTCACCCTGGAGCGGACGCTTCTGCTCACCAGCACCTATCTGGCCCTGGGGGCCGGCGCCACCTGTTTTGCCAGTGCCGGGCTCCAGGGGATCCCCGCCCACCTGCCGCACATCCTCATCTCCATTTTATATGTGCAGTCCATGCACATTTTGAACAACCTGACCGGGAGAAAGGCGGATCGATACAACCAGCCGGACCGGGCCTCTTTCTATGACGCGCACAAGGGCCTCCTCTCGCTGCTCGCCGTCTTCTCGGGCGGGGCGGGCCTGGCGATCGCCTACACCTTGGGGAGGATCCCGTTTTTTGTTTTGCTTTTAATGAGCGTCACGGGACTTTCCTATAACGTGAATATCCTTCCCGCATGGGTTGGAAGAGGGAGATACCGCCGCATCCGGGACATCCCCGGATCCAAAACGGTCCTCATCGCCCTGGCCTGGGGGATCGTGGCATCGGTCTTTCCCTCCTTGACCCTGCCCACCATGTTTACGGCCGGCAGCCTGCCGGCCTTTTTATGGGCTTCGGGCCTGGTCTTCACCCGAACCGCCTTTTTCGATATCCTGGACATGCAGGGCGACCGCATCGTGGGCCGGGAGACGCTGCCGCTGCTTTTAGGGGAGAAAAAGACGATCCGCCTGCTGAAGGTGATGCTTGCAGCCATAATGGGGATCCTGGCGGGATCCACGGCCCTGGGGGCCTTGACCTCCCTGGGGTACTTCCTCCTGGTGCCCCTTTTGACTTTGCTGATCCTCCTGGTCGCCCATGAAAGGGGGCACATGGTTCCCGGGATCCGGCTCGAGTTTGTGGTGGACACCCATTTTCTCATGGGGGGGCTTCTCACCGTCCTCTGGACGGCGCTGACCGGATAGCCGTTTCGGTCCCCCCTTCTAGAAAAACGGCGGCTCCATGCCTTGGAGCAAGCGCCGGATATTGGCTTTGTGCCGAAAGGAGATGATAAAAGCCAGGATAAAGGCCGACGCCGTCAACGCCGGAGAAGCCGTTGCCTGCCAAAGCACCGCCGGGGCCGCCAAAAGCGCGGACAGGGAAGCCAGGGAGACCCGGTTGAAGTAGCACAGCATCATGACAAAGACCATCAGGAGAATCAAAAGGGAGACAATGGAGAGGGCCCCGAAACAGCCCGCTGCCGTGGCCACACCCTTTCCGCCTTTTTTGAAACGGGTGTACACGGGAAAGAGATGCCCCGACACCGTCACCAGGACGACAACGGCCACGTACGCGTCCCCCCATGCCCCGGATGTCTCCATGAGGCCTTTTGCAAGGGCCGTGGGCAGGGCGCCCTTGGCCATGTCGCCTGCGAGCGTCAAAAGGCCCAGGGGCCACCCGGCGGTCCGTTTGACATTGGTGGCGCCGATGTTGCCGCTGCCTTCTTTCGTGACGTCCACGGAAGAAAAAAGGCGCGTCAACAGCATGCCCCAGGGAATCGAGCCCACGAGAAAGGCCGCAAAGGGCAAAAGAAAGACTTTGATCCAGAACATCAAAAGGCGCCTTCCCTCCTTTTCATCCCAGGCGCCGCATCGGCAACACCTTCTTTTTTCATGGCGAAAGGCGCTTCCATGGAGCCCGTGATTGTCCCCCTTGAAGACGTGCTGGACCTGCACACCTTTCGGCCCCAAGAAGTGGGCGCGCTCTTGGAGGA
The DNA here is from genome assembly GCA_027025555.1 of Desulfobacterales bacterium. Taxonomy (GTDB): domain Bacteria; phylum Desulfobacterota; class Desulfobacteria; order Desulfobacterales; family UBA2156. Next base: position 5,816 of record JALVQN010000137.1, read on the forward strand.
GTACCTGATGGCATGTCAGAAGGCCGGGATGGATTCGGTCCGGATCATCCATGGAAAGGGAAAGGGCATCCTCAAAGACCGCGTCCGCCGTTTCCTACAGCAAAATCCCCGGGTGGCGGCGTTCAGGGACGCCCCGGCCGAGGCGGGCGGCTGGGGGGCCACCCTGGTAACGCTGAAACCGCCGTAAGCGGAAGAGGCCCCTTTCCTGGCGATCCGCACCCCAAAACGGCTCAATTTGCCTTTCAATCTTCCTGGAGCGCCTTGATGTCGGCAAAGTAATCGAGGGCTTCCGGATTCCTCAAGGCGTCCTTGTTCAGGACCGGCTGGCCGTGGATGGTCTTTTTCACGGCCAGTTCCACCTTTTTCATGTTCAGGGTGTAGGGGATGTCCGGCACCGCCAGGATCTTGGCCGGCACGTGTCGCGGGGAGGCGTTGGCCCGGATGGTCTGTCGGATCCTGTCCTTGAGTGCATCGGTGAGGGACGCGCCCGGGGCCAGCTTGACGAAGAGGATGACCCGCACGTCGTTTTTCCAGTCTTGACCCACCACGATGCTGTCTTCGATCTCCTCCATCTGCTCCACCTGGCGGTAGATCTCGGCGGTTCCGATGCGCACGCCCCCGGGGTTCAGGGTGGCGTCGGACCGGCCGTAGATGATCACGGTGCCCCGATCGGTGATCATGATGTAGTCCCCGTGGCGCCAGACACCGGGGTACACATCAAAATAGGCGCTGTGGTACTTCTTCCCGTCCGGGTCGTCCCAGAAATAGATGGGCATGGAGGGAAACGCCGCGGTGCAGACCAGTTCCCCCTGCCGGTTGATCACCGGTTTGCCCTGTTCGTCGAAGGCCTCCACCTTCATGGCCAGGCCCCGGCATTGGAGCTCCCCTGCATAGACCGGGTCCAAGGGGTTGCCCAGGGCAAAACATCCGTTGAGATCGGTACCGCCCGAAATGGACGCCAGCTGGAGATTGCCCTTGATCTTTTGGTACACGAATTCGAATCCTTCGGCGGAAAGGGGCGAGCCGGTGGAAAGGATCGTCCTCAAAGGGGAAAGATCGTACGTGCGCCCCGGTTGCACCCCGGCGTTCTGGAGGGCCGCCAGGTACCCCGCGCTGGTCCCGAAGACGGTGATCTGTTCATCCCGGGCCATCTCCCAGAGGGTCCCGGGGTGGGGATGAAAGGGATTCCCGTCGAAAAGGACCAGCGTCGCCCCCAGGGACAGGGCGCTGGTCATCCAGTTCCACATCATCCAGCCGCAGGTGGTAAAGTAAAAGAGCGTGTCCCGGCGTTTCACATCCGTGTGGAGCATCAGCTCCTTCATATGATGCACCAGGATCCCGCCTGCGCTCTGGACCATGCACTTGGGAAGCCCTGTGGTTCCTGAAGAATACATGATGTAAAGGGGATGCTCGAAGGGCATCTGGGCAAAGTCGATTTCCAGGTTGTCCTGATGGGATTTGAAATCGTCAAAGAGGATGCTCTTGGGGACCTGGCCGATATCCGGCTGCTTCCGGGTGTAGGGGACCACCACGACCCTTTCCACGGAATCCAGGGACTCCAGGATGGCCGCGATGCGCTCCAGGGAGTCGATGCGGTTTCCTTTGAAGAAATAGCCGTCCGCGGTGAAAAGCACCTTGGGCTTGATCTGACCGAATCGATCCAACACCCCCTTGATCCCGAAATCCGGGGAGCAGGAAGACCAGACCGCCCCAAGGCTGACGGCGGCAAGCATGGCGATGATGGTATGGGGCATGTTGGGCATGAACCCCACCACCCGGTCCCCCGGGGCGACCCCCACGGCCTTCAAGGCAGAGGCCACCCGGGCCACCTCGTCATAGAGCCCGGCATAGGTCATCTTCACGGAAGGCTGGCCCTCTCCCTTGAAGATCAGGGCGGTTTGACCGTCCCGGTATCGCAGCAGATTCTCTGCAAAATTGAGACGGGCGCCGGAGAACCACCGGGCGCCGGGCATTTTTTCCACATCGTCCACCACCCGGTCGTAGGGCCTGGAGGCGATGATGTCGGCAAATTCCCAAAAGGTCTCCCAGAAGTCCGGAATGGCCTCCACGGACCACCGGTAAAGGCTGTTGTAATTGTTGAAATTGTGCCCGAAACGGGTGTTGACGACCTGCATGAAACGGTACATGGCACTGGCCTTCACCCGTTCATCAGAAGGCTTCCAAAGCATCTTCCCCATGTGGGCGTCCTCCTTTTATGCCCCCTCCGGCTCTGGATCAGGGCTTTTTTTAAGGGGTGGTTTTGTACGGACTATAGGGAATCCCCCATCGAAAAGTCAAACGAAAAGGCCTGCCCAAAATCCGGAAGTGCAGCATCCATGGACACATTGGACTTGCCTCTTTCAAACAAGTGTGCCATCGGAAGGGACAAGACCCGCGGGTCGTTTTTCATCCATGAAAAGGCAAAGGAGCAGGGATATGGCAAATGCGGTGGATTTGCGATCGGACACCCTGACGCTGCCGACGATACTCCTTGTGTA
>JALVQN010000137.1:8323-32412 GCA_027025555.1 Desulfobacterales bacterium
CCTGACGCTGCCCACCCCGGCCATGCGCAGGGCCATGGCCGAAGCCCAGGTGGGCGACGACGTCTTCGGTGAAGATCCGACGATTTTGCGTCTGGAGGAGACGGCCGCCCGGATCACGGGAAAGGAAGCGGCCCTTTTCGTGGCTTCAGGCACCATGGCCAACATGGTCTCCCAGATGGTCCATTGCCAGCGGGGGGATGAAATGATCCTGGGAGATCAGGCCCATATCTTTCACTACGAGCAGGGCGGATCCGCCGCGTTGGGGGGAATCCATCCGCGAACCGTCAGAAACCGGCCCGACGGCACCCTGGCCCTGGAGGACATCGAAAACGCGGTTCGCCCCGACAATGTCCATTTTCCGAGAACGCGCCTCATCGTCCTTGAAAATACCCACAACCGGTGCGACGGAAACCCCTTGCCCCCCGATTACATGGCGGCCGTGGCGGAGCTTGCCCGCCGTTTTTCCTTGAAGGTCCACGTGGACGGCGCCCGGATCTTCAACGCCGCCGTGGCCCTGGGTGTTGAGGTCAAAGAGCTGGCGGCCCCCGCCGACAGCCTCTCCTTTTGCCTGAGCAAGGGGCTGGGGGCCCCTGTGGGCTCCCTGGTCTGCGGGTCAAAAGGCTTCATCGCCCAAGCAAGGCGTGTCAGGAAGGTGCTTGGGGGCGGCATGCGCCAGGCGGGGGTGCTGGCGGCCGCCGGCATCGTGGCCCTTTCGGAAATGGTGGGGCGCCTCGGGCAAGACCATGAAAACGCGCGGCTTTTCGCCCGGGGATTGTCCCGCATCGAGGGGATCTTGGTGGAACCCGAACGGTTCAAGACCAACATCGTCTATTTCGAGGCGGCCCGCCCGGATCTGACGGCTCCCCGCCTTGCCGGGCGCCTGGAAGCGGCCGGCGTCCGGGTCCTTCCCGTGGATTCCCGCCGGCTTCGGGCCGTGACCCATCACCCCATCACGCGCGGGGATGTGGAGCGGGCCCTGGATATCGTCGCCGATGTCATGGGCGACGCTTAAAAAGGGGCATTTGCTCACAAGGGCCCGGCGAAGCCAAGTCTCAACTCTTGACCTGCCGGAGGGTCGAAACGCCCGGGTTTTGGGCGCCCCGCCCCTAGTGTTTGAAGCTGCGCTGTCCGGTGAAGACCATGGCAACCCCTGCTTCGTTGCACGCCTCGATGGACTGGTAGTCGTTTTCCGATCCCCCGGGCTGGATCACGCAGGAGATCCCTTCCCGGATCCCCACGTCCACGCCGTCCCTGAAGGGAAAGAAGGCGTCGCTCACCATGGCGGCACCCAAAAGGCCGCCCTTTTCCTTTTTCACCCGGGCGTCGATTTCCGCTTTTTTGTCCGGGTCCTTGAGGTCGTTGTACGGGGTGTGAAAGGTCTCGAAGGCGTACCGGTCGGCCAGCTTCCGGTAGGCCTTGTCCCGGGCGATCTCGGCCACGCCTACCCGATCCTGTTCCCCGGTGCCGATCCCCACGGTGACCTGATCCTTGACATAAAGGACCGAATTGGAGGTCACCCCGGCTTCCACCAGCCAGCCGAAGAGCATGTCCTCGATCTCCCGTTGGGTGGGCGCCCGCTCGATTCGGTAGGTTTTTCCCTTGTATTCACAGGAGGCCACCGTCAAATCCGCGCCTGTACGGGCCTTGGGAAGGTAGGACCACTGGGCGATGATCCCGCCGTCCATGAGGGATTTGAACTCCACGGTCCGTGCATCGGCAAAATCGGCCAAAGCCGCCATCCTGGGAATCCGGATCACCCTGAGATTCTTCTTCTTGGCGAAAAGATCCATGACGCCCTCTTCATAGTCGGGGGCCACCACCACTTCCGCATACTGGTTGAGGATGGCGTGGGCCGTGGCCCGGTCCACCGGCCGGTTGAGGGCGATGCATCCCCCGAAGGCGGCCACCCGGTCCGCCAGGTTGGCCTTGACATAGGCCTCCTCCAGGGAATCGGCCCGGGCCACCCCGCAGGGATTGTTGTGCTTGACGATGACGGCCGTGGGGCGGTCCATGAAATACCGCAGGATGTTGAGGGCGTTGTCCGCATCCGTGAGGTTGATCTTGCCGGGATGCTTTCCGGACTGGAGCAGCTTTGGGTCGGACGCCAGGTAGCGGCCGGGCTGGAGGGTCTGGGCTTCGCCCAGGACCAGGTTGCCGTTGACGAGTTTGTAAAGGGCCGCCTCCTGCCCCGGATTTTCGCCGTACCGCAGTCCCTTTTTCTCGCCGCCGATGGTCCATCCCACCTTTTCGAAAACGAGTTTCTGGGCCTTTTGGGAATCGATGAAGTGGATCTCCATCTTTTCGGGGAAGTGGTCCCCCATGACGGTCCTGTACATCTTTTTCAGATCGTCCGACATAAAGCGCTCCTTGTATTGAAATGGGTTACGGGATTAAAATCGTCGATCCGGTGGTCTTCCGGCTTTCCAGATCGGCGTGGGCCCTGGCGGCTTCTTCAAGCGGTCAGGCCCGGCGGGCCTTTTCCGAAGAGCCCACCGTACCGATGACCGTGGCCCCCAGGTGTTTGGCCCATTGGCAAACGATCTGCCCCACGCCGCCGGGCGGCCTCATCCCCCGTAAAGGACAGCGATGATGGTGGCTTTGCCTTTTTCCGCCGCGATGAAATGGGGCGTGGTGGACAGGTAATAGGCGCTGTCGCCGGGGGAAAGGGTGAAGGTCTCTTCTCCGATCTTCAAGACCACGGTTCCGTCCAGCACATAGATGAATTCCTCGCCTTCGTGGACGGAAATCTCCTCTTCCGGGTTTTCCTCGAGCTGGACCATCAGGGCTTCCATGTGGCGCCCCTTTACTTCCGGGGCCAGGCTCTTGTACGTATAGACCTGCTTTTTCCCCTTTAGGGAGGTGGACCGGGAGACAATCTTTTGCTCATCCTTCCGGGTAATGGAATAGAGCCTGCTCCCCACGCCGGAGACGAGCCTTCCGAAGGCGCTGTCCAGGGCCTTGGAAAGCTTGATGATGGTCCCCAGCTGGGGTTGCAGGGCGTCCGCTTCGATGTTGGCCAAAAATTCCGTGTCGTAGCCCGTCATCTGGGACAGTGCTTCCAGGGAGAGCCCTTTTTCCTGCCTGAGGGTCCGTATCCGGCTTCCGATTTCTTCCACCGCTTTGGGGGTGTCTCCGGTGATCTCCACCGTCAGGTCCTTGAAAAAATCCACGTGCTCGTGGGGATGGGGCACTTTTTTCTCCATGGTTTTCTCCTTGCTGCGTTTCAAAACGGCATCCCCTGGAAAGGGCAAGCCGCCGCTTACATGCATCTTGCGCCGATATACCGGGCGATGACGATCCGCTGGACTTCCGAAGTTCCCTCCCCGATCTCCAACAGCTTCTGATCCCTGTAAAACCGCTCCACATCGTATTCCTTCATGAGGCCATACCCGCCGTGGAGCTGCACCGCATGATTGGCGCAGCGGTACATGACTTCGGAGCAGTAGAGTTTGGCCATGGCCGCTTCCTTGGAAAAGGGGAGGTGGTTGTCCCGCAGCCAGCACGCCTTGTACAAAAGCAATCGCGCGCATTCGATCTCGGTGGCCATGTCGGCCAGCTTGAAGGCGTTGACCTGGAAATTGGCAATGGGGCGCCCGAATTGTTCCCGCTCATTGGCGTACTTGAGGGCCAGGTCGAAACAGCCCTGGGCCCCACCGAGTCCCATGGCGGCAATGGAGAGACGGCCTCCGTCCAGGGTCTTCATCATCTGGTGGAACCCTTCCCCCACAGGACCCAGGGTGTTTTCCACAGGAACCCGGCAGTCTGAAAAGTACAGCTCGCTCGTGTTGGAGGCCCGCCACATCATCTTCCCGTGCATGGGTTTGGCCACGAACCCCGGCGTTCCGGATTCCACCAGGATGCAGGTGAGTTCGGGTTTCCCGTCCGGCCGGGTGCCGGTCCGGCACAGGACCGTGACGCCGGCGGTGATGTCCGTGGAGGCGTTGGTGATGAAAATCTTGCTTCCGTTGATCACCCACTCGGTTCCGTCTTTGACGGCGGTGGTCTTTGTGGCCATGGCATCCGAACCGGCGTTGGGTTCGGTCAGGCCGAACCCCCAAAGGGTTTCTCCGGCGCACAGTTTGGGCAGGTACTTTCTCTTTTGGGCTTCACTGCCGAAATAATAGATGGGGCTGATGCCCAGGGAGTTTTCTGCGGCAATGGTGGCGGCATGGGATCCGTCCACCCGGGCGATCTCCTCAACCGCAATAATATACGAGACATAGTCCATTTCCTGACCGCCGTACTCTTCGGAAACAAAGATGCCGAAAAGGCCGAGCTCGGCCATCTTGGCCATGGTTTCATAGGAAAACGCCTCCTTCTCGTCCAGGTCCCTGGCCACCGGTTTGATCTCCTTTTCGGCGAAACTGCGTACCGATTCCCTTAAGATCTCCTGTTCCGTGGAAAGCTTGAATTCCATAGTCGCCCCTTCAACACCGTTTGATTGGATGGGTGCCTTTTAATTTGCGATTCAGAAACCCGGGAGTTGTCAATTTTCATGCAAGATTCAGTAAATATGCTATAGTGACAGATATAAAAAGGAGGGCCCGCTTGTCAAATCAAAAGCCGGAGCGAACAGGGGATTTCATGACGGGGACCAGGCCGCCCGCAACCCGTGCAACAAACAGGCCTTTTGGGCCCTTTCTCTTCCGCGCACCCCCGCACGCGGGTGGCGGAATCGGGGCGAAGCCCGATTTTAAGGCGCGTTCCCGAAAGGTGGAGGCGCCCGACGACGGAAAGGCCCTGTATTGCCGCGCCTGCGGTCGGGTCATCACCCGCACCAGCGACCGGATCGAGGTGGAGGGGGCCCACCGGCATACCTTTGCCAATCCCCATGGGATCGTTTTTGAGATCGGGTGTTTTCAGGCTGCGCCGGGGTGCGCCCTGATGGGCCCGGCCACAGACGATTTCACCTGGTTCAAGGGGTTTGCCTGGCGCGTGGCGGTGTGCGGCGCCTGCCTGGCCCACCTGGGGTGGCGCTACGGCGCCGCCGGCGGGTCACACTTTTTCGGCCTCATCCTGGACCGCCTCACCGAAGGCGGCTGAGGGGGTCTTTCTCAGCCCATCTCCTGTCTGCGGGACAGAAAGCCAGAGGCGGTTCTAGAGCCTTTCCATAAGGCCCGTATAGCGTTTCTGGGTCTTGTCGTTTTTCACGGCAATGGCCAGGGCCTTGCGGGTGCCCACCATGACCAGCAGGCGCTGGGCCCGGGTCACCGCCGTGTAAATCAGGTTGCGCTGCAGCAGGATGTAATGCTGGGTCAGCACCGGGACGATGACGGCCGGATACTCCGACCCCTGGGACTTGTGGACGGAAATAGCATAGGCCAAGACGATCTCGTCGAGTTCGGAAAAATCGTAGACCACATGCATTTTGTCGAAGGCGACCACCAGTTCCTGGTCCTCCCTTTGGATGCGCACGATTTTTCCGATATCCCCGTTGAAGACCTCCTTGTCGTAATTGTTCCGGATCTGCATGACCTTGTCATGGAGGCGAAAGGCGAATCCCTGACGCCAGATGCTGTCGGGGCCGGGGTTCAGTTCCTGCTGGAGCTGCCGGTTGAGGTTTTCCGCACCCACCACCCCCTTGTGCATGGGGCTGAGCACCTGGATCTCTTCCACCGGGTCCAACCCGAACCGGTCGGGAATCCGCCTCTTGGCAAGCCATACAATGGTTTGAAGCACCTTTTCCGGATCCTCCCGGTCAATGAAGAAAAAATCCGATGGCACGTCCCGCCCCTCCGGGACCCGGATGTCCGGAAATTCGCCGGCATTGATGCGGTGGGCGTTGACAATGATTTGGCTTCCTTCGGCCTGGCGGAAGATCTTCTTTAAAAAGACCACGGGAATGCGGCCGGAGGCGATGATGTCCTTGAGGACGTTTCCCGCAGCCACCGAGGGAAGCTGGTTCACGTCCCCCACCAGGATCAAGGCGGCGCTTTCAGGGACGGCTTTCAGGAGATGGTACATGAGGGCCGTGTCGATCATGGAGGCTTCATCCACAACCAAAAGGTGGCATTTGAGGAGGCGGTGTTCATTGCGCAAAAACCCATGATGTTTGGGGCTGTATTCCAGGAGGCGGTGGAGGGTCTTTGCTTCGAAGCCGCATGCCTGGGTCATCCGCTTGGCCGCCCGCCCCGTGGGCGCGGCCAGAAGCATCCGGGCGCCCCGGGCGGCAAAGAGGGCGAGAAGGGCCCGGATGAGGGTGGTCTTGCCGGTCCCCGGTCCGCCGGTGATCACCAGGACCTTGTGGCGACAGGCGGCCCGGACGGCCTGGACCTGGTCGGGCTCCAGGGTGATGGCCAGGGCCCGTTGCGCTTCTTTTGCGGCAAATTCGGCATCCGGAATTTCCAAGGACCGGCGGGCCGTGGAAAGCTGCTTCAGGGCCTCGGCGATGCCGGATTCAAATTGGTACAACCGGGAAAGATAGATCCTTGCTTCCCGGGATGAAGGGGGGCTTTCGACGATGATCCGTTTTTCCCGGCGCAGGCGCTCGATGCCCTCCGCAATTTCAACGGGTTCCACGTCAAGGGTTTGCCGGCACTTTTCCATCAGCAGGGGATAGGGATAATAGACGTGGCCTTCCTCGGAAAGGCGCTGGAGGGTGTAAAGGATCCCGGCATGGATCCGGATGGGCGCGTTTTTCGGGATACCGAGGCGTTCGGCGATCCGGTCAGCGGTGAGAAATCCGATGCCGAAGATGTCCCGCGCCAGGCGGTAGGGGTCTTCTTTCACCACGGCCACGGCCTGCTTGCCGTATGTCTTGAAGATCTTGGCGGCGTATCCCGGACTGACCCCCTGGGCCTGAAGGAAGATCATCACATCCCGGATTTCCCGCTGATCCTCCCAGGCTTTCTTGATCATGGCGATGCGCGCGTCGCCGATACCCGCCACTTCCAAGAGGCGTTCCGTGTGGTTTTCAATGACGCTGAGCGTCTCTTTTCCAAAGCGTGACACGATCCGATCGGCCATCACCGGGCCGATGCCCTTGACCATTCCCGACCCCAGATACTTCCGAATGCCGTAGGCCGTGGCCGGTGTTTGGGTTTTCGATTCAATGACGCGGAACTGCTTCCCGTACTTGGGATGGTGCACCCATCTCCCTTTCATCTGTAAAATCTCGCCGGGCACGGCCGAAATCAACTCCCCCACCACCGTCACCGGATCCCGCTTGTCGGCCACCTTCACCCGGGCGATGGTAAACCCGCTCTCGGCATCCGCATACGTGACCCGTTCGATCTGTCCTGAAAGTTCCACAAGGGCCATGGGGTCTAGGTGTTTCTCTTCCATTGGGGAAAGCGGATGGTTTCCGGAGGCTCCTGGGGAGGAAAGTAGCTCTTGATGTCGATGACCGGGGAGCCGTCGAAGGCGTCGATGGCATCGATTTGGATGACGGTGTCTTCAATGCCAAGAATCCTGCAGCGACTCAGGGCGATCGGGTTCGGCCGCATGGGGGAATGGGTGGCAAAGACGCCGGTCAAGGGGTTCTCCTCCAGATGGCAGGGATGGACCTGGAGCACGGCCCGCTTTTGGGGAATATCGTTTTTGTGGAACCAGTAAAGGACATGGATATGGGAAAACTGTTCCAGACCCACCAGGGCCTTGCGATACTTTTTGTAGATGCGCAGAAAGGCGCCGTCGCCGGTTTTCCGGATGACGCCCACCGGAAAAATGTGAAATCCTTTGGCCATGACTGTTCCTGTCCCTTCAAAGGAAGTTCAATGTCACCCTTGGCCGGAAGATGCGGGGAAAAACGCTTTTGAGCGTGAAAGACAGGCCGTTGATCAGGGGGAAACAGGGCACTTCATGCACTTTTTTGAGATATTTGCCTTTGGACCACTTCCGACTTGAGGAAGGAAAAGACCTCCGGGCCCTCCTTGTCCCCTTTTTCCTGACCGGAGGCCACCCGGTGCATCCGCTCGATTTTCTCCTTGTCGGAAATGCCCAGGGGCCCTTCCAGAAGGTGAAGGCCATTGTGGACAAAGCTGTAAATCACCACCGGAGAAAGGGCCGTTTCTCCGGACGGCTTTGTGGTGGGTGCGCCCATGACGTGACAGCGGGGCACTTCGAGAGGTTTGGGGGCTGAAACGTAACCGGCAAGTTCGGCAAAAAGGGTCAAAGACTCCACCACGCCGTCTGCATCGCCGCGATCCAGGGAGGCCGCGCCGTCTTTTTCGATGGCTTCGATGTCCGACAGCTCAAAGGATAAATCCAGGCCGGCGATCCAGGCCCTGCGCACGCGGTTCACCGAATCGGCCCTGACGCTGATCTTGACATCCTTGTCGTTGAGGATCTTGATGGCGTTTCGGATGCTGAGCATCTCCTTGAGGATGGGGCTTTTGCGCAGGACCACATCGTCCACGGTGGTGTCGTAAAGGGGAAGCTCATTATCCAAAACCAAAATGAGTTTCTTGCCGGGTTCAAGTTCCAGCAGGTAAAGGTCCAGGTCCCGTTCCTTCCGGAATTCGTAAGGGCCCATTTCGATGAGGCGCCGCATGGCGGCGAGATCGGTCTTTTGATCGCTTCCCGGAGATCCGATGGAAGCGATCACCTGGTCCGCCAATCGATCGATGGCGATTTTTTTGAGTAAATTTTCCTTGAAGGCCATTGTCGTATCCGAAACGTATATTTTATCTTTATCAAAAGGCGGACTTGGTGTAAAGGTAAATGCCTGTTGCCCTTGGGAGCCAGATGCGCTTTGCCGTGGAAGGGCGGCGCGGGCTGGAAGTTTTTCAACCGGGAGGGAGCTCGTGGAAGAGACCGTTCAAATCGTGTATCAGGGAAAGACATACACCTTCCCCCTCGTGGAGGGGACGGAAGGTGAAAGGGCCATCGACATCCGCCGGCTGCGTCAGAAGACCGGCCTGATCACCCTGGATCCGGGGTATGCCAACACGGGCAGCTGTCAAAGCGCCATCACGTTCATGGACGGTGAAAAGGGCATCCTCCGGTATCGGGGCATCCCCATCGAACAACTGGCGGAACGCGCATCCTTCAAAGAGACGTCTTATCTTCTCATCAACGGCCGGCTTCCCAACCAGAAAGAGCTCAACCGGTTTTCCGTCTTGCTGAACGATCACTCCCTGGTCCATGAGGACATGCGCCTGTTCTACCAGAGTTTTCCCCGGGGGTCCCATCCCATGGGGATCCTTTCCGCCATGGTGAATGCCCTGCGCAGCTTTTACCCGGAACTCCAGTCCCTGGAAGAGGAAATCAACATCACCGTCACCCGGCTTCTGGCCAAGGTGCGTACCATGGCGGCCATGTCCTATAAGATTTCCAGGGGACACAAGGTGGTCTATCCCCGGCCGGATCTGGCCTATTCGGCCAACTTTTTGAACATGATGTTCGATTCACCGGTACGACCCTACGTGATCGACGAGGATGTGGTCCGTGCCCTGGAGGTCTTCTGGATCCTCCACGCCGATCATGAACAGAATTGCTCCACATCGGCCGTCCGGATGGTGGGAAGCGGGAGGGTCAACCTTTATGCCGCCATCTCCGCGGGCATCTCCGCCCTGTGGGGCCCTCTCCACGGGGGCGCCAACCAGGCGGTCATCGAAATGCTCACGGAGGTCCATGAAAAAGGGATCCCGGTGCGCCGCCTGGTGGAACGGGCCAAGGACAAAAAGGATCCCTTCCGGCTCATGGGTTTCGGTCATCGGGTCTACAAGACCTATGATCCGCGGGCAAGAATCATCAAGAAGTGGTGCCATCTTCTCCTTGACAAGCTCCGGAGTGCCGACCCCCTTTTGGATATCGCCATGGAACTGGAAGAGATCGCCCTCAAGGACGACTATTTCATCGAAAACAATCTGTATCCCAATGTGGATTTTTACAGCGGCATCGTCTTAAGGGCCATCGGTTTCCCCACCAACATGTTCACCGTGCTCTTTGCCATCGGCCGGCTCCCCGGCTGGATCGCCCAATGGAAGGAGAGCATGGATGATCCCGACTGGCGTATTGCCCGGCCCCGGCAGATCTATGTGGGCCAGAGACAATGCGACTACATCCCCCTGGAAGAAAGAAAGTAGAAGAATTTCAAAAAGCTTTTGAAACGCCTTCTCCCTTGAAAGCGGTTTTCATGGCTGAGCAGATACTCTTTCGCTGCCCCTGGACCGGTGACGATCCCCTCATGGTGAAGTATCACGACCGGGAGTGGGGCGTGCCGGTCCACGACGACCGGAAGTGGTTCGAATATCTGGTCCTGGATGCCTTCCAGGCCGGTCTGTCCTGGAAGATTGTCCTGCATAAGCGCGAGGCCTTCCGGGAGGTCTTTTACCACTTTGATCCTGCGGCGGTGGCCCGGATGTCGAAAGAGGCTCTCGAATCGGCACGCATGAACCCAAGGATCATCCGCAACCGGCTCAAGATCGCCGCCGCCGTCGAAAACGCAAAGGCCTTTTTAAGGCTCCAACAGACCCATGGAAGCTTCGATGCCTTCATCTGGAGTTTCACAAAGGGAAAAACGATCCACAACCGTTGGGAGCGTTGGGACCAGGTTCCCGCTTCCACGGCTTTATCCGACACCGTGAGCCGCGCGTTGAAATCCGCGGGGTTTAAGTTTGTGGGAAGCACCATATGTTATGCCTTCCTGCAGGCCGGCGGTATCGTGAACGACCATCTGGTGGATTGCTTTCGTTACGCCTTCCTTCGATCCGGAACAAACCCGGCGCCTTCCATTTGAAAGGATGCAGTGAATTTGATCCCTGAATCCTGTATGCGCGTGAATGCATCTAAAAACGGTTTATCCCATCGACGTTGCGGGCACTAGATTTTCTTCGATGATGGGGTTCAGGAAGGCTTCAATCCGAAGTGGATCTTCAAGAAAACTGACCATCGGTCCTCATTTTTTTCTTGACATACCACAAAGTGGTATTATATCTAGTGGCAGAGGTTGATGCGAAACCCTCCTGCCCTTCATCAGCCTCGGCTATTGACGGACCCAAACCGGTTAATAGCCCTCCCTTCAAGGGGTGGCCGCCCAGCCACCCCTTTTCTTTTCGTCTATGGTTCATGGGGGTTTTTTCCAATAAAAGAGCAAAGGGCCTCCGGTTCAGACCTGCTTTTGGGAAACAAGCCGGGCGAAATGCTCAAAGGACCGGTCCCAGGTTTTTTCGGCATCGTCGGGGAAACAACATCCGGGAAGCTGACGGCTTTTTAAATGATAGCGCAGGCACTCACAGCAGATGCCCTTGCGCGGACACGGGTCGTAGGTGCAGTTGCAGGACTCCAGGTTCTGTGACTTGTTGCATTCCATGGGCGCATCCTCCTGATTTCAAAAGGTTCTTTTGCCGTAGTGCCAAGATAGCCTTTAAATCCTGAAAGTGCAACCGCCTTGACCCTCTCTTTGCTTTCCAGTAAAAAGTGCCAAGCATTTCAAAACCCCCTGACAAGCCGGGATCCGGCGCTTTCCACAAGGAGGAGCAGCAGGGCAATCGGTTCCTCATGTGGGATGCTGGAGGTGAAAAAAGGATAAGAAGTTGCTTTTGCGCATGGGATCTATGAAAATTTAAGATTGTGTGGCGCAGCAGCGGGAGCACAGCATATTGTATGCCCACAATACCTTTCAACAGCTAAAACCGGTAACCTGCCGCTTGGGCTTTATGGCAGATAATGGGCTTTATGTCAAGGGTGCGAATTTCGCCGAATATCCTGGAATACGCGATTTTTGGGTATAGGCATCCTGTCGGGACCCACGCAGCGGTTTAAAATACGCATCTGCGGGATACTGGGGGTCGCAGATATAATCGTCCGCACTAGGTCCCGGTTTCTCAGCATATGCGGGGAAAACATCAATGGGCGGCGCATTGGCAACGGGCCGTGGTTTGCGCTTGACATCCCATAGACCCAGGTGTTTCAGGATTTTTTTGATTAGGTCAGGGGCTTCGATGAATGCAATAACGCGCATTGGACCCGCGCATTTGGGACCCTCCAGTGGGTCAACTTCATAGATTTTCTGTATCAGCCGTGCCCAGTTCTTGCGGAAATCCTTGTCGGTCAGTTCCAGTTCAAGGATACAGGAAAGCGTGTCATCCTCACCAGCCTTCTTTCGCTTTCCACGGGCCACGTTGCTATAATATCCATAGTAACCAACCATCTGCTCGCCTTTGTCGGGCACGTGGCTGCACTTGGCGGCCATCCATTCCAAGGCGTCGAACACCTTGCATCCTTTTCCATCTTTGGATCGATATGCGACCTTAACATTTTCGCGATCATAGGTCGTCCTTTCCTGGGAAAACGAAGCCCGGATGATTTATCCGGCCAGATCCTCCATTGATTTTTCCTGCCGGGGTAAAATGCGCTTTCCTGCAAATACATTGAACCCCGTATGCCGCCACTTATCCAGCAGCGCAATCATATCCTGAGTGATCTTGCCCTTTGCTTAAAGCATCTTGAGCAAATGGTGGCGAAAGGGGTGTTCCCGGATCCGGTTATCGATTGCCGGAAAATTGTAAATAAATGGAAATTACCCACGACGAGGGATTGGCGTGCATCCACATGCGGGTGGGGATACTCTCGCGCGCCCTGGAATAATAAGAGAAAGGCCAATCGTCTTGACTTGCCCGGGAAAACTTCCTATGGATGGAACACTTTGTCCCGGGACCTGAACCGCATGGGAAGCCCAATCCTTCCTGTTTGCATAACGCGTGGCACTGAAGACCAAAGACCGGAACCCTTGATGAAAGACACCCTAAAGAGCATGATCCTTTCGGCGGCCCGGAGGGCCCATGAAGAAGGGATCCTGCCCTGTTCGGATTTTCCGGAGGTGGTTCTGGAAACCCCGAAAGTCGAGGCCCACGGCGACTTTTCCACCAACTTCGCCATGGTCTCGGCATCCATTCAGAAGCTGCCCCCAAAAAAGATCGCCCAGGCCGTGCTGGACCGCCTGGAGGACACCCGAAAATGGATCCAGCGCGTGGAGGTGGCCGGCCCGGGGTTCATCAATTTTTACCTTTATCCTTCGGCATGGCATCCCGTCCTTGAAGCCGTCCATGCCCAGGGCAGGCAATACGGTGCCGCGAACCTGGGAAAAGGGCGGCGGATCCAGGTGGAATACGTGAGCTCCAACCCCACGGGGCCGCTGCATGTGGGGCACGGCCGGGGCGCCGCCGTGGGGGACAGCGTGGCCAACATCCTCTCCTTTTGCGGTTATGAGGTGCAGCGGGAATATTATGTCAATGATTCGGGCAGACAGATCGAAACGCTGGGCCGCTCCGTTTTTTTTCGGCTGAAAGCCCTTTTGGGCCAATCCGTGCCGTTTCCGGAGGAATGCTACCAGGGAGACTATATTCGAAGCCTGGCAAAGGAGATTTTACAAGCCGAAGGCGACGCAATCGCCGCGGGTACGGACGCCGACGGGATCGCCTTTTGTGCCCGGTATGCGGCGGAGAAGATCACGGCGCAGATGGAAGAGGACCTGCGCCGGTTCGGGGTGACCTTTGATCGATGGTTCAGCGAGCAGAGCCTGTATGATGCCGGAAAAGTGGACCAGACCCTGGCCCAGCTGCAGGCAAAAGGCGATATCTACGAAAAAGACCGGGCCGTGTGGTTTCGCAGCAGCGCCTATGGGGACGAGAAGGACCGTGTGGTGATCCGGAAGGACGGCCAGCCCACCTACTTCGCCTCCGATATCGCCTACCACAAAGACAAGTACGAACGGGGTTTCGAAACGGTGATCGATGTCTGGGGCGCCGATCATCACGGATACATCGCTCGCATGAAGGCCGCCGTGGAAGCCTTGGGCCACTCAAAAGAGCGCTTCAAGGTGATCCTGGTGCAGTTGGTGAACCTGCTCAGGGCCGGTGTTCCCGTGGCCATGTCCACGCGGGCGGGCGAATTCGTGACGCTTCGTGAGGTCATTGATGAGGTGGGGAAAGATGCGGCCCGGTTCCTTTTTTTGACCCGTCACCACGAAAGCCCCCTGGATTTCGACCTGGAGCTGGCCAAAAAGCAGTCCAATGAAAACCCGGTATACTACGTGCAGTACGTTCATGCCCGGATCTCCAGCATCCTCAACAAGGGGAAAGAGCGGGGCGTTGAAGAGGCTTCTTTCAGCCGGGAGGCCGCCTCGAAACTCCTTGTTCCGGAGGAGATCCGCCTGCTCAAGGCGCTTGCCGCCTATCCGGAAGTCGTCCGGCAAAGCGCCGCATTCATGGAGCCCCATCGGATCACCTTCTATCTCATGGATCTGGCCGCCCTTTTCCATGCATACTACAACAAGCACCGGGTGTTGACCGACGATCCGATCCTGACGCGCGCCCGGGTGAGCCTGGTCTTTGGGGTGAAAGAGGTGATCCGCAACGGACTGTCCCTATTGGGCGTGTCGGCTCCAAAAAAGATGTAGGGTTTGCCTATGGCCGGTGGTAACAATAGGCGGGCGGGGCCCCCTGCCGCCCGCAAGCCGAAGACCGGGCGGGCCCTGTGGATCGGGATCATGGTCTTGGTTTCGGGATGGACGTTTTTCTTGGGGGTGTTGGTGGGAAGGGGCACCGCGCCTTTACATTACGATATCGACAACTTGAAAGAACAACTGGCCCGGGCCAAGGCCGCCTTGTTGGAAAGCGAGATCAAGCGGTTCAGGATTCCGAGCAAGAGCACCGAGACGCCGGTGGATTTAAGCTTTTATGAGGATCTCAAGAAACCCGAAAAAGGTTCGGCTGCAAAATGGAAAGCGGTAAACCGCCGAAAAAGGCAGGCGTCGGAAAGGCCGGCAGGACCCAAGGGCAAAAGGGGGCCCTTTTCTAAAAGGGCCCCCGGGTTGAAACCCGGTAAAAGGAAGGCCCAAGGACCGGAAGGCTCCCTTCAGAGCAACGCCCATGGGACGAAAAAGACCCTCACCCTTCAGGTGGCGGCCTTTCCGAGGGTCTCCGACGCCCGAAAGCTGGCCGAAAAGCTGAAAAAGCGGGGCTATCCGGCTTATGTGAAGCGCGTCGAGATCCCCCGGCAAGGGGTGTGGTACCGGGTTCGGATCGGAACCTTCGACAGCAAGAAGAGCGCTTCGGTCATGCTGGAACAGCTGAAAAAGGAACGCTTTCACCCCATTGTCGTCAATGGGAACCCCAAGTGAGGAGACCATGAAGATCACAAAGGAAGAGGTCCTTCAGGTGGCCGGCCTCGCCCGCCTCGACCTGGATGCGGCCGCCGTGGATCGAATGGGTACCCAGATCGGCCAGGTCCTGGGATATATCGACCAGTTGAATGCGGTGGAGACAGGGGGTGTCCCGCCCACCTCCCATACCCTGTCCCTGACCAATGCCTTCCGGGAGGATGAACCCGCCGGGCATCTCGACAGGGAACTGGTCCTTTCCAACGCCCCGGAAGCCGATGACGGGGATTTCATCGTTCCAAAAGTGATCCAGGGTTAAGGAAAAAAGGCATGACACTGCATGCGCTGACCATTCAAGAGGCCCGGGCCCTTTTGCGGAAGAAAGAGATCAGCGCCGTGGAATTGACCCGGGCGGTGATGGCGCGAATCCACGAACTCGAGGAAAAGGTGGGCGCCTTCATCACTCTCTGTGAATCCTCCGCCATGGCCCAGGCCCGGGAAGCGGACCGGCGGATCGCTTCCGGGGATATCCCCCCCTTGGCCGGGATTCCCATCGCCGTAAAAGACGTGTTGTGCACCCGGGGCATCCGCACCACCTGTGGTTCAAAGATTTTGGAAAATTTCATCCCTCCCTATGACGCCACGGTGATCCGGCGCCTGAGGGAAGCCGGGGCCGTCATCGTGGGGAAGACGAACATGGATGAGTTCGCCATGGGCTCTTCCACGGAATACTCGGCCTTTAAAACGACCCGCAACCCATGGGACTTCACCCGGATTTCAGGGGGATCCAGCGGCGGCTCCGCCGCCGCGGTGGCCGCGGACATGTGCCTGGGTGCCATCGGATCCGATACAGGGGGATCCGTGCGGCAGCCCGCTTCCCATTGCGGCGTGGTGGGGATGAAACCCACCTACGGCAGGGTCTCCCGGTTCGGTCTGGTGGCCTTTGCCTCATCCCTGGACCAGGTGGGCCCCCTGACAAAATGTGTCTATGACAATGCCTTGCTCCTGCAAGTCCTTGGGGGACACGACCCGAAAGATTCCACCTCGGCGCCGGAAGGTGTCCCGGATTACTCGCAGGCGCTTGGGGCCGACCTCAAGGGAATCCCCATCGGCGTGCCCAGGGAATATCGCTCCCTGGAGGGCATGGAGGAATCGGTGTCCCAGGCCGTTTCAAAGGCCATTGAAACCATGGAAGGCCTCGGCGCCCGGTGCGTGGAGGTATCCCTCCCCCACACGCCCTACGCCGTGGCGGCCTACTATGTCATCGCGCCCTCGGAGGCCAGCTCCAACCTGGCCCGGTACGACGGCGTGAAATACGGTTTCCGGGCCCCGGGGGTCGGCGATTTGGGTAAGATGTACCGGAAAACCCGAAGCAAGGGGTTCGGCCCCGAGGTGCAGCGCCGGATCCTCATCGGCACCTACTGCCTGTCCGCCGGATATTACGATGCCTATTACAAGAAAGCCTCCCAGGTGCGGACCCTGATCATTCGAGATTTCAAGAAGGCCTTTGAGAAATGCCGGATGCTCCTTTCTCCTGTGGCGCCGACTCCGGCCTTTCCCATCGGGGAAAAGGTGGAGGATCCCCTGACCATGTACCTTTCCGATGTCTTCACCCTGTCCGCCAATCTGGCGGGGATCCCCGGGATCTCCATTCCTTGCGGATTTTCAGGGGAGGGGCTTCCCATCGGACTCCAGCTCATGGGAAACCATTTCGAGGAAGCCATGCTCTACCGTGCCGCCTTTTGTTTTGAAGAAGCCACCGCGTTTCATTTGAAAAAACCGCCATTGTAAAGGAAAAGCCATGTCGATTGAGCCCGAGGGGGAACACTTGAGGAAAGCGGTGAAATGGGTCCTGGAAGAAGCCGCTTTCGACCCGGAAAAGGCCATGGGGGACCTGGTCCGGGAGGCCTGCCTGAAATTCGATCTGTCGCCCATGGAAGCGGAGTTTTTGGCCAAAACCGTCCACAAAAAACAGAACCCCCCGGAATAAAGGACAGGTGGGCCGGATGGCGTGTCCGCCGTCGGCCCCGTGTAGAGGACGCGTGCCCAAGATTCGCATCCTGCCTGAAGGCGTTTCCAACAAGATCGCCGCTGGAGAGGTGGTGGAGCGCCCCGCTTCGGTGGTCAAGGAACTCGTGGAAAATGCCTTGGATGCGGCAAGCTCCCGGATCCATGTTGAGGTGGAAAAAGGGGGGCGCACCCGCATCCGGGTCTCGGATAACGGCGTCGGCATGGAACGGGACGACGCCCTGCTGGCCCTGGAACGCTACGCCACGAGTAAGATTCAAACGGACAAGGACCTTTTTAACATCAAGACCCTCGGTTTCCGGGGGGAAGCCCTCCCCAGCATTGCATCGGTTTCCAGGTTCACCCTCGTGACCAACGCGGATCCCGAGGGTCCGGGAACCGAGATCCGCGTGGAAGGCGGAAAAATCCTCCGCGTCGCCCAAACCGGGGCGCCCCGGGGCACCCTGGTGAGCGTGGAGCACCTTTTCTTCAACACCCCGGCCCGGCGCAAGTTTCTAAAGACCGTTCCCACGGAAATGGGGCATATCGTGGATGCCGTCGACCGCATCGCCCTGGGATGGCCGGGGGTGGCCTTTGAGCTGATCAGCAACGGGAAAACGATTCGGCGCTTTTCCCCCGAATCCGGGGCCCTTAAACGGGTGGTGGCTGTTTTGGGCGCCGATCTTTCCGGAAAGCTCCACGAGGTCCGGCATGCCGCAGACGGGCTCACCCTCCGGGGATGGATCGCCTCTCCGGAGGAAACCCGGAGCACCGGCCGCGCCATTTACATTTATGTGAACGGCCGTTTCGTCCGGGACCGGGTCCTCCGGCACGCCCTCATGGAAGGGTTTCGGGGAAGGCTGGTGAAGGGGGCCTTTCCACTGGCGGTCCTCATGGTGGGCCTGCCCGAAGATCAAGTGGATGTCAATGTCCACCCCACCAAGAGTGAAGTCCGGTTTCCCCGGCCCCGGTGGGTCCATGACCAGGTGGCCGCGGCCGTGGCAAGGACCCTGGGCGCCAGGACCTTTTCCTGGCGCCCCGGAAGCAACCCCGGCGGGCCGGGCGTTGAAGTCCGCAAACAGGGCGTCCCCTTCGAGTCAAGACCCCTGCCGGCGTCCCCGAAGGTCCCGGAACTCAAAGAGCCCCAGGCGCCCCTGTGGAAGGCTCCGGAAACCGATTTCCCCCGGGTGATCGGGCAGTTTCGCCAGACCTACATCGTATGTGAATCCAGGGAAGGCCTTCTCTTGATCGATCAGCATGCAGCCGATGAGCGGATCCTATATGAACAGATCCGAAACGCCCACCGTCCTTCCGGACAACGCTTGCTTGTCCCGGAAGTCCTTGAGCTGCCGTTTCGGGAAAGTGCCCTCCTCACGAAACTGCTGCCCGCCCTCAATGCATTGGCCATGGAGGTGGAATCCTTCGGAGAAAACACCTTCGTGATCAAATCGACGCCTGCCGTGCTAAAAGGCAGACCCTTGATGCCCATGATTCGCGAGCTGGTGGAAAAGGCCGCCGAAACCGGTGTTGCGGGATCTTTGGAAAAGGCCCTGGACGCTTGCCTGGCGGTGGTGGCCTGTCACGGCGCGGTTCGAGCCGGGCAGACCCTTTCAAAGGAGGCCATGGAAGCCATTGTCGCCGGACTTCATGCCTGCCGCAATCCCGCCCATTGTCCCCATGGACGCCCCGCCTTCATCCAATGGAGCGATGCCTTCCTGGAAAAGGCCTTTTTCAGAAGCCTCTAAAACAGCTTATGGGAGCCTTTTGAAACGGGTCTACGAAAACAAGGCGCGATGCAGCAGTTTGGCGCATAAAAAGAAAAGGATGAGGCTAAACAGGATGCGGATGGTTTTTCCTTTGAGCCGGCTGCTCATGAGGCGGGATCCCGCCTGACCCCCCACAAAGGAAGCCACGGCGGCGGGCAGGATGAAGGCCCAGTCGATCTGCTTGGCGGAGGCGTATCCCAGAAACCCTGTCAATGAGGAAAAACACACGATGAAGGTGGAGGAGGCGGCGGCCCTTTTAATGGGGATCTTCAGGGCATAGATGAGAAACGGCACCACGAAGACCCCGCCGCCGATGCCCAGAAGGCCGCCCATGACACCGATGCAGGCCCCCACCGCGGCCCCGCCCAGGATTTTTCGTCGGGGACCGATATGGACGGCTTCTGTGTCCGCTGCCGGCGTGATGAACATGCGTCCCCCGGCCAGGGCAAGCACCCCGGCCATGATCACCAAAAACGGCTTCAGATCGATCCTCACATTCAAATACGCGCCCACGGGCGCCGCCAGGGCCGATGAAATGATCAAGGGGATGGCCAAGGGGAAATCCACCATCTTCTTTCGGGAATAGGTGAAAGCAGCGGAAGCGGCGGCGATCAGGTTCAAAAACAGGGACGCTGAAGCCGCCTGGGATTTGGCGAACCCCAGAAGGACGAACAAGGGCGAAAAGATCAGCCCGCCGCCCAGACCCACCATGGTCAAGACAAAGGAAATGGTGAAAATGGCGGCAAGAAGCAGCACGGAGACACTCATAAGGTACACCTTTCTGGAAGCGTCAATGAGAACATCAGGTTTTTACGGCACTCAAGATGCCCTAAGGGCATTTGAACCTTCCTTTTTCAACGCCTGTCACACGCCGGACATGCCAGCTCGCATTCCCTGCCGTATCGAATCCGCCCCCTTTCCCGGTGTGCGGGAGAATCTCCCCCCAGGCGACCGACAAGGGCATCGTTTCTCATTTGAATGTTGCACTTCGAGCGGGCATACCTGCCGTCCCTTGCAGGAAGCGGCGCAGGTCCGGAATGCCCGGTTAAATCCCCTTCGGAGGCAAAGGCCTTTTGGGGGCAGACCTTCCGGTTTAAAGGCAAGAATGCCCGCCGTTTTTACAGGCGCTGCAAAAAGGCGCTGCGCGTCATGCCGGCGCCCACGCTGTCGTTGACGATGATCTTGGCGTGTTTCAGCTTCTCCAGGTTCTGGTTGACGCGATAGCCCTGGATGGTGTCGGGCTGCAGGGCGCCCCGCTGGAGGTCGTAGGGAAGCCGCTGCATGCAGACCACCGAACAGTTGCCCCGGAGATGGATATTGGTGGCCATTTTATTGGCAATGAAATCGGTGACCGTCTCTTTGGTGTCTCCGCCGGTACCGTTGAAAAGCTGCTCCAGGGTCATGGGGATCATGGCGAAATTGGCCTGGTGTTCGATCAAAAGCTCCACTTGGGCCAGGGACAGGCCGTGGGGGCTCAAGAGGCGGGCCAGGTGGCCCGGCGCGCTCCGGGTGGCGTAAAGGAAGACCCCTTTGCCGTCCATTTTCCCGAATACGCCGTCTGCCTCCTGACAGGCATGGATATAATCGGCAAAACACCCGTGGGTTCGGGTCCAGGTATCGATGATCCCTTTTGCCGGGGCCTGGAAAGTGTATCCCTCCCCTTCATGAAGGGTGATTTTGCCGGAAAGGTCCCCGGATAAAAAGACGGCGGCCACCCTCTTGTACTTTCCGGACTGGACATACGCCCTGGCAAGGGCTTCCACCGCCTGGGGCTTGGGGCCCAGGGTCATGATGTCAAAGGCGAAGAAAGGGGCATGCCGGTCGTAGAACTTCAAGGCGTCTTTGAATCGGGAAAACCGCCCCTCATGGGCCGCCTCCGGGTACGTCTGTTCAACCAGGGCATGCTGAATTCTTGCGGCAACGGCCGGGATGCGGTACACCAAGCTCCCCAGATGATTGTCTATGAGGATCCCGTCCAGGCCGTCCTTTCCCGCCCCGGAGAATAAATGCGCCGCGATCTCGGTGACCGGGTCCTTTGAGACGGTGAAATCGGCGATTTTCCGGGACCGGCATGTTCCTTGGGGTTTTCGTGTGGCCTTAGTCTCCAGGGCCGTGGCCATGGCGTCGTCCCCGAAGATGATATGGGCCGTATCATCGGGCCGGAACGCCTGGGCCCGATGGATGTTCTCCGCCCCGACGATGACGGTGAGATCCCCGGGGGAAAGGAAACCGCTCATGGAAAGCACAAAGGCCACCTCCACCGCCACGTTATAGCCGGGACACCCGGCGTAAAGATCGAAGACAAGGGCATCCGGACAGGCCTTTTTCAGGATTTCAAAGGGATGGCGGATCAGGGGGCCGTGATCGTATTTGTCATCGCCCACATTGGTGGCACCGATGACGACCTTGATTTTCGAAGGGTCCAGGGAATTTTGTCGGAGCAGGTTTTGCAGGGCCGTCACCCCGATCCGCTCATCGGGGGGAGCCGCCATGCGTGTGCGGACACCGATGCGCTCCTCGATGGTCCGGTTGTTGACGGGGATGTCCCCCTTGAAGAACATGTTTTTGTTTTCAAAGATGGAATTGTCCACCACGATCCCACCGTCCCACGCCCCGTGGGCGATGGGTTCCAACACGCTTTCACGTTGCAAAACAGACTCCTTTGTCCGGTTTTTCAGCGTTTCTTTTCGCTACAGCCGCCAGTAACGAATCTTTTTTCGCCTGGCCTCGGCGGGGCTGAAGCCGCCCTTCACGTCCACGATCAAAGGCGGGGCATTGCCGCATAAACCGGCGATCTTTTCAAGGCCCATCTCTTTATAGGCATCGTGGATGACCGCCACGATGACCCCGTCCACTCCGGATAATGCTTCCAGTGCTTCGAGCTTAACCCCCAGATAGGCCTTCGATTCCTCGGGATCGGCCAGGGGGTCGTGGATGCGTACCCGTATGCCGTAATCCGCCAGCTCGCGGATGATATCCCCCACCCGCGTGTTGCGGATATCCGGGACATTTTCCTTAAAGGTCACACCCAGTACCGCCACCGAAGAGCCGCGGACCTGGCGCCCTTCTTCGATGAGGAGCTTGACCGTGCGCTCGGCGATATATTTCCCCATGTTGTCGTTGATGCGGCGTCCGGCAAGGATCATTTCCGGATGGTACCCCAGGGATTCGGCCTTGAAGGTCAGGTAGTACGGATCCACCCCGATGCAATGGCCGCCCACGAGGCCCGGCGTGAAGGGGAGGAAGTTCCACTTGGTCCCGGCGGCTTCCAGAACTTCCCGGGTGTCGATGTGCATGCGGTCGAAAATCATGGACAGTTCGTTCATCAAGGCGATGTTCAGATCCCGCTGGGTATTTTCGATGACCTTGGCGGCTTCCGCCACCTTGATGGAAGAGACGGGATGGATTCCTGCTGTGACCACCTGACCGTATATGCGGGACAAGAGCCGGGTCGTCTCGGCGTCGCTTCCGGAGACGATCTTGACGATGGCTTCAAGACGGTGCCGGCGATCCCCGGGATTGATCCGCTCCGGAGAGTATCCCACGGTGAAATGGCGCCCCATCACCAGCCCCGAGGCCTTTTCCAGGATGGGCACGCAGACTTCTTCGGTGGCGCCGGGATAGACCGTGGACTCGAAGACCACACAGCTTCCCCGGCTCAGGTGCTTTCCCACGGTTTTCGAGGCACCCTTCAAGGGATTGAGATCCGGTATCCGGTGCCGGTCGATGGGTGTGGGCACCGCAACGATGATCAGACGGCAGGACGCCAGCGTTTCAGCCTGGTGCGTATAGTCCACCTGGGCCCGTGCCATCTCTTCTTCTGAGACCTCCAGGGTCTGATCCCGTCCGGAGCAAAGTTCGGCGATGCGGCGGGCGTCCAGGTCGTATCCCACCACGTCAAAATGACGGGAAAGGGCGACGGCCAGGGGAAGCCCCACGTAGCCCAGTCCCACGACGGCCAGGCGATCCTTTTTTTTGATCAAAGATTCAAATGTGACCACAAGAGTCCTCCATGGATCCCTTTTCATGCTTCGGGCTGTCTTTGGGACAGTTCCGGTCTTTGGATGCGCCCACTTTTTCCGTCAGACGCCGGATCTCCCGGGGGGTCAGAAAGCGCCATTTTCCCTCGGGAAGCTTCCCCAGTCCGATCCCTGCAAAGGTGATGCGTTTCAGGGCCACCACCCGGTTCCCCGCCTTTTCCACCATGCGGCGGATCTGCCGGTTTTTCCCTTCCGTAAGGACGATGCGAAAGGCTGTGGAAGAAAGGCGTTTGATGCGTGCCGGACGCGTCCGGATTTCCCCGAGACGCATGCCGGCCGCCATTTTTGACAGGGCCTCGTCTCCAATGGGCCGGGCACAGGTAACCTCGTATTCCTTTTCATGATCGAAAGAAGGATGGAGCAGCCGGTGGTGGAGCCCCCCGTCGTTGGTGAGAATCAGAAGCCCCGTGGAATCCTTGTCCAGGCGGCCCACCGGAAACAGGCGGCTTGGATGCTTCACCAGATCCACGACCACCCGTTGCCCCGGGTGCCTGCAACTGCTGACGACCCCCCGGGGCTTGTTGAGGGCGATATAGACCGGCGGATCCCCGAGGGTCACGGCTTTTCCATCCACCGTCACCCGGTCTTTGGAGGGATCCACCCGGGTACCCATCACCGTGACCGGTTTTCCGTTGACGGAAACGCGGCCGGAACGGATCATGGCCTCCCCGCTCCGCCTGGAACAAAGGCCGGCTTTGGATAAGAATTTCTGGAGGCGTATCAGCGACATGAAAAAAGGGTTCCCGGAACACCGGATATCCGAAAGGGCCTGTTGGACCGTAAATCAGCTTCGATAGTGGGCATTGATCTTCACGTAGTCGAGGGAAAGGTCACAGGTCAGCATGGAACTGCTGCCGGCGCCGAGGCCCAGATTGAGAGTCAAGCAAAATTCCGGCTTCTTCAAGACACGGGCGGCATCGGCTTCGGCGGCCTTGCCCTGGTACGCCCCGCCCTTGACCAGGAGAACATGGTCAAAAGAAAGATCGATCCTTTCCAAGTCCACGGGCACGCCGGACCTGCCCGCGGCCGCCAGAATCCGTCCCCAGTTGGCATCTTCGCCGAAAAGCGCGGTCTTGACCAGGTTCGAGGTGGCGACGGTTTCCGCCACCCGGCGGGCCGCCTGCCGGGACGGGGCGCCCTGCACCACGATCTCCACCAGTTTCGTGGCCCCTTCACCGTCTTTGACCAGGGCCCGGGCAAGGGTGAAAAGGACCCGGTCCAAAGTCTTCCCGA
>JALVQN010000138.1 GCA_027025555.1 Desulfobacterales bacterium
CCAGGGCGACCAGCAGCCCCCCCGAGGTCTGGGGATCGAAAAGCACGTCCTGCATGGCCCGGTCCACGGAGGCGCTGAATTCGATTTTGCTTTCGAAAAATTCCCGGTTCTTGTGGGCGCCGCCCGGAATGAACCCCATGGCCGCAAAGGAGAGCGTTTCCCGGATCACCGGGACCCGGTCTGAAAAAATACGGACATGCACGTTGGATCCGTCCATCATCTCCACCAGGTGTCCCAAGAGTCCGAATCCGGTGATGTCGGTACACGCATGAACCGGGAAATCCTTCAAGGTCTGGGCCGCTGCCCTGTTGAGGGCCGCCATGATCCGGGTCACCTCTTCAATGAGGGATCCCGGGGCCGAGGCCGCCTTGATGGCCGTGTTGAGAATCCCCGTGCCCAGCGGCTTTGTCAGGACAAGGCCATCCCCCGGCCGGAGGTTCTTCTTGGTGAGCACCGCATCCGGATGGATGAATCCCGTGACCGAAAGCCCATATTTCAGTTCTTTGTCCTGGATGCTGTGGCCCCCGATGAGCACCACCTCGGCCTCTTTCAACTTGTCGATCCCGCCCTGGATGACGCGCCTTAAAATTCCCAGGTCCATGTCCCGGGCCGGAAACGCCACCAGGTTCATGGCGGTTTTCGGCGTCCCCCCCATGGCATAGACGTCGCTGAGGGCGTTGGCCGCGGCGATTTGTCCGAAATCATAAGGGTCGTCCACCACGGGGGTGAAAAAGTCAACGGTCTGGATCAGGGCCAGATCCTCCGACACCCTGTAGATGCCGGCATCGTCGGCCACATCCAAACCCACCATGACATGTTCGTCCGTGGGAAAGGCCATGCCGCAAAGTGCCCGGTCCAGGTCCCCTGGCGCCAGCTTGGAGGCTCAGCCCGCCCCGGCCACGGTGGTGGTCAACCGCACCGGTGTCGATCGTGTCTTTAAATTCATGGTTTTTCTTCTCCTTTTCGGACCTGTTTGCCTTGCACCGACCGGTCCCCTCCTTTCAACCGGCGTGTTCCTTCGTTTACACTATATCGGCATAAACGATCAGTCAAATTGAAAATATCGATGCTTGTATCCATCCGGATTTAAAAAATCTATCTTCAAATATCGCCTGGAAAAGGTTTGGGGCCCCCATGGCTTGTCAAGGAGCCCTTTTTCTGACATTAGAAACCCTTTGATGAATGGATCCAACAACCGAAAGGAGATCCTGTGTTTTTCGAAGAATTTGAGGTTTCCAGCCAGATAACAACCCCCCAAAGGCGGATTACAGAAGCGGACCTGGACGCCTTTTTGGGGCTTTCCGGCCTGCACTTGCCCCTTTTTGAAAAGGACGCGGCCGCAAGGCAGATGGGGCACCCCTTCCGGCTGGTGCCGGGCCCCATGATCCTCTCGGTGGCCATGGGTCTGGTGAGAAAGGTGGGATGGTTTGACCGCGTGGTGGCGGTGGTGCGGTTCGAAGGCCTTGTCTTCAAACGACCGGTGCATCCGGGGCATTCGGTCCAGTCGAGGATCACGGTAAAAGGCAAACGGCCCACGCGAAACCCGCAGCGGGGCCTGGTGATTCTGGGATACCATGTGGTGAACCAAAACGGCCGGACCGTGCTGGTCACCGACGGCACCTACCTCATGCAGACGAAACGCGGCATGCAACGCACGTCTTCCTGAAAATGCGGGCGGCGGCACGCATCGCGTTCAGGATCTTTTCCCGTTTTCGGCGGCCTTCACGGCCCGGGCCCGGATGAGCGCCGGCGCTTTTTCATCATACCCCTGATCGAGCTGGAGCAGAATCACTGCGCCGATGACCAGGGCCCCCCCGAAGATTTGAAGGGGCGACAGGATTTCGTCCAAAAAGACGGCCGAGAGGATCCCGGCGGAAATGGGCTCCAACGTGGCCGTGATGCTGGCCCGGGCCGCTCGGATGAGACCGACCCCTTGGAGATACAATCCAAAGGGGACCAGGGTTCCGAGGACGGCGATATAAAGAATCCATCCCCACTGGGCCGGGGAATAGTCTTGGAAGAAGGCCTCCAGGGGGGGATGGAACACGTTCCAGATCAGCGCGGCAAAGACAAAGGCGAAACAAAGCACCGTCCAGGGATTGTAACGCCGCATCCCGTATTCCCCGAAAACCCCGTACCATGCGAAGGTCACGGCGGACAGGATCCCGCTGAGGATGCCGGCGCGGTTTAACGACAAGAAATCCAGATCGTAGGCGCCCACCACCAGGTAGCATCCCAAAAAGGCGCCCGCCAGGGAAAGGGTGGTCACCGGCGTGGGCCTTTCCTTCAGGAAAACCGCGGAATAGATCACGATGAAAAAAGGGGCCAGGTATTGGAGGAGGATCGCCGCCGCCACATGGATTTTGCTGATGGCATAAAGATAGGTAAACTGGACTCCGGCCATTCCCACCACGCCAAAAAGGATGAAATAGCCCAGATCTTTCACCGATATACGAAGCAGCATGGGGCGAAACAGCCCCAGCACGGCAAACAGAATCCCCGCCGAAAGGGTCAGGCGAAGCTGGACAAGTTGAAAAGGGCTGACCCCGGAATGAAACAGGAACTTGGCGCCCGATCCGGATATTCCCCACAAGAGGGCGGCAAGGATCACGAAGAGATAGCCCCGTTTCAACCCCTTTTCGGTCCGCGTCGGCTTCATGCGTCAGCCAGGCCCCGCTCTCCCGGGTTTCCGTACCGATGACAGGTATGACCAATGCTCTGGTCGACCCCATACCGGAGCAGTTCGAGGCGGCCCTCCATCATGACGGGGTTGCGGGAGACATGAAAGCCCGTGGCGGATGCGGCCTTAAAAACCGTTTTCGGGACACGATCCGGGCTGAGGCGGGCCGTCTGGACGGAACAAGGATCCGGGAGCCGGACCCGGAGGGCGATACCGGCCGCGTGCTGCAGGAAGGCCGTGCCACGGCGCGGGATCCTGCCATGCGGCAACCCGGTTTCCCGGGACTTATCCGATGGTTCTCTTTACGATCCCGAGAAGCTTGTCCGGATCAAAAGGTTTGGCGAGATAGGCCACGGCGTCTTTTACGGCATGGTCGCCGTCGATTCCCGTGATCACGATGACCGGCGTATCTTTCAGTTCTTTGTCTTTTCTGAGCTTCCGATAGAATCGGGGCCCCCATTCCTTGGGCATTTGCAGATCCAGGGTGATGAGGTCCGGTTTTTCCTTTTTCACCACGTCCAGCCCCTCCATGGAGCTGGAAGCGGTGCAGGTGGCGTATCCATTGTCCTCGAAGAGGTTGACCAGGTATTTCACGATCACCGGATCATCGTCGATTACTAAAATCTTTTTTGCCATGACAGACCTCTCTCATTTGGGTTTCGGGCACGCTGCTCCCCGCCGCCTGACGATGGGACTACCGCACATGGCATTCACCGCACATGATGGGGCCCTTCTTTTGTTTTTTGTGGCACCCTTTGCAGTTCACATGGAACGCCTTCACAAGAGACGGCTGGTTGCCCTGGTCCTCGGGGCCGTGACAATCCGCACATCTCTGATCCTCGGAGGACTCGTCTTCCACGAGTTTCCCGTCCTCGTAAACATGGTGGCACTCGTTGCACTCTTCGATTCCGGCCGTCTCGTTGTGCGCTTCGTGCTTGAAGACAGCGGCAGGCCTCTGGGGGTTGTCAAAGACGCTCCGGTCCACCGACTCCATATCTTCCTGGGAATGGACTGAAAGTAACATAAACGGCAAGAGAAAGAAAGCACAAGCGATGATGGTCATCCCCTTTTTCATGTTGGTTCTCCTTCGAATCATTCGGGTTTCTCCATGATTTGATAGATGATGTCCCCGAAGAATTTGATGTCCATGTGGAGATCGTAGTAATTCTTGATGTCTTTCAACCCGCTGTGGCAGTTGTGACACGGGGAGATGATCACCTTGGCTCCCCTGGCCTTGGCATCCATCAATTGCTCGGCCTTCACCCGGTTGCTCTTGACCCGTTTCAGCTTGTAGGGAGGCCCGCAGTTGATGACCCCGCCTCCGGCGCAGCAGCAATAGTTGTATTCCCGGTTCGGGTGCATTTCAACGACGGTTTCACACAGGGCGTGGGCCACATAACGGGCCTTTTCCATGAGGCCGCCGCCCCGAATCACGTTGCACGGGTCATGGAGGGTGACCGGTTCCGGGTACTTCTCCTTGATGGGGATGCGGTTGTCCTTCAACAATTCCCAATAAAAATCGATGGCATGGACGATGGGAATGGGCGGATGGCTCCATCCCAGCCACCGGTTTCCCGTGTCGTAGACCGATCGGAAGGCATGGCCGCATTCGCCCATGACGATCCGTTTGACCCGCAGACGGGCGGCCAGTTCGAAATGGGTGCGTTTGACCCGTCCCATGATCTCGTTGTCGCCGGTGAACATGGCCATGTCGCTGTTGTCCCATCCCATATCGGCGGGCATGGTCCAGTCCACACCGGCCACCTCCATGATGGCGGCCGCCTGGTAGATCAGCTGGGCCTGAAACTTGGGCTCCGGCGCAATGACCGAATACATGATGTCGGCCCCTTCCTTCTCCAGGGGAATCCTCAAGGTCGGAAACTCCCCGCGGGCTTCTTCCTCCTGCCATTGGAGGGTGTCCGGCCATTCATCCCCCTTCACCCACATCTGGTTCATGGTGACACTGTGGCTGTGGGCCGTGTCCTGAATGTACAAGGGGGTGATCCCCAGTTTATGACAGATCCGGCGCACCATGCTGATCAGGTAGGCGATGTCGATGCCGAAGGGGCAAAACTGAAGGCAGCGTCGGCACAGATTGCATTCGGTCTGGGCGATCTCCACGGCCCGGCGCATGAAGTCGGGACTCACCCGGCCCTTTTTCCGGATCATCTCCCAAAGGGTCTGCTTCACCTTGCCCACCGGAGACCATTTGGGATCCTTGTCGTGGGACATGTAATAGTGGCAGGCCTCACTGCAAAGGCCGCAATGGATGCACGTGTTCACGTAAGTTTTGAGACGCGCCCCGGTTTCCGTGTTGAGGACCTGGTTGATGACCTGTTCGATGCGCGCTTCCGTCAGTCGGGAGATGCCCACCTCGATCCCTTCATCGACGACTTTCTGTTCTTCTTCTTCTTTCTTTTCATCTTGGGTTACGGCTGGTTCCGCCATGGTATTTCCTCCTTACTCCGGATCCTCCGCTAACGAATGCCTGGAGGGTCCGGGTCTGTGAGCAACATCGTGATTAGAAATCCTTCGACTTGCGAATGACGCCGAACTCCGATCCCATATAGGCGCGCGTAAAGGGTGAATAGATCATGTGGCTCAACCGGGTGAAGGGGATGGCCACCAGCATCACCTCGCCCGCCAAAACGTGCAGCACCATGACCATGGGATACCCGAACCACTGGTGATAAGCCAAAAACCCGGTGACGAACGGGGCGGCAACGATGGCCAAGATGAAGTAATCGGAGGGAAAC
Organism: Desulfobacterales bacterium; assembly: GCA_027025555.1. GTDB lineage: Bacteria > Desulfobacterota > Desulfobacteria > Desulfobacterales > UBA2156. The sequence goes on from JALVQN010000138.1 coordinate 5,437, forward strand.
GTCACAAACTGAACTTCGGGCTGAGTCAATCGCCGGAGCAGGAAAAAGACACAGCCGGCAATCACGATCAGCGTCATCACATCCGCCACCCCATCGGGCAATGTCCACCAGCTGATGTCCCAGGATTCATCCCACAGGGTCACGTGAGCCAGCAAAAAGATGGGGGACACGAAGAGGCAGATATGAAAGGCAAAGGTGACCACGGTCAAAACCGGTTTCCTCCGCCAGTTATAGGTGGCAAAGGGCGTCATCCAGTGCACGATGGATCGCAGGCTGTACTTCAAACTCATGTATGTAAAAATAAAGGGTTCCTTCTTTTTTACTTCCACGAGCATGGCGATCATCCGATAGAGGCTCCCCCCGACAAAGAGGATAAACGCCACCCAGGCCAGCGGGCCGCTTACAAATTGATAGAGATCGTGCATGGTCACCCCCTTAACCTGTAATTTCCGTTACCGGCAGGATACGCCGAAGGTATTGGCCATTTTCCACGGTCCTGAGCAGAACCTTTTCACTGTCCGGGCTGAAAACCGGATCCCAGGCGGCCTCGCACTCTTGAGGCCAGACGCGGTCGTTGATGACGACGGTGTATTTCCCCTGTTTTTCCACCTTTACCCCCACATGGCGATTGTTCGGGCTGATGACCGGTTTCCAGGCCATATGGAAGGTGTTGCTCCAGGCGGCGCCGTTCACCACCACTTTCCATGTTTGGTCTTCTTTGGCCAGCGCCGCAATGGTGGATCCATCCGGAGAAATCACCAAATCCGAAACCAGGGTGCTGAACGTGACGCTCCAGGGCCGACCGTTGACAGCCACGGTCCATCGGCCGTAGCGTGGGGAGACAATGGCCGCCAACGTTTCCCCGTCGGCGCTGAAGGTTTGATGCCAAGCCTGCAGAAATCGTCCCTCCCATAAAATTTCGCCGTCCTGGGCCAGGGTCCACTTGCCCCCTGTTCGAACCGGGGCGATGACGCTTCCGGTGACAGGATGAAAAACAGGTTCCCAAACGCACTGGAAGACCTTGTCCCAGGGCCGACCGTCAACGGCGATGGAATAGTCATAGAGGTTGTGCCGCATCTCGGCCGCCAATTTCGTTCCGTCTGCACTGAAGGCCATGTTCCAGGCATTCACGAATTTATTCTCCCACGCCTGTCCGTCCACCGCCACGGTGAAACAGCCTTCCTGGAATTTGTGGATTTCCCCTTCGCCAAAATCCTCCACCTGGACCACGGCGGCGGTTTTGGAGCCGTCCGGGCTCATGGCAAAATAGGTCATGTTCTGGAAGGTCGTCTCCCACGGCTTCCCGTTGACCACCATGCAGTACATCCCGTCATTCTGGGCGGCCACGGCAATGTTTTTGCCGTCCGGACTGAACAGGGTGTTCCAGACATACGCGAACTTGTTCTCCCAGGGCACCCCGTCCACGGCCACGGTCCACTCGGCCATGTCGGATACCAGGGCGGTGAGCCGTCCATCCGGCGCCCACCTCAAATACCAGATCTTTTCGAACGGATTTTCCCAGGTCTCTCCGTTCACGCAGACGTTGAATTCCTCTTCATCCTGGTTCACGACGGCCGCCACGTGCTCTCCGTCGGGGCTGGCATACGGTTCCTCAACCCAGTTGAATTTGTCCTTCCATGGGTCCATGGGAACCGTTTTCTCCCTTGTCTCCCAGTCCCAGTTGCTTTGATCAACCATACTCCCTCCTTGATGGTGAAAGCTTAAATGCAATCGGTCCGGCCCCGCCTTACCCCCCATCCCGAATGGCCATATGCAGCGATCTGGCGCGGGGTCCGGGACTGTCGGGCGTCACGCCTCCCCTCCGACATCCTTTAATCCGGTTTTTTCCTGCCCCTTTTGGAGAAAATCATGAGCGGAATTAACAAAGGGGGCGTTGTATGTCAAGGAGAAGCTTCTTGAAGGCGGTGTTTCCATGAAGGGCACCTGCCCTTGCAAAGAGGCGGGGCCATGGGTTTAATACAACCTGCAAATTTGCCGATACATAACGGACGAAAGCAAAAAGAGGCGGTATGAATCTGAAGGTCCCGTGCGCCTGAAAAGGCCAAAGGAGCCGCCCGGGACAACTGGATGCCGGATTTTGGCTTGTCAGCCGATGGCGACCATGCTATGGGAAATTCGCAAGAGGCGTTTTATGCCCTGGAAGAAGTCCAGTCCGCGTTTGAAAAAGCAGGAGGGAAACCGATGAGCGACACCCAGAAAAGCACCGTCATTGCACTGACGATCCTTTTGGCCATGTTTCTTCAAGTCATGCTGGTCTTTGCCGACCAGGCGGATGCGCCCGGCCGCGCAGCGGTCCGGTTTGTCAAGGCCTATTATGCCTTGGATCCGTCCATGAGGACCCTCCTTTGCCAAGCCGCCCAAAAAGATGAAGAGGCGGACAGGGTGGACGAGTTCCTGTCAAGAGTCGCCGACCAGGCGCGTGCCCGGGGTTTTGACCCGGCATACATGCGCAGCAAAGTCCTTCATGCGGAAAGCCGCACCGTCTTTTCCGATGCAAACACCGCCACCGTCACGGTCACCGGCGTGCGGAAGCGCATGATCCACCCTTTTTTCACCTGGGTGGCACAAATTTTTTTCTTGGGTGAAACGTATCCCTTCGAAGAAACGCTTCAGCTCGTTAAAGAAGACGGCCGATGGAAAGTCTGCCAAACGGAACTTCCCCCGCCCGCCGTTTAACCTGTTTTGACCCGGCCTGAAACACCCGGGAAAGCCTGTCCGCGCGCGGCTGAGCCGGGGCGCTTTCCCGACACCGTCTCCCTGACGCCAATGGATCCGGTTTATATTCAGATTCGGAGCCGCGCCCGAGAGATCGTTGCCCGCCACCCCGAGCCGGACTTCTACCGCAACTGTCGCCACGCCAACAGATTGTCGAAAAATCTCTTTGACACCGATCCCGTGGTTTTCCGGCTGCTGGATCTTCTGGCCCGGCACCTGGAAGACGATTTCGGGCACGGCCTGGATCACGCCCTCAAGGTCTCCCTCGATGCCGGGGCCCTGATGCTCATCGAGGGCGGCCGTGCCGGATACGCAGCGCCCGAGATCCATCTCAAGACGCGGCTGGTGCACTGTGCAGGCCTGCTCCACGACATCAAGCGAAAACAGCACAACCATGCTGAAAAAGGGGCCCTCTACGCCCGAGAAGCCTTAAAGGCCTTTCCCTTTTCCGAAAAAGAAAGACAACAGATTTGCGGCGCCATCCGCCGTCATGAAGCCTTCAAAAAAAGCCCCCCCATCCGGGATTCCGAAGGGATCCTGGTGGCCGACTGCCTCTACGACGGGGACAAGTTCCGGTGGGGGCCGGACAACTTCTCCCACACCATCTGGGACATGGTTTCCTTTTTCAAGACGCCCCTTTCCCGGTTTATGGACTATTATCCCAAAGGCATGGAAGGGCTCCGAAAGATCCGGGACACCTTCCGCACCCCCACCGGAAAGCGCTATGGCCCCCAGTTCATCGATATCGGAATTTCCATCGGAAACGAGCTTTACGAGGTGATCCGATCCGAATTCGGGGAGTTCTTGTAAGGGACTCTTCCCTGCTTGATTCAGGTGGTGCCTGAAGGGCCTCAGCAACGCGGCTCGGCGCCGGCCTCAGCTCATGTCGGGTTCTGTCTTTTCAAAACGGAAAAGGTATTCCCGGACACCGTTTCGATAGATGAAAGATTTTATGGATGAAAAGCCGGGCAACAGCGCCATGACCGCCCGGTTCTGACGCGGATACAAAGGAAGGGACAACCGGGGAATCGGTCTGGGATGCAGCCGGAACTCTTTTTGAACTTCAAAGGCAAAAAAGGGTTCCAGGGATCTGTCCGGATCCCGGGAAAAGACCACCAGCATGCCCTTGGGCTTGATCCACCGGCGTATGTGGCGGATCAGGCGCAACGCCCCTTCCTTTTCCAGGTGATCCAAGAAGTCCCACAAGACGATGCCGTCAAATTGCTTAAGAGGATATTCCAGATGGCGCCAGGCCGTGTCCGGAGGACGCTTCCCGCCCAGGGCTTCATGCAAATGCCGGAACAGATCGCAGACGAAAAGCCGGGGGATCCGCCGGGCGAAAAAGACGATGTTGGCGCCTAAAATCGGCCCCACGTCGAGAAGGCAGGCCCCTTGCCTTTCTCCCATCCGCTCCATGAAGAGCTCAAGGATCATGCTCCTGTGGGCAGAGGGTTCCGGCCCTGTGGATGGGTCGCCCGGCTGGGGTTTGCCGTGGGCTGGGGTCAAGGTGTTTTGCCGGCAGCCAGCGATGGGCTCGCGGTGGCCTGGGTCTCCTCTTTGACGGCCTTGCCTATGGATGGAATCGCCTTTTGGGTCTTTTTTTCCAACTCGATGACCGCCTTGAGGAAAGCGCCGTCTTCCACCGAGATGGTCCTGGCCTTGATTTCCCCGGTAAAATCGGCATCCCGGGTAATCTGAACCTTTCCAGTGGCAAAAATATTGCCCATGAGATGCCCGCTGATGGTCACGTTGTCGGCGTGGATCTCCCCTTCAAACCGGCCCTTGGGGCCCACGATCACCTGGTGCGTTTCCAGTTCGATTTTGCCTTTCATGGAACCTTCAATGATCAGGTCTTCCTGTCCCCGAATATCCCCTTCGATGGTGATTTTTTCGCCGATGATCGTCTTGCCTTCCTTTGGCGTCACCGTCGCCGGCCGGTTCTCCATGGGTTTTTCCGCCAGCTCCACCTTTTCTCCGGAGCTTTGGGCCTTTCGTCTCTCAAACATGGATACCCCCTTTTCCTGTTGATCCTTTCACGTTGCCCCTGCCAAGGTCCCCTTCCATTCAAAGGGAGCTGAACGCTGCTTCTTCATAACAGGCCCTTTCCTTCTTGTAAACCGACTTTCGCTTTCCCGGGGAAGTTCATACAATTTCAAGGCGTTTTGGGCATGAAGGGCCGGGTTGCGGTTTGACAAGGCAGAAGCGATGGGATAGGAACCGAAAGGAACGCCGCGCCGCGATTCTTATTGACGGATCTTTTAGGGACGGCGTTTAACATACACCCTTTGACGGGTTTTCAACGGCCCATGTTTTCGGACAAACGCCTTTATCACAACCTGCTTTCCGACTGGCTCCTGGCAATCGGCCTTGCCGCTTTTGCCTTTTTGGTCCTTCGGAGCCTCCTGGCCGTTGTCCGCCGGAAAGCCGCTGTTCCGGAAAAGGACGCCGCTGCCTTTTTAAACGCCCTTTTTTTCGAACTGGCCTCTCAAGTCAGCACAACGGTGCTTGTGATTCTTGCCCTTTCTTTCGGGGCCAGGTGGCTGACATTGCCCGAAAGCGCAGATGCGGTGGTGGAAAAGGCCACGGTGCTCACGCTCCTGTTCCAGTGCGCCCTCTTGGCCGCCCGGGGCATCCGCTTCTGGGTCCGCCGCTACCGGAGTCAGAAGTTGGCCGCCGATGCCGAGGCCGTCACCACCCTCAGTTCAGTGGGCTTCGTTTTGCAGATCTTGGTCTGGGTGATCGCCGTGCTGATCGCCCTGGACCATTTGGGCGTCAATGTCACCACCCTGGTGGCCAGCCTGGGCATCGGCGGCATCGCCGTGGCCCTGGCGGTCCAAAACATCCTGGGGGATCTTTTTGCCTCATTTTCCATCGTCTTTGACAAGCCCTTTGTCATCGGAGATTTCATCGTCGTGGACACCTTGATGGGCACCGTGGAGCAAATCGGCCTGAAAACCACGCGGGTCCGGAGCCTTTCGGGAGAACTCCTCATCTTTTCCAATATGGATCTGCTTAGAAGCCGCATCAAAAATTACAAGCAGATGCACCAACGCCGCATCGTCTTTTCCATCGGGGTGTCCTATGGGACCCCCCTTGAAAAGATCGAAGCCCTCCCCCAAATGCTGAAGGAAATCGTCTGCGCCCACAACCCGGTGCGCTTCGAACGGGCGCATTTCAAGGGCTTTAGCGCCTATTCCCTGGACTTTGAAGTCGTCTACTGGATCGACTCTCCAGACTATGTCCTTTACATGGACATCCAGCAGGCGATCAATCTTGAAATCTTCCGGCGCTTTTCCAAAGAAGGCATCGCATTCGCCTACCCCACCCAAACCCTGTACCTGAAAAAGTCCTCCCCTTCTTCCTGATGTTGAAGATTCCCCAGGAGCCTGCGGCGGAGAATCTTCAATCGACACCCTTTTTCGGCTCAAGAAAGGGCCGAGACTATTGCCGGGGCCCCCATGGGGTATTGTTTTCCAGGGGATCGTACACCTTCCATCTCCCATGGATGAAAATTTTGGGACCAAGCCGCACTTCGTCCCGGCCGCACCTTAAAAGGCGATCCGAGGCCATCATCCATCCGATGAAAAAACCGTATTTGTCCACCGCAGCCTTGGCGTAGGCCGAGCACGAGGGATACATGGGACATTCTCCGCCCCGAAGGGCGGCCATGTGGTTCAACGGTCCCTCGTAAAGGCGGATCATGGCGGAAAGGGGATCCGTCGGGGTGCTTTGGAACCGGGTGAAAGAAGAACACCCCGCGGCCGACAGCCCCAACAGGCAAAACAGAATCCCCAACAGGCTTAGGCGATGCCTCCTTCTTGTCATCCGGCGGCTTTTCTCCGGGCCCTTAAAAACTTGTTCAACAGGATGGATATGAAAAAAGCGGCGCCGGCAGTCAGGATGATGGCGGCGCCGGAGGTGAGGTTGAAGGCAAAGGAGAGGCAGAGCCCCCCCGTGGTGAGCAAGGCGCTCAAGACCACTGCCAGGACCATCATGGAACGCAGGGATCTGGCGTAGCCTTCGGCCATATAAGGGGGAATCGTCATCAAGGCCATGACCAGGATCAATCCCACCACGCGGATGATGAAAACCACGCACACGGCCACCATGCAGACCAGCAGGAAGTACAGCCCCCTCACCGGGACCCCCCGGAGCCTGGCGAACTCTTCGTCGAAGGCCATGGCAGAAAGATCATGGTAAAAGTAGGTGACCACCAGGACCACGAAAACCCCGGCCCCGGAAAGGACGAAAAGGTCCAAGCGGCCGACGGTCAGGATGCTGCCGAACAGATAACTCATCAGATCCACGTGGTATCCCGGCGTCAAGTCGATGAGGACGATGCCCAGGGCCATTCCCACCGCCCAGATGACACCGACCACCGTGTCGGAGCGATGCCTGGCGTTCAACGTGACGGCCGCCATGACCAGGGCTGCTGCCAAAGAAAATCCCAATGTTCCCGCAAGGAAGGGAATCCCCAAAAAAACGGACACCCCGATGCCGCCGTAGGCGGCATGGGCAATGCCCCCGGAAAGAAACACGAGGCGGTTGATCACCACGAGGGTGCCGATGACGCCGCACAGGAGGCTGGCCAACAAGCCCGCCATGAAGGCATGCCGGATAAAATCGATTTGAAGCGCGTCCAGCATCCTTTAATCCTCATGGGGCTTCAGGACCCGATGGGGTTGACCGTGGGCAATCAAATCCACCGGGCATTCGAAGATGTCCATCATTTCCTCGGTGATCTCGGCTTCGTCATGGTAGTGGAGCCGCTCATTGACACAGGCCACCGCATGGCTGTGGCGGCTCACCACCATGAGGTCGTGGCTCACCAAGAGGATCGTCATACGGGCGTTGAGCGCTTTCAGCAGCTCGTACAACGCCCCCTGACCTTTGGCATCAATGTTGGCGGCCGGTTCATCCAGAAAAAGCATCTCGGGTTCGGCCGCCAGGGCCCGGGCGATTAGAAGGCGCTGGTGTTGTCCGCCGGAAAGGGCGCTCATTTTCTTGTCCCGCAAGGCCCATACCCCCATGCGCTCCATGGCTTTCCGGGCCGCCATTTGGTCTTGCCTTTCGTATCGATGCCGTCCCCTCCCCGGCACCCGACGTCCCATCAGCACCACCTCGAAGGCTGTGACGGGGATTCCCCTGTTGAGATGAAGGCTCTGGGGCACGTATCCGATGCGGTGGGCCACCTCCTGAGGCGCCTTGCCGAAAACCAAAATACTGCCCCGGTCCGGCTTCATGAGGCCCAGCATCAGCTTCAACAGGGTGGTCTTTCCGCCCCCGTTGGGGCCGATGAGCGCCAGGAATTCCCCTTCCTTCACCGTGAGGTTCACTTCCCGAAGGACCGGGTCGCCGTCGTAAGAAAACCAAAGATCCCGGATCTGGATGACTTCCCGAGCCATTGAAGACTACCGCAGGGCCTCCCTGAACTGCCTGGCCGTCCGAAGCAGGTTTTCCGCCCACCGGGGGGAAAGGGGATCCACATAAACCACTTTACCGTTGATGGCCCTTGCAATCATCTGGGCGCTTTTGGTGGGAAACTGCTTCTGGACAAAAAGGACCCTGACGTGGTGGGTTCTGGCCCAGTGGATCAATCGCTGAAGATGCGCCATCTTGACGGGCTTGCCTTCCAGTTCCACGGGAATCTGCCTCAGGCCATAGGTGTCGGCAAAGTAGCCCCAGGCGGGATGAAAGACCATGAAAGCCCTTTGGGAGCCGAGTTGCGAGAAAATCGATTTCAAGCGGTCATGAAGGGCGTCGATTTTTCTTTCCAGTTTTTGATAATTGGCCTCGTACCCTTTCCGGAAGGCGGGATCCACGGCCACCAAGGCATCTTTGATGTTTCGGGCATGGATCTTGGCCAGGGGAGGGGAAAGCCAGGTATGGGGATCTTTCCCGGTTGTTTGACCAGGCTCGGGGCGGCCTTCTGACAACGCCTTGGACCGGTCTTTTGCAATGGATGCGTCGCCAAGGGAAAAGCGCGTTGCCATGTTTCTTTTTTCGATGCCGGCATCGCTGTGGACGATGGTCATGTCGGGATTGGCCGATGCGATCCGCTCCAACCAGACGTTTTCAAAGGGCACGCCCACGGCAAAATAGACTTTCGCCTTGCGCAATTGTGCCATCTGGCGGGGTTTGGGTTCGTAGGTGGCCGGATTCGCCCCCGGCAGCACCATGGGAAATACCCGGAGCCGGGAGCCGCCGATCTTTTCCACAAAATAGCGTTGGGGCAATATGCTCACATAAACCAACAGCTTCCCGTCGCCCCTGTCCGCCCGGCACACCCCCCGGGACCAGGGCAACACCAAAAGGACGGCCATGAGGACCCCCGGCGCGATTCGGAAAAGACTTGGCATGTGACGCTTTTTTTCCACAACCGACCTCCTTGGAAAAATCCTTGGAATCCTTTCGTCGACTCAGGAATCAAGGGCACTCGGGGTCGCCCTGAGGGCATGCAGGACGCCGTGACACCGGCAGGCCGTGCCCAACAGAAACATCCCTTCCATCCGTTCGATGCGGCGTTTCACTTCAAACAACGCATCCGGGGCATAGCCTCCCACACCGGGGCCGAGCTGATGACTCCTGACGACGATGACGGGCCCATGGGACCCGCCGCACGCCTCGAGGCGCCTGTACAGGGGCGCCTTCCTGGGACGGCCGGTGACCGTACACCGATCCGCCGGTTCCGGGCAATCCTCGGGACAAAGAAAATCGGCGAAACTCACATAAAGGGCGCCCCCCTTGCCGGGCACGGGATTCGGAAGCCCCGCCGCAAGATCCTCCGGAATGGAGAGCGTCTCCAGTCGCACTCCGGTGACCGTTTCCAATATCCATTCATAGGCCACGTGAATCGGGGCTGCAGGCACAATCCAGTCCGGGAGGGGCCCGGAGCTCAGACTGTCTGTCATAAATGCAATGCCCTCGCCGATGACGGTGTTGACCCGGCCCTGCCAGGGCGCCAAGCGCTCCGAATCCGGGTCCACCACGGTGAGCACCGCATTCGGCCGCCTCCGTAAAAGATGGGCAACGGCTCGATTTCCGAACGTGCCGCAACCGATAATCCAGATATTCAAAACCGAACCCCTTGTGAAGTCCCGCCTCTCTGAGATTCCCCCGAAAATCCGGCCCGGCAGGATCCATGAAACGGCACGCCGGCCAGGCCCGGGCCCTGGATCAAGATCCTTGCTTTGGAGGCGGCGGCGGCCATTTTGCAGCAGGGCCTTGTTTGTCGGATCCGGCGGTCTTTTCTTCATAAATAGACAGGAAAAAGAGGGTGGCCAAGGGTTGGGTGAACAAGGACCCCACGGCAATGGTTCCGCCCAGGGCCGTGAGGGCCGTGAAGATGATGACCGCCACCACATGCTCCAGCTTGTTCCCCGACATGGCCATGGCATAGCTCTTTTTGATGGCCTCCACGAGGCCCATCCGGCGATCCGTCATCAGGGGAATCATATAAAAGCAGCAAAAGAAAAGGGCCAAAACCACCAAAATACCGGGGAGAAACACCAGTAAAAACCCCACGGTAACGGCAATGAACGAAAGGACACCGAAAAGGAGCAGGGGTAAAAAGAGGCGCATCTGGGAAAAGAGATCCTGGACCCGGGGTTCCCTCCCCGTGCGAAGCAACAACAGGAGGGATTGGGTGTAACCGGCCAGGGTCACCGGCGCCAATATGCCCAGCGTGACAAAAGACACGGCAAACATGACAAAGGTGAGAATCACCAGGGAAACGACATACTCCAAGGTGGTGTGCCATGCCGTTTCGAGGTGCTTTTTAAAGTCCACGATCCCCCTCCCTTCATTTCTAAGCCTTCGGAAACCGTCTGCCTCGTCCCATTGCTGTTTATTCGATTTGATACCGGATTGTCAATCGCTGTCCAGCCGGGATTTGCGGTACAGGGGGAGCTTCCACGGGCCTCAAAAGGACATGGGACCGCGCCTTGACAGGATTTCAGGCGTTGGATATGTTCTGGCGGGTCTTGCGGCACCGGTGCCGGGCCTCTTTGTCGAATCTCTGCAAAGGCGACAGACATGACCCTTGAAGATCCCAAGTACTATGTCCAAGGCATCCTCGATAAGAACCGCAGGATCCTCTCCAGGGCCATCACCCTGGTGGAAAGTCGCCTGGACAGCCATCAAGCCCTGGCCCAGGAAATCCTCGACGCGCTCCTCCCTTATACCGGAGACGCCATTCGTCTGGGCATCACCGGCGTTCCCGGTGTGGGAAAGAGCACCTTCATCGAGAGTTTCGGGATGCACCTCGTGGAAAAGGGCCACCGTCTGGCCGTACTGGCCGTGGATCCAAGCAGCAAAAGAAGCGGTGGAAGCGTGATGGCGGACAAGACCCGGATGGAACAACTGGCCACCCATCCCCGGGCGTTCATCCGGCCTTCCCCCTCGGGAGGCACCCTGGGGGGTGTGGCCCGAAAGACCCGCGAGACAATGCTGATCTGTGAAGCGGCCGGATTTGACGTGATCATCGTTGAAACGGTTGGCGTGGGGCAGAGCGAAATCGCAGTGGCTTCCATGGTGGATTTCTTCCTGGTTTTGATGTTGGCCGGGGCCGGAGACGAAATTCAAGGCATCAAGAAAGGCGTGCTTGAAATCGCCGATGCATTGGCCATCAACAAGGCCGATGGGCATAATATCGAACAGGCAAAGCGCGCTCAAAAGGAGTATGAAAGCGCGTTGAGCCTCCTGGCCCCTGCGTCTCCTTACTGGAAACCTCCGGTCTTGACATGCAGCGCGCTGGAACAGACCGGACTCGACGAGATTTGGGACGTCATCCTGGCGCATCGGCGGAAACTGTCTTCGGTGAATGCACTGGCGGCAAAGCGACGCCGCCAGTCTCTGGATTGGATGTGGGCCCTGGTGGAAGAAGGCATAAAGAACCGTCTCTACAAGAACCCGGAAATGAAAGCCCATCTGCCGGTTTTGACCCAAAAGGTGGAACAGGGCCTCCTCTCTCCCACAGCGGCGGCGTCCAGAATTCTCGGGTATCTGGACGGGCTTGCTCCTGACTCCAATCGATAGCCGGTTCGCCTGAACATGTTTTCGATCCGCGACATCATCGCACTTGCCGTCAAAATGGAAGAAAACGGGGAAGCCGTGTATCGTGCCGCCCTCAGTAAAGTCCACGACGCCGCCACCCGTGATCTTTTGAAATGGCTTGCCGAAGAGGAAAAAAGGCACGCCCGGTGGTTTGCAACGTTGAAAGAGACCCTTGAAAAGGAAGAGGATCCTCATATCCTCGAAGAAATGCGTCGATCCCTTGCCAGCGATTTCTTCGCAGACCAAACCTTTTCACTTCAAGATGTGGACTTTTCCCAGGTTCAATCCTTAGAAGCCCTCATCGAAATTGCCATCGATTTTGAAAAAGACGGCATTTTGTTTTATGAGATGCTGGCTCCTTTTGTAACCAGCGGAAGCGCTTCCAAGATCCTGGGGCGCATCATCGAAGAGGAAAACGCGCACATCCGGAAACTCCAGGGCCTCCTTCAAAAAAGGGACTCATAACACGGGATGGGTCTGATTTTTCCCGTTGGTTTCCCGAATGCGCGTGTCACGGCGCGAAAGTTCCGCGCTTCATTGACTTTCTTTCCAAATTCCAGTAATTTTTTTCAAAATCAAACGCATCAGTTTCCTTGGGGCGATAAATGAGCATTGCTTTTTTTTTACTGAGACCGCATCGCATCGTTCAAGATCTGATCCTGGATCGCTCTGACCCGGATTTTTCGAGCCTGGAACGGATCCGCTCGCCCGAGTCTTTTGTGTGGAAAATCCTGTCTCACGCGGCCCGGACCTTTTCCGCCTGTATCCTTTTTTTGCCTTCTCAGATGGCCGTCAGCGCCGCCATCGCCTACCTCTATTGCCGGATCCTCGACACCTATGAGGACCTGGTCATGGATCCCGCCCAGCGGGAGGCCAAGTTGAAGGCTTTTGCCCGGCGCTTTCGACGGCATTCCAAGGGGTATGCCATCGATCCGGCCCCCGATATCGACGAGCGCTTGGCCCGAAACGCCGCGGACCGGATCTATACCTTGCTGGTCAAGCGATGCGGGCTCATTGATGTGGTATTCTCCCAGCTCAAGATGCCGTTTCAGCGCATCATCGTGGAGCTTGTCCACAACATGGCCCACGGCATGATCTGGTCCTCCCAGGTCTTTGAAAGGCAAGGCGGCGTCCTGAGGACCCCGGAACAGCTTTCCCGGTATTGTCACCATGTCCTGGGAAATCCAACGGTCTTTTCCGTCCGGCTCATGAACCTGTTTCATCACAAAAGCGAGGCCCTGTCTTCAGAGCTTTACCAGAACGCCCTGCAGGCCGGGGAATTCATCCAGCTGGCCAACATCACCCGGGACATTGAAAACGACCTGAAACGAAAAATCGCCTACCATCCTGCGTTGAAGCAAGATTTGGGGCGAACCGACATCCATGACCCGGAACTTTCCGAACGGATCCGCAGTGTGCGGGAAACCTTGCTGGTGCGCGCCCTTTCCCTTGCCCCGGCCTATATTCGGATGGCCCGATTCATGGCCTTTCCCAGGTGGAGCCTGTGCCGGGGATCCATGATAATGATGCTTCTTTTTACCCGGCGCTACTATCGAACCTGCGCCCTCCGGGTCCATCGAACCCCCTGGCCCGGATCCGGATCCGGGCTTCGGCTCCTTTTGCTGTCCCTGTTGTCCGTGGTCTCCAGGCAGCACGCCGGGCGGATCCTGGATACCGTCAGCGCCCATTTCGCGGCCTTTGTCTCCGACACGAAGGAAACCCGGTCCCCATTTTCCGAATGGATCCGTTTGCCGTGAAAAAGCCCATCTGTCCGGACTGTAACGCCGCCACCCCCCTTGCCCCTGAAGTCATCGCCGCCATGCGGCCCTTTCTGGAAAAAGAATAGGGATGCCGCCCGGACCCTGGGGAAGATTCCGCTTAACGTTCGGGAACCGGGGCTCGACCTCCTCTCGGTGGCCGGTCACAAACGCCATGGGCCCAAAGGCATCGGCACCCTCGATGTAAAGAGGACCGCCCCGAACAAGATCGATGCTGCCATGGAGGGGGTCCTCCGGGTCTTTCAGGAATTAAGAAGCGGTCGCCCGGCGCCTAGTCTTCCCCGAGGCTGTAATAGCACCGCTTGGGGGAAATGACTTTTCCTTTTTTCTTCAAATCGGCGATGACGGCGGAAACCTCTTTGCTGTCGGCCCCGATCATCTTGGCAATCTCGCCGGGCCGGACCGGTTTGCCCGCTTTCTTCATGGCGTTGAGGACTTTCTTTTCCATTTTTTGAACCTCCTTTTTCCTTGTTGTTCCTGTTTTTCTCAATGGGCCGGCCAGGCTGTCGCTTCCCCGGTGTCTTTGAGGGAGGATCCCATCACAGGTCTTTTCCATGGGAAGCGTTCCGCTGCCCTGCTCCGTGACGCTGCCCGGCCCTCAAAAGCACTTCAAACCCCTTTACCATAATGCCACACCAAGGAAAAGACATCCCGGCTCCAGTACCCGGGCACAAGTCCATTCTCCGCCGCTTCCTGGGCGGCGTTTTATCCTGTCCGGTCCCGACGTTATTCCATTGACATTTTCCCGGGAGGGCATTTTAATAATGAAGGCTTTTCAGATTCAAACGGAACCGGAAAGGGAGATTCCGCCCAAGCCGCTGGATCACCAAGACCGCCGCAAGCCACCGGATTCTAAAATGACCAAACAGGATTATTACCAGATCTTGGGACTTTCACCCCATGCTTCCATCAGGGAAATTAAAGAGGCATACCGGCGCCTGGCGTTCCGGTATCATCCGGACCGCAATGTCAATGACAGGCATGCCGCCGAGCAAATGAAGCGAATCAATGAAGCCTATGCCGTTTTGTCCGACGAAAAGAAAAGACGGGAATACGACACCTATCGAAACCGTTTCGGCTCAAACGCCCGGCACCATTTTCGCAAGGCCTATGCCCATGAGGACATCTTCTCCGGGTCCGATATTCAGGCCATCTTCGAAGAGATGGCCAGGGCCTTCGGCCTGCGAGGCTTCAACGAAATTTTTAAAGAAGCCGAGGCGACGCCGTTCCGCACTTACCAGGTCCATCGCCCCGGGTTTTTCGCCAAGGGGGTCTTCTTTTTCGGCCCTGCCGGCAAGATGAACCGGGGAAACCCTGCGAGTCCCTCCCCTGGATTGCTGGGCCGGGCCGGTCGGTATCTGCTCAAGAAACTGACGCCCGGCGGCACACCGCAAAAAGGGGCGGATATCCACGATGTCATCCAATTGAGTCCGCATCTTGCCCGGGAAGGGGGGCCCTATGCCTACTATCTGCGGCACAAAGACAAAAAGCTGATCGTGAAAATCCCCAAGGGTATTCGGGATGGACAGCAGATCCGCCTGGCAAAAATGGGAAAACCCGGAAAGCACGGCGGGGCGCCCGGCGATGTCCTTTTGAAGGTGAAAATGAAACACCCCTGGCTTCAACGCATCAAGGGATGGATGAAAACATCATGAAATCGTTGGGCTAAAGCCCCATGGACCCCAGCATCTTTTACAGAAAGGAAGGCCTCGATGAACGACTGCATCTTTTGTAAAATCATTCAGGGAGAGATCCCCTCCGTGAAGGTCTACGAAAACGACCGCGTCTTCGCCTTTGAAGACATCAACCCCATAGCCCCGGGCCATACCCTGATCATCCCCAAGGTCCACGCGGAAAACATCTGGGAGATCCCGGAAGAAGACCTGGCCGCCATCCATGTGGCCTCCAAGAAAGTGGCCCGGGCCATCCGGGAGGCCTTGGATCCCATCGGGGTCGCCGCCCTCCAGCTGAACGGCAGGGGCGTGAACCAGATGGTGATGCACTACCACCTCCATCTTGTTCCGAGGATGGCCGGAAGCCCCGAACTTTCCATCACAAAATGGGACCTGGTCCCCGGAGACATGGCGCTGATTCAGCAAACAGGCGAAAAAATCGCCGGTGCCATCCGGTAAAACATCCCCCGGGCCTTTGCACTTCAAGGATTGAAACGGCCATGCGTTTTACTTGCCCCTCGTGCCGGAGCGCCTACAACATCCCGGACGAAAAGCTTCGCAGTATCGAGGCGCCCGGGGGAATCCGCACCCGGTGCAAGGCCTGCGGCACCCTTTTGATTATCGATGCCAAAAGGGGACACGTCCGCAAAGGGGCACCGGACCCGGGCCGGGAAAAGGCCGAATCCCCTTTGCGGAAGGATAAATTCCGGGGGAACCTGCCCACGGTCCTGTCCATGTCGAAAGGGACCCGGAGGGAAAAGGATATCCCGGCCGTCGTCTTCGTGGTGCTGCTGTTGGTGGCGGGCCTGTGGGCCGGGTACACTTTCTTTTCCCATGCCCGCATGCAGGTCTTTTCGGGATGGGTGCGCTCCCTTTCCCAGCTCAAAGAAGGGATCCCGGTCCCCCGCATCTTCGAATCGATTGTCGGAAAGCCGCGTTCCAAGCCGGTGGACATCAAAACCGCCTCTGCGCGCCGTCTCCTCCGGAAGGGATACGACCTGTACCAGGAAGGCCGCTTGAAATCGGCCCTTCAAATCTTAAACGCGGCGATCCAAAAGGGCCCGAAAAACCCGGAAGCCCATTACTGGAAAGGCCGCACGCTCTTGAAGATGGGCCGGGGGGATGAGGCCCTAGAGGCCTTTAAAAAGGCGCTTGCCCTTCGGCCCGGATACTGGGAAGCCCTGGATAATATCGGCTGGATCCACATGCGGCGGGGGGAATACGCCCAAAGCCTGTCTTCCTTGAACCGATCCATCCAGCTCAAGCCCGATAACGCGTGGGCCTACTACAACCGGGCCTTTTTGCATGCAAAGACGGGCAATGCGGAAATGGCCCTCAAAGATGCGGAAAAAGCCTGCCAGTTCGGCAACCGCAAAGGGTGCCTCATGGCCCAAAAATACCGGGGCTTTAAAAAGAAAGCCGACGCTTCAAAGAAATAAATATCTCCCGGAAATCTCCCGCAGGCTGCTTTCACGGCCTATCGGCCAGGAAAAGGTCAGGTGCTTTGGCGGTGAAAGGAAACGGATGGGGCTTGCGGGAGTCGGCGTTGTCCCAAGGCCGCCAGGAACTTCTGAAGGGCGGCAAGGCCGCCGCGCTCCATGGCCCGGATCGCTTCCGTCCCGATGACTGCGATGTGCGCCCTTTTTCTCAGAAAATCCAGGTCGACCCGCGGTCTTTTTCAAATCAGCGTTTTCTTTTCAAAAAGATCTCTACAGGCGCGCCTTCCTCATGGAATCGCGCCGCCACCAGTGACTCGTCCTTTCCGTCAGGGTTTTCAGGGGGGTTCCCGTTCATGGTGGGGGTGTTTAGACGGCGGTTCTGGAAATGCCAAGATTTTTTTCTTGACAGTCGGATCCGACCAGTCTAAGGGATTCCTATCGTGAGAAAGTAAAGACCATGAGCGTATTTGAAAGACGCATTCAGCCGGTGGGCGGCTTTTATTTTTATTTCCGGGGGTGGACCATGCCCATGGCTTGATATGCGCCAATTCGTTTGCATTCAAGCCGTGGGCGGGTCACCCGCCCACGGCTTTTTTTTGGGGACAAAAATTTTTTCATGACCATCGTATTGATCGGATATCGTTGCACGGGAAAGACCCGGGTGGGAAAGGTCCTTTCCCGGAAGCTGGAGATGGCCTTCATAGACACGGACCAGTGGATTGAACACCAGGAAGGGCGTTGCATCGGCGAAATTGTATCCCGGCATGGATGGGAGACTTTCAGGGCGCTGGAAGCCCGGGCCCTGCGGCGGAGATGCACCGAAGACGGCCTGGGGATCGCCACGGGAGGCGGTGTGGTGCTCGATACCCAAAACGTCATGTGCCTCAAACGAAGCGGCCGGGTGGTCTGGCTGGAGGCGGAACCCGAAACGATCCGCCGCCGCATGTTAGAAGAAGAAAAAGGCGCCCTGACACGACCGACTCTCACGGGTCTTGATCCCGCAAAGGAGATCGAGAGGGTGCTTTCGGATCGGACGCCCCTCTACCTTCAGGCCTCGGATTTCAGAATCGACACCACCTTGCTGAAGGTGGAGGAAGTGGCCGATCGCATCGCGGCGCGGATCATGATGGAAAGGATGGCTTGACCGTGGCCGGCAATGCATTCGGACGGGCCTTCAGGATCACCACATTCGGGGAGTCCCACGGGCCCTGTGTGGGTGTGGTCATCGACGGCTGTCCCCCCGGCATTCCCATGGGTCCTGAAGATTTTTCCGCACAGATGTCCCGGAGAAGACCCGGGAAAGCCCCCCTGGACTCGCCTCGAAACGAAAAGGATCGCATAGAGATCCTCTCCGGTGTTTTCGAGAAAAAGACCACGGGGGCCCCCATCATGTTGCGCATCCCCAATGAAGACGTCAAGAGCGGGCCCTATGCGATCCTTGCCGGCCGTTTTCGTCCGGGACACGCGGACTACACCTACTTCAAGAAATACGGCCACTACGACCACCGGGGCGGGGGGAGGGCTTCGGCCCGGGAGACGGCCGCCCGGGTGGCCGCCGGCGTGGTGGCACAGAAAATCCTGGACGGGCCGGGCATCACGGTCCTGGGGTATGCCCTGGAAATCGCGGGCGTCAAAGCCGAGCGCTTTGAGCCCCAAGAGATTGAATCCAACCCCTGCAGGTGCCCGGATCCCGAGGCGGCCGTGCGGATGGAAGCGGCCATGCGCCGGGCAAGGGGAAATCAGGATTCCGTGGGCGGCATCGCGGAAGTCCGGGTGACGGGATGTCCGGCGGGCCTGGGAGAACCGGTCTTCGACAAGCTCGACGCCGACCTCGCCAAGGCCGCCATGTCCATCGGTGCGGTGAAGGCCGTGGAGATCGGGGACGGCCTGGAGGCTGCCCGCGCATTCGGCTCCCAAAACAACGATGCCCTCACCCCTTCAGGATTCAGGACGAATCATGCCGGCGGCATTCTGGGGGGCATTTCCAACGGGGACGAGATCCTCGTCAGGGTTGCCGTGAAGCCGATTCCTTCCATCGCCAGGGTGCAGGAGACCATTGACAGAAACGGGCGGGCGGCCTTGTTGGAGGTCAAGGGGCGTCACGACGTGTGCGCGGTGCCCCGGATCGTCCCCGTCCTGGAGGCCATGGTCCGCATCGTCCTGGCCGACCACCTCCTTCGTGCCAGGGCCCAGGGACCCGTTGTCGCATCCAAGGGGTCGGACGGGGATCCCTGACGAGAGGGATGCGTCCCGCGTCAAAGCCCCGAGGAAGAGGGACCTCTTCACAAAATACAAAAAATCGGAAAAGGGAGATGCCACCATGGAAAAGCTCAGGCTTGCGACCTGCAACGGCGGGGAAGGAAAACGGACCGTGATCCCCGTGGGCGATGTCCGCATCGGGGAAGACTTTGTGGTAATCGCGGGGCCCTGCAGCGTGGAGAGTGAAGCGCAGACCCTTCGCACCGCCACGGCGGTGAAGGCGGCCGGGGCCCACATGCTCCGGGGAGGCGCCTTCAAGCCGCGCACATCCCCTTACGACTTCCAGGGTCTGGGACTCCAGGGCCTCAAGATCCTGGAAAAGGCCAAGCGCCTCACCGGGCTTCCCGTGGTTACGGAAGTCACCGATCCCCGCGACGTCAGCTGGGTCTGTGAGTACGCCGACGTGCTTCAGATCGGTACCCGAAACATGCAAAATTACTCCCTGCTCAAGGAGACGGGCAAGGTCCGGACCCCGGTGCTCCTCAAGCGCGGCATGTACTCCACCCTCAAGGAATGGCTTCACTGTGCGGAGTACATCCTCGCCGAGGGAAATCCCAACGTGATCCTCTGTGAACGGGGGATCCGAACCTTTGAAACCCATAACCGCAACACCTTGGACCTGGGGATCGTCCCTTCCGTCAAGGAAATCAGCCACCTGCCCATTGTGGTGGATCCCTCCCACGGCACCGGGAGACTCAGCATCATCGAGCCCATGTGCCTGGCCGCTTTGGCCGCCGGAGCCGACGGCATCCTCATCGAGGTTCACTGCAATCCTCAAGAGGCCCTATGCGACCGGGACCAGGCCATGCCGCCGGACATGTTCCAAAGCCTCATGGAAAAGCTCTTCCACCTGCAGCGGGCCATGACACAGGTGGAAAGAGGACATATCCCATCCTCCCGGGAGGCCCCGGTTGCCATCCATTGAGATCAAAGGCATGACCGGCCGCTGCATTGTCCATCTGGAGGGGCGGCTGGCGGAACTGGACCGCTTCCTGCCCGATGCCAAGACCTTCCTCATCACGGATCCCCATGTCCGCTCGGCCCTGGGGAAGCGATGCCCGTCCCTGCCGATTTTGGAAACCGGGACGGGGGAGGCCGCCAAGACCCTGGAAGGTGCCGCAAGGCTCTATGACGGGCTCCTGCGCCTGGGGTGTGACCGGTCTTCCTTCATCGTGGGCATGGGTGGAGGTGTCGTTTGCGATCTGACAGGATTCGTTGCCGCCACCTTCATGCGCGGTATTGCCTTCGGTCTCGTGCCCACCACCCTCCTGGCTCAGGTGGACGCCGCCATCGGGGGCAAAAACGGTGTGAATTTCAAGGGCTACAAGAACATGGTGGGCGTGTTCCGCCAGCCCCGGTTCGTACTCTGCGATCCGGAAACCCTTTCCAGCCTTCCGGAGGCCGAACTTCGAAACGGATTGGCGGAAGCGGTCAAGCACGGGGCCATTGCAGCGCCCGGGATCCTGGAATTCATCCGCGCCCACCTCTTTGAGATCCGGAAACGCCGCCCCGGCTGTCTGGGGCGCCTCGTGGCGGAGTCGGTGAGGGTCAAGGCAGCGGTGGTGAACCGGGACGAAAAAGAGGAAGGCCCTCGGCGGCTTCTCAATTTCGGGCACACTTTCGGGCATGCCCTGGAAAAGACCGTGGGCATCTCCCACGGGGAGGCGGTCTCGTTGGGGATGACCATCGCTGCAGGGCTTTCGGTTGAAAGAGGCCTCCTGGATCCTGAAGAAGCCCGGCGTTTGAACGAACACCTTTCCCGACTCGGGCTCCCCACAGCTGTTCCCCAGGACCCGGGGCCGCTGCTCAGGCAGATCACTCGGGACAAGAAGCGCACCGGGGACCGGATCCACTTCGTGTGGCTCCGTCGTTTGGGCAACGCCTTGGTGGAGCCCCTTTCTTTTGGGGAACTGGAAGAAATCACAAACCTATGGTGGCGAGGTGTAAAGGATGAATCTTGATCGGATCAGAAAAGAGATCGACCGGGTGGACACCCGGCTTCTCAACCTGCTCAACGAGCGGATGGCGCTGGTTCTGGAAGCGCGCCGGTACAAAGACCAGGCGGAAGATCCCAAGCGCGAAAAGGCCCTCTTCGGACTCTTGGAGGAAAGGGCCACCCGCCTGGTGGACAAAGCCTTTATCGGAAAAATCTTCGAGGCCATCGTGTCCAAGAGCAAGGCCCTCCAGGATACGGATCACCGGCTCGTGGGATTTCAGGGAAAACACGGCGCCTACAGCGAACTGGCGGCCCGGGCCTGGGATCCCGAGACGGTGCCCATCCCCACCACGTCTTTTGAAGATGTCTTTGAAGGAGTGGAATCGGGGCTGTTCGATTACGGGGTGGTGCCTGTGGAAAATACCCTGGGAGGTTCCGTGGACCAGGTGAATCGCCTCTTGATCCGAAGCGATCTTCGGATCGTGGGGGCCGTGGAACTTCCGGTGCACCTCTGTCTTTTGGCCCTTCCCGAGACGGACCACCGGGAGATTCGAGCCGCCTATTCCCATCCCAAGGCCCTGGCCCAATGCCGCTTGTTCCTCCACCGGAACCGGATCGAACCCATCCATTTTTCGGATACGGCGGGCGCCGCCAAGATGCTGGCCGAGGAAAGGCCCCGGGGCGCGGCCGCCGTCGCAAGCAAAGCCTGCGCCAGACTCTATCGGCTGGAGATTTTGAAGGAAAATATCGAGGATTTGGATCGCAACGTGACCCGGTTCGTGGTCCTGTCCAGACAGACCCAGGACCTTGAGGGACACAAATGTTCCGTGGTCTTTTCCACGGAACACAAGGCCGGAACCCTCTATCGCGTCCTTGAGATTTTCGCCGGCCAAGGGATCAACCTCACCCGGATCGAATCGATCCCTGCAAGCCCCGGCGAATACGCTTTTTTCCTGGATTTTTTGGGTTCAACGGAAGAAGACAAGGTCCGGTCGGCCCTGGAGCAAGCCCGGAAGGTGACCTCCCGGTTCCGGCTGATGGGCTGCTACAAGGAGGTGCGGGCGTCATGAGGATCCTGGTGATGGGTGCAGGGCGCATGGGGGCGTGGCTCGTGGAGGCGCTGTGCCCCTTCGATCCCCGACTGCTCCTCAACGCCGTGAGCCTGCCGGAGACCCGCGAAGCCTTTGAAGCTGTTTTGCCCCACCTGGGAGACGATTGCATCCTGGCGGAGGTCCTTTTCAACCCTTACACCGTGGAACAGATCGAACGGATCAACGCCCAGCTTTGCTACCTGACCCACATCATCCAGGGGAGGGACCTGGAAGAGATGGAAACATTTCTGAAAAGCCCTCGGAAAAACATCGGGTAAGGGGGGCTGCCCATGATCTGCGTCCCCATCCGTGCCCGAAACACCCCCGAAGCCCTGGATAAGATGACCCGGGCCGCACGCCTGGCAGACCTGGTGGAATTGAGGCTGGACCTGATGGAAACATTCGATTTGGAAACCCTGCTAGGCCAAGCCCCCTGCCCTGTGATCGTCACGTATCGTTCCGTGAAAGAGGGGGGGAGGGGCCGGGCAACATACAGGGAGCAGGTCCGGATCCTGACACGGGCGGCAGCCGCCGGCGCCCGATGGATCGACGTGGAGTTTGGCATGCCCCGTGAATTCAAAAGGGTGATCCGAAAAAACCGCCGGGATGCGGGGCTCCTCGTTTCCTGTCACCTGCAACACGGAACCCCCGACAGAAAATCCCTGGAAGAGCTCCTGTGGCGGATGGATACAATGAACGCAGACATGGTGAAGATCGTCACCCTGGCCCGAAGTTACGAGGACAACCTTCGGGTCCTGGGCCTGATTCCCCTGGCCCGAAAGCTGGGAATTGGAGTGGTGGCCTTTTGCATGGGACCGAAGGGGCGGCCCAGCCGGGTGCTTGCGCCTCTTCTGGGAGCCGCCTTTACCTTTGCCTCCCTCAAGGCCGGGGAAGAGACGGCTGCCGGGCAGCTTTTTCTGGAAGAAACCCGATGGATCCTGAACCGACTCGGCGGCGCATAGGCTTTGGGACCGCCCTTTACGGGGTGGTGGGGCATCCCTTGCGGCATTCCCTGAGCCCTCTGATGCACAACCGGGCCTTTGAAGCCCTGGGGATCGATGCCGTGTACCTCCCCTTTGAAACCGCCGACATCCAGGGGGCCATCGGCGGTGCCAGGGCACTCGGCATCCAGGGGCTCAGCATCACCCTACCCCACAAACAGGCCGTCATGGCGTGCCTGGACCGGTTGGATCCGCTGGCTGAAAAAATCGGCGCCGTCAACACCGTGGTCAAACGGGGGAAAAAGCTTGTGGGCTTCAACACGGATGCCTCAGGCGCCCTTGAGGCCCTGGAATCCCGCCTGGGTGAAAGGTCCCTTTCCGGGATGTCTTGTCTTTTGGTGGGCGCCGGCGGCGCCGCCCGGGCCGTGGGCTTTGCGCTTCAGGAAAGGGGGGCCCGTCTTGCCCTTTGGAACCGTTCGCGACAGCGGGGGGAGCAGGCGGCCGCGGCCCTGGGGGGTCGTTTTTTGTCCGCAGCCGAAGTGCCGGATTTCAGAGCCGACCTCCTGGTAAACGCCACCCCCGTCGG
Source organism: Desulfobacterales bacterium (assembly GCA_027025555.1). Classification (GTDB taxonomy): domain Bacteria; phylum Desulfobacterota; class Desulfobacteria; order Desulfobacterales; family UBA2156. The sequence goes on from JALVQN010000138.1 coordinate 28,930, forward strand.
GATGTTTCCCGGCGTGGACGCCTGTCCCGTGCCGGATAGAATGCTGAAAAAAGGCATGGTGGTCATGGACCTGGTTTACAACCCGGTCCAAACCCTGCTCCTTTCAAAGGCCAAGGCCCGGGGGTGCATCCCCATAAGCGGCCTCGACATGTTCCTCTTCCAGGGAGCGGCGCAATTGAGACTCTGGACCGGCCGAAAAGCGCCCATGGAAACCCTGCGGGCGGCCCTCTCAAAGGCCCTTGTCCCATGAAGCGCGGAAAAACCTTCGCCGAAGGCCACGTTCAGGTGGGATTGCCTCCTTCCAAGAGCCTGACCCACCGGGCCCTGGTGGCCGCTGCACTGGCCCGGGGGACCAGCCGGATCCGCCGTCCCCTGCTGTGTGAGGACACGCTTTACACCGTGGAAGGCCTCAGACGCCTGGGCGTGCCGGTGGAGATCAAGGAAGGGGAGATGGCGGTCCATGGGACGGACGGGCACTTCCCGGAGGTTTCGCCGCCTCCGACCCTTTTTCTGGGAAACTCGGGCACCAGTTTCCGTTTTCTCCTGGCCCTGGCCGCCCTGGGACCGGGCGAGCGTCTCCTTACCGGAAGTCCCCGAATGGGGCAACGCCCCATCGGAGATCTCTGCCGGGCCCTGGAGACTCTGGGAACACGCGTTACCTTTTTGAAACGCGAAGGCTTTCCACCCGTGCGCATCCACGGCCGGGGCCTTTCAGGGGGGAGGATCCGCCTTCCCGGAGATAAGAGCAGCCAGTTCGTATCCGCCCTTTTGCTGGCAGCCCCCTGTGCCTTAACGAACGTGGAAATTACGGTTCCGGACGGCCTTGTCTCCAAGCCCTACGTGGACCTTACCACCGCGGTGATGGCACGTTTCGGCGTGGAGGTCAACCGGCATGGATATGCGCGCTTTCGGGTCCCGGCGCCCCAACACTTCCGCGCTGCAGACTTCACCGTGGAAGGGGATGTCTCCAGCGCCTCCTATTTCTGGGCCGCCGCGGCTGTCACCGGCAATGCGGTGACCACGGCCCCTGTGGATCCCCGCCATACGCTCCAGGGAGACATCCGCTTCCTCGACACCCTGGAAGCCATGGGATGCGCCGTTGAAAGGGGCACCGAAAGGATAACCGTCCGCGGAGGGCCTTTGCGCGCAGTCCACGTGGACATGGCCGCCATGCCCGATCTGGTGCCCACCCTGGCGGCCGTGGCGTTGTTTGCCCGGGGAAGAACCCGCATCCGGAACGTGGCCCACCTGCGCCTCAAGGAAAGCGACAGACTCAAGGCGGTGGCCGGCGAATGGCGCCGCCTCGGGGCAGGGGTTGAAGAATTCCCCGACGGCCTTGCCATTGACGGAAACCGCCCCCTGCGACCGGCCCTGACCCTTGCCCACGACGATCACCGGATCGCCATGAGCCTTGCGGTGATTGCCCTCAGGATCCCGGGACTCCGGATCGAGGGCACCGGATGCGTGGCCAAGTCCTTCCCCGGCTTCTGGGAGGCGTGGACCCCGGTCAAGGCGGCGTTGACCGGGGGCACAGACTAGTCGAGGATTTTTCGGCCTCCGGGTCAATCAAAGGCCATGTCCGTCTTCCATGCCTCCCACACCTTGCCCACCAGGCCCGGACCCGGATTGAGGGTCTTCTTTCCGGGCCGCCAACCGGAAGGCGTGGCCTCGGCGCCCTGGGTTTCCCGAACCAATCGGAAGGCCTGTATCTGCCTGAGGGCTTCCAGGACGTTTCTGCCCACCGGCGGGGTCAGCACTTCATAGCCCTGAATCACGCCGTCGGGATCGATGATGAACCGGCCCCGGGTCTCCACACCGGCCTGATCATCATAGATGCCGTAGACGCTTCCCACCTTGCCGCCCACGTCCGACATCATGGGAAAGGGGATGCCGCCGTCCACCATTTTGGACAGTTCATGCTCATCCCACATCTTGTGCACAAAGACACTGTCGATGCTCATGGACAGGATCTGAACCCCCAGTTGATCAAATTCCGATACTTTTTCGGCAACTGCCGAAAGTTCGGTGGCTCAGACAAAGGTGAAGTCGCCGGGATAAAAGCACAACACCACCCATTTTCCCAGGTAATCGGAAAGCTTGATGTTGACAAATTTTCCCTTGTGATATGCCGGCGCCGTAAAGTCCGGCGCTTTTCGTCCCACCATGACCATGTTTTTCTCCTTTTTCACGGTTTCTGTTTCCCCTGCATCCGATGGACTTTCCTCGGTTGCACCCACCGGGCCCCCTGTGGGCCTGGCACAAGCCGGCTCAAATTCTTCTCCCATAGAAACACCCTCCTTTCCATGATCCCATTGGTTTGAGCATCTTGACTTACAATTTTGCATGAACATTGATGAAAATCAACAACACCTTAAATTGAAGCGCCTTTCAACGACGGACAGCCGTGGTGTCCACTTGAGCCCGAGAGAACGATGCCGTCCAAGGGGGTGTGTCATAACGGCTTTCAGGATCCAGTCCGGTTTGAAGGTCTCCTTTCAACGGCGATAAAAAGCGCCGCCTGCTGGAACCGGTTGTCAGTCGATGGCCTACCACCAGGCCAGATCGAAGCGGTCCAGGGTCATCACTTTGTTCCAGGCCGCCGCAAAGTCGCGCACGAACTTTTCCTGGTTGTCGTTTTGGGCGTAGAATTCGGCTTGGGCGCGCAACTGCGAGTTGGACCCGAAGACCAGGTCCACCCGGGTGGCGGTCCACTTGCGCGCGCCTGTTTTCCGGTCGCGGGCCTCAAAGAACCGGGCGTCTTCCGAAGCGGGTTTCCATTTGACGTCCATGTCCAGGAGATTGACGAAGAAATCGTTGGTCAGCGTCCCCACCCGATCGGTAAATACGCCGTGGGCGATATCGCCGTAGTGGGCCCCGAGTACGCGCATGCCGCCCACGAGCACCGTCATCTCCGGCACGGTCAGCGTCAGCAACCGGGCCTTGTCGATGAGCGCTTGCTCGGCAGGGAAGCGACAGCCCGGTTTCAGGTAGTTCCGGAAGCCGTCGGCCACCGGTTCCAGGTGACCGAAGGATGCAACGTCGGTCTGCTCCTGGGTGGCGTCGGTGCGGCCGGGGAAAAAGGGAACTTCTATTGTAAAGCCGGCGACGCGGGCTGCCTCTTCCACAGCCGCGTTTCCGCCGAGAACGATCAGATCGGCGAGGGAGACCCGCTTGCCGCCCGCGTGCGCGGCGTTGAATTCCTTTTGGATTTGCTCAAGCACGCCGATCACCTTTGCCAGTTGCCGGGGGCGGTTGACTTCCCAGTCCTTCTGGGGCGCCAGGCGGATGCGGGCGCCGTTGGCGCCGCCGCGTTTATCTGAAGCGCGGAAGGTGGAAGCCGCCGACCAGGCCGTGTAGACC